>CBEVRO010000115.1:0-4181 GCA_965552295.1 uncultured archaeon | reverse complement strand
CTTAGCGGGCTTGCGCGGCTGGCTGATAGACGCCTTGATCAACGGAGACTTGCTGAGCCTGAAGCTTGTCACCGAGCCTGGCGAGTTAACCCAGCTCGAGCTGCCAGTCCTTGAGAGACTCTACCTGACTCCCAAGAAGGCTCCCCCAAGGCAGCTCGAGGCGGCTCTAGAGTCAGCCCCCGGGGTCGAGCGAGTGCGAGTGGAGGAGTGGCTGACTCCTCCCTGGTACAGGAACTCCACTAACGTGCTTGTGGTCGACGTCAGACCCTCCAAGGCTAGATCTATCCTCAGGAGGGTGCGCGCGCTGGGCCTGGCCGAGGTTTGGAACACCTTCCCATCCGCCGTCCAGAGAGCGCTCTGGAGGCTGGGGCTGACGGCCTGCGCCTGGGTGGAGGTCGGCGGCGAGGGCGTCTACACGACCGAGGACCTCGACTCAGTTGGGTACGACCTCCCAGAGCTGAGGCGGATCCGCGTGTCCTTTGAGGGTTGGGCCGGTCGACCAAACGTGCCGTCTCTGGACCTCGTGGATCGCGTGGTCGTTCAGACAGGTGGGTCTGAGCTGGTCCTGCCGGTGGAGCGAGCTGGAGAGCTGGCCGATCTGATCGAGAGGATCGAGCCTCACCTGGCGATATTCGACGGCCCCGGCTGGCTGGAGCTGGCCCTGGACATCGACGGCGTGAGGGATGCCCTCGAGCACGTCGGAACAGTCATCCTGCCGAAGCCTCCCCCTCTCGACATAGACCTCCTCGGCTTGGTGGAGTGGTGTAGGATAGCGGCCATGCCTCCCAGGCTGGCGGTCAACGCCTCGATAGGTCAAGTGCTGACCAGCGCGGAGGCCTTCGAGGCCATGCGCAGGCGCTACCTGGTGCCGGAGGTCAGGTCCAGCGTCGAGGGGTGGAAGAGCCCAGGCAAGCTCCTCACGGCGGATCGCGGGGGCGTGGTGCTCACGCCCAAGCCGGGGATCTACTGGGGCGTCTATCAGCTGGACTTCAACTCCCTCTTCCCCTCCATAATCGCCAGGGAGAATGTGAGCCCCGAGACCGTCAACGACCCGGCCTGCCGCGGGCCTCGCAGGAGGGTGCCGGAGGTGGGCCACGAGATATGTCTGGACCGCAGAGGGCTCGTGGCCGACGTCGTGGGGAGGCTTGTCGAGCGCAGAGCCAGGCTGAGGGACCTCGCCAGGGCCCTGCCGAGCGGCGAGGGTGGGAGGTACGAGTCCGCTCAATCCGCGGTCAAGTGGATACTCGTGGCGTGCTTCGGCTACTTGGGGTATAGAAACGCCAGATTCGGAAGCATAGAGGCCTACGAGTGCGTCACGGCCCTCGCGAGGGACGTCGCTAGGAGGGCCATAGAGGCAGCTGAGAAGACGGGCTACAGGGTGCTGCACGCGCTGGTGGACTCAATCTTCGTTCAGCCCAGGCGCAACGCCACCAGCGTCGAGGAGCTGATCCGCGCCATTGAGGAAGAGACCGGCTACAGCCTGAAGGTGGAGGCGGAGTACGAGTGGATTGCCTTCTTCTCAGGAGAGACCACGGGGGAGGGGGTCCCATCGAGGTACCTCGGCAGGCTTAAGGGAGGGGAGTTCAAGGTCAAGGGCCTGGAGTTCTGCAGAAGAGACGCCCCGCCAATCGTCAGGAAGGCGGCGGAAGAGGCCTTGAGGAAACTCGAGCCGGCGCGATCTCCTAGCGAGCTGGCGAGACTCGCCGTGGAGGCCGTCCGCGTCTTCGACTCTTGGGCCCTTAGGCTGACTCGCGGGGAGGTGGACCTGCGCGACCTCGTCGTGGAGAGGAGGCTATCCAAAGAACCCAGAGAGTACTCTAAGGCGCTCCCTCACGTCGTGGCTGCGAGCGTTGCAGGAGCAGTCGGCGTCGTGAGGTACATAGAGGCGAGGCGCCCCTACCCGATCGATCTCGGCCCAGGAGGCTACTCGCTGGACAGGTACCTCCGCTGGTTGGACCGAGCATCTCGACCCTTCAGAGAGTTGATCAGGCTTTCTAGAGGCTGTTTAGGTGGTAAAGGGCCTGGCAAGGCCGCGCTGAACGCTCATATACCTTGCTAAGACGGCCATTTATCACTAGTGAGCGAGTTGGGCCACTTGAGCAGCAGGCTGCTTAAGTTCCTACCGCGTTCCGGCGGGGTTCACTATATTCGTTCCGAGGGTGGGGTCACCTGACACACGGGGAGGTGCGGCCACAATGAAGACTCTGCGGATTAAGCTTCACCCACTCGACCTAATTCCGCTGGGCCTGATTGCAGCCCACTCGATCCTGCTGTTCGTCAACAGGCAATACCTGCCGTTCTCCTACGACACCCCCTACCACCTCCTCATGGGCAAGATGTTCTCGGACTTCGGTGGAGTCGTGCTGTGGGACTACTACGAGTACGCCCCCGTTGGGAGGCCGCACCTCTACCCTCCATTGCTGCACATCCTGATATGGTGGACTCACGCTCTGACGGGTCTGGACTTCGTGTCCGTCGGCAGGCTCATCGCCCTCGTCCAGTATCCTGCGTCGCTCCTCCTGTCGTGGTTGGCGATCCGACTGCTCTTCGGCCCAGAGGTGGGAGCGGTCTACCTCGGGCTCCTCTCTGCCGACTCGTGGTTCTGGACCTGGCAGCTGACGGTGGCCCCCACAGCCCTCATTATGGCCCTATACATGCCGTTCCTCTACTTCTTCACCAGGAAGAAGGTTCTCCCTTCCATTCTCCTCATGACCGCCTTCCTCTACTCCCACCTCGGCCTTCCATACGTAGTCCTCTTGTCCATGGTAGTCTCCGCTCTGCTGGCCTATCCAATCGACAGGGGCTATCTCGGGCAATCAGCTAAAGTCGCCACCGTATCTCTGCTCGCGTTCTCACCCTGGGCTCTTCACGTGATCAACAACTTGGAGGCGTTGCAAGCCGTGAGGCCCAGGGTAATGGTCTCGTTCCTTGGCTTTCTCTCCTTAGACATCTTCTACCTAGTCCTAATACCTGTAGGGATCTACGCGTGCCTGCGGAAGGGGGCGGAGGGCAGGATCCTGCTCGGGAGCTTCCTCGGGTTCACGGCCATACTGCCAACCTACGGCTTCAGGTACTTTCTGCACTCGCCGCCGGTAAACGCAGCCGTCGCGGCGCTGGGCTTCGGCCTAGTCGTGGAGAAGGTGAAACCGAGGCTGGGCGGCAGGGGAGCGCTGACCCTCGTAGCGGTCTTCGCGCTAACCGCGTCGGTTTTCGCCCCCAGCCTCGCGCCGAGGATGGGCGGAGGCCCTGCGCCGATAGTCAGGGAGGTGACGGACATGAGCGAGGTGATTCCAGAGAGGTGGCAGATCTACAGCGTCACTAACCCCTATGTCCAGGAACTCGCCAGGTGGATAGAGGAGAACGTCCCAGAGGGCGAGATCCTCCACGTTAGGGTTGGACCGCTGGCAGACTGCATTACCCTCCTCTCAGGCAGGCTCACTGATGGAGGGATGTATAGAGAGGTGAGGACGGAGGAGATGCTCGAGGCGATTCAGGAGGGCAGGAAGAGCGGGATCTTCGTCGTCACGCAGGACGAGTTCAGGGTGATAAGCAGGTCGCAGGAGGTCGAGGCTCTAGCTGAGATAGGACCCTTCGTGGTGTTCTACGCCGCTCAACCCCCCGTCTTGATGCCACTACCTCCCGGAGCGAAGGTCGGCCTCAACCTCAGGGTCACGAGGCTAAGGGATCTAGATGGCTGGATCAACTTGATCGATGGGTTAGAGCCTAAAATGGTCTCAATTACAATTCCCTCTGCCTCGGAGCACCCAGACTGGATCATACCCATCTTAGAGCGGGCCTCCAACGTGTCTGAACGCGTTGAGGTGGTCGTGCTCGTTCGAGATCCCGATCGAACCCTAGATCAGGTAGGCTGGACGCTCTCCGAGCTGGAGGAGTATGCCGACGCCGTGAGGGTCTCGGGCACTGCAAAGGCGCTTTCTAAGGTTCCCCTAGAGCAGATCGCCAGCTTAGTGAGGTCCAGGGGTCTCGAGTTCGGCATTGGGTTGATCGGCCCCGCTTCGGGAGAATTCTTCAAGATTGCCGCCTCGCTGGCCGACTACCTAGTCGTTCACGTACCTCCCTCGCCCGAGCTGTCCGACAAGCTGGCGATCTTAGGGCAGAACCTGGGCGAGAAGCTCGTCGTCCAAGTAGACCTGACCGTCGCGCCGATGGGTTGGCAGGAA
>CBEVRO010000114.1:0-4217 GCA_965552295.1 uncultured archaeon | reverse complement strand
GCGGCGGAGGGGGTGGAGGTGGCGGCGGGGGAGGGAGCCTGCGACCTCGAGGGCGCCTCCTCCTAGGCCTCCTTACCCAGACCCAAGGCACGCTTGTCACCTGAGCCACCCTGCTGGCCGAATGTGATAATCTGGTGGAACGAGTCCTCTAGACGATTGGTCTACCCAGAGAGGCAACCCAGAGAGCGAGGCTCTTCTTGGTGAGGTCACGCTCCCGCACCTTTCAACCCCGCCGCAACAGGCGGCTCGTCTGCTTCTTGCCCTCAGAATCGCTCGCTGTAGCCCAGCTTCTCTACTGCTATCTCAGCCCTGTACCTCCTTATCAGCCCGAGCTCCTCGAGCTTGCACAGCCTCGAGTTGACGGTGGTTCTAGGAACCCTGAGCTTCTTCGCAAGCTTGGTCAGCGGAATCCTCCCGTTCTTTAACAGTTCAGCTAGGATCCTGATGTCGAGTTCGTCAAGCTGCACGGTCATGTCGCGGGTACTTTCAGCGGTAAGGTAAATAACGCCCCGCTGTTAGCGGCGACGGATCGTCTTCGGGGTGGCCTTCTCAGTGATGGTTAGGGTCGTCGCTACACTCTCCGCATGGCGGTACCAGCTATGAGAGTTAACGGCCGTAAGCTCCTCACGACTAGAACGGCATAACTCAAGCCGACTGAGACCAAGATTCTCTGGCTTTGAGTTCGAATATGGGCCCGTAGAGCGTCTCTGGAAGGTTCAAGGCTAGGGAACTCCCCAAGCGTAGCAGGGAATGTGCAGGGGCTCTTCCACACTCTCCTGGCCGTATAGTAGAAACTTTAGCCAAAACACCTTGCTACACTTATATCATAGGCCTGCTAACGCCGCAGACTAGCGAGAATGCGCTTCAGGACCCACATCCTCGGACTCCTCGCCCTAGGGCTTGTAGCTCTCTTGCCATCTCAAATTGCTATTGGAGAGCAAGTTGATTTTATGCTCTGGTGGAAATTCGACAATCCAGCTTATGACCCAGCAGGGGAGTACATTGGCATATACACTCCGGGCTCTGTGATCGTGCTCTCTGCGTCCATCGAGAACACGTGCGACATGACATTCAGAGTGAGGCAGGTGAGGGTCTACGCAGAGTGGATGAGCGAGGGTGAGTACGCGACCCTGACTCCGCTTCAGGAGGTCAAGCTCATTCCAGGAGAGGAAAAGGAAATTGGGAAGGCCAGAATAGACGTCCCGCCTGACCTATCTCCTGGAGTTTATCACTACTACTTCGAAGTAGACATCGAGACCCTCTCCGGAGGGGGGTGGACTCCTGAGACTTACATCGTCGAGGGCACGGAGCTGGTGATCTCTGAGAGGATAGCAATGCTAGATGTTGACTACTCAACCGAGGAGGGCTACGCGTTCAGGCTTGGGGGCGAGGCCAAGTTCAGGGTTCACATAGCCAACGAGGGGGGAGCGGCGACCCATGTAGAGTACGTTAGGATTTACACCGGGTGGCCAACAGACAAGTTCTCTGAGAACGAGTTCTACGAGTGCCTAGAGCCGGGGCAGGAGTTCTCTTTAGGCCCTGGAGATGAAGTAGACCTCGAGTGCGCGATACCACTGCCTTCCGACCTCCCGCCGGGTCGATACTACTCCAAGATAGAGGTCAAGACCGTGATCAACCTAATGGGCGTGAAGTACACCGAGTACTGGACCTCAGACTACCAAATGGATTACGAGGTTCAGGAGGCCGAGTCATTCATCGAGAAGTACAAGGAGGTGCTCGGAATAGTCACTGCGACTGCGTCTGCTGCATCGGTGGTCATTGGCGTATACAAGAAGTGGAAGAGCTCAAAGAGCGGTTGAGCGGGCCACTCAATGGATCCGGGCTGGACTACGCCTATCCCAAAGTTCTGAGTCTGCTTGAGACCTCCCACAGGCTAGACGCCGACCTGAGGGCTCTCCCGAGAGCGAGAGAGCCCTGCTGAGTTGGCCTGTAGCACGTCACGTACCTGAGCCCCCCCTGAGGCACCTAAGCCTCTCGACGTAGCCCTCCCTCTCCAGCTTCTCCAGGTGTGACCCTAGGTTCCCCGGAGTGAGCCCAAGCAGCCTCTGAAGATCCGAGAACGTCGCGTGCCCCTTGAGCACCAGAGTCAGCATGATTGTCAGCCGAACCGGCGAGGAGAGCGGCCCCTGGGAGAGCGTCGTGAGGAACTCCCTGATGGCCGATTCCAGAGGCTCTCCCTCAGGACTCACCAAGAGCACCCTCCCAGCCTTGAGAGCGTACGAGAGGCTGGCCCAAGCGTAGCTCAGTGAGATCACTAGCAGCATAGCCACGAATCTGGTTAGATCTCCCTCAACGGAAAGGAGGAGCGGGATAGACGTGAGGTTTGCGATTCCGACGGCCGCTGGCTCGCCGTCTGCCCTCCGCTTCATCCGTCTGGATAGCGCCCAATTGCTCAGGTTCCCGAGGCTCAAGACGGAGCACAGCCCAACTGCGATTCTGGCTGAGCAGGAGGGGCTTATCAGCATGCAGATAACTCCAGCCACTCCTGGCCATCAGATCAGCACGCTCTGGTGGCAGAGCCCTGGAGAACTCCTTGATCCGTGACACATTCTCTGCAAATGCTCTGGTGATTAAGATCGCGATCGTAAGTCAGAGACCCACCTGAAGCAGTCCAACCTCCCGAGGAGAGCTTGGAGCATAGCTAATCGCCAGCGAGATCCCACCGCCTAGAAGGCCAGCCACAGCCACCAGGCGTAGAGCTTTGAGACGGCCATTATCTGCTCATGCTCCAGGAATCTCCTGAGGTAGTCGAGAGTCTTAGTCAGCTCCTTAAGGTCCACTTCGGACACGCTTAGTTCAGATTCTAGATTCAAATTAACTGACTCACTTCCTCTGCACTGCAGAGAATCTACCTCACTTAAATCTCCTGAACACTCTTTTCTGACCCGATGCAGGAGACGAGGCTAAGCGACCCGGTGGAGTACTCGGTGGAGATTGTCGACGTTCGGAAGTCCTACGGAGACGTAGTCGCTCTAGATGGAGTCACACTCAGCGTGAGAGTAGGCGAGGTCTTCGGGCTCCTTGGTCCTAACGGAGCTGGCAAGACCACTCTCATGGAGATAATAGCCGGCCTGCGAAGTCCAGACTCTGGCAAGGTCTTCGTGCTCGGGCATGACGCCGTGAAGGAGCCTGAGAAGATCAAGAGGCTCGTGGGCTTCAACCCTCAGGAGACCCTGCTGTACGATGACCTCACGGGCTACGAGAACCTAGAGTTCGTGGCCTCGCTCTTCTCCATGAGTAGGGAGGAGTTCAAGGAGAAGCTCAAGGAGCTGTCCGAGCTCCTCGGGCTGGAGGATCTGCTGAAGAGGAATGCTGGCAAGCTGTCGGGAGGACAGAGGAGGAGGCTTAGCCTGGCGGCCTCGCTCCTGCATACGCCCTCGGTCATAATACTAGACGAGCCGACTGTAGGGCTCGATCCAGACGCCAGGAGAGATTTCTGGGGATTCATCGAGCGCCTGAGGGGCGAGGGCAGAACGCTCCTCATCAGCACTCACTACATGGAGGAGGCCGATGAGCTCTGCGACAGAGTGGCGATCATGGACTCCGGCAGAGTGGTGACGATAGGATCTCCCGACGAACTCAAGGCCAAGTACGGAGGGCTCTCCAAAGTCGTCGTGAGAGTGAGGATGCGTCACCTGGACAGGGCTTTAGAGGTTCTGAAGCCCTTCTCGCCGCAGCCGACGCCGGAGGGCTTGGAGATATCGACTGAGGATCCGCAGTCGCTCGTGCCCGACGTCGTGGCCACGCTCCAATCTGCTGGAATACACCCGGAGAGCGTAGAAATGCGATTGCCCACTCTGGAGGACGTGTTCCTGAATCTGACGGGCAAGAGGCTCGTGGAGGTGGTAGAATGAGGCCCTGGGTCGGGATCGCAAAGAAGGACACCCTGCAGTTCTTCAGGAGCAAGTCCACTGTCTTCTGGACGATAGCATTCCCGCTGATCATGATGCTGTTCTTCTCCGCGGTCTTCGGGGGCGGAGAGGCCGCGGTCTACGACATAGCCGTGGTGAATCAGGACGGGGGAGAGATTGCGAGCGTTCTAGTGAAGGCGCTGAACTCCACGGGCGTCGTGGCGGTGCACCAGTTCGAGGACTTTGAGGAGGCCGGAGAAGCTGTGAGACTGGGAGAGGAGGATCTGGTGGGCCTGCTGCTAATCCCCAGGGGCTTCACGGCCAACTTATCCCAGGGCTTCACGG
>CBEVRO010000113.1:0-4254 GCA_965552295.1 uncultured archaeon | reverse complement strand
CTAATCATAAAGACAGACGACATAATAGCCGCCAAGCCATACGAGAAGGAGAAGAAGAAGGAAGAGGAGAAGGAAGAGGGCGGAGAGAGCAAGTTCGAGTTCTGAAGAACTCCACTGAGCTTTTTCCTAACACTCCATTTCTTCGTTTTTGATCCTCCAGCCACGAGCCATACTGCTTACCTAGCCATTTTACTCTCGAGCCAACGCTTTACAATTAGCCCGAGTGCGGGAGCGTAGAAGGAGTAGAGGTATGGGTGCACAGGACCCGACTCTATCCACACTAGACACGCGCTGAGCAAGATTGGGTACAGGACCCTCGCCGCGGGATCACCCTCCCTAGCTAGCGAGAACACCTTGCCGGTTATGGCGCCGATGACTAGAGGAACAAGTATCACGCCGGGAAGCCCGAAGTCAATCCAAATGGGTCCGACTAGCGAGGTTGTGTAGGCCACCGGGAGTCCTACAACCGCCTCTCCGGTCAGCGCGCCTACAAGCGGTCTAGGTATTCCTAAGAGTGTGAGTATTGGGTTCACGAAGAGAAGTATCCCGTATGTCATTCCCCATGGTGGATACTCTCTGAGTATCATAGTCAGAGAGTAGAGCGTGAACCCTGCTCTGCTCACCAATACGTAGTATGGATCTCCGCTAAGGCCCGCTCTAGCCATCAGGAGGACCTTTTGCATGACGAAGATTCCCAAGCCAGGGATCCCTAGGTAGGCGACTATTTGCCTTCCCTTTACCAGCCCAGCCATCCACATCGAGGTGACCAGGGTCCCAATGGCGACGAACACGTCTAAGCGAAACCCTGAGGGGATTGTCAGCAGCAACGTCAGTGCCATGAGCCCAGCCATTCCAGTCATGCATCTCGTTCTGTTCAAGTCGCCCTGCTTAACCTTCAGCCCCAACCAAGCGACTAGCGATGAGAGTCCCAGGAGATAGGCGTCATAGCTAATCATCCAGGGGCTGTCGTGTCTGCGGAGTTCTGGGTATAGCAGAGGGATGGCCCCTATCCTCATGTAGTTAACCGCCAGGCCCAACGCCCCTGCGATTATCAGAGGGAGAGCGAAGTGTAGGAACTCATCTCGAGTGCCGGGCTCGACCTCGCGGCGCTCATACCTCAATACGCTCAAAGCCGCCCCTAGGGAGAACGCTAGGACTGCAGCGCTCCATAGCAGGATGGCTGCAATCCAGAGGTTCAGGTCGAGCACTGGTAGAGGGCTTATGAGAGCTAGAAAGAGATAGACAAGGTACACAGCTGGTACAGCGATCACCGGCGATAGAGCACCTGCTGACGCTATGATCGGCCTCAAAGGGGACAGCAAAACGCTGTGGGCCACTCCAGATGCTGCAAGGTCTGCCGCTCTGTCGACCAACCGCAATAGCTTCACCAATGGCCTGGGGAGTTCCCACTCGCCAATTGACTCTCCAGAGGTGAGTCCCTCCAAAACGCCTGCTATGATCTCAGATAGTTTCTTGCCAATAGCTATCTCAAGTCTGAGCAGGATCTTAAAGCCTCTCCACGCGACGCTCATATCAGATCACCCGAATCAATCTTTGAACTCCGTAGTGAACTTCACGTACCTCACTCCCGGAATTGACATTAGCCCCTTGTAGATCAGAGCCTTGGCAGACTCGTCCGGGGGAGCTGCGAAGACGACCTTAACCTGAATATCGTAGGCTAGCATGTTCAGAGAGTCACTGGGTATCCACCGTTCGAGCAGAGCGTTCAACTTACCTAAGTCTCTCCAGTTCATGTTCTCTATCAGCAGGTAGAATGGGGCAACCGTAGAACCTACGAACAGAAAGAGACCCGAGCATTCAGAGTTGACCAGATCCTCCAGCCAGTAGATGGGGACCTCGTTCGATGAGATGGCTTCTGATAACCCCTTGCCGTGGAGCTTGAGCGTGACGTAGACTTCATGTTGGGCGCCGGCTTCTTCAATTGCTTGAGAGATCTCGCTCACCTTCTGGATTACCTGCGTCAGACTCGTCGTCCATATGGGATCTAGAGAGATTAGAGCCCTGTCCACTTCTCTGTCAACCTTCAAAGAGAGCCTAAGCGGATCCACTTCCTGCGGCAGAGGGTCTCGTATCTTCTGATCAGAGGAGTAGACTATGAGAACGTCTCTCCCAGTGCTGAAGAAGAGCGACGCCCTGGCCGAGTCCAGAATGAATCCAGGAGATTCGATTACCGTACCATTCACGTGTACTCCAAGGATAGAACCGCTGAGCGAGTAGCCTCTCGCTCGATAGAAGTTGGCTATGTATGCTGCCGACTGCCCGCTCCGCACATCCCCGCTATAGTAGGAGTGAGCGTTGATTCTAATGCTAATGAAGGCGGCCGCACCAACTAGAATGCAGAGATCGAGCACGACCCCCATCAAGCGAATGACCCGTGGATCCAACCTCCCCCACCTACCCTTCCCGGTGAATTATCCACCTCTCAGCGTCCCTAGCTGCGAACTCTGTGACGACTTCTGCAGCCTCATGGTCTGGCAGACCATCGAATAGCAGGGTGAGTTCGTATGGCCCAACTAGAATCCCCTTGTAGGGGATGCCCTCGCTGTCCAGTGTGGAGGTCAACTTCTCTAGGAGCGAGAGGGCCGAGTCGAGTTCCATGAACCTGACCCAGATGACGGCCTCATAACCGGCTGTCCTAACCTCAGTTATTCCGTCAAATGAGGCGGCTAAATCTTCGATGAGGCTGGCCGGAACGGTTACATTCGCATCGTATAGCCAAATGCCGAATGAGGCAGAGATGAAGCACCCCTTGAGGCCGGGTAGTGGGTGATGCTCGCATATCTCCCTGATCGACTCCAGATCCTCCAACGCGCCATGGGAGAACGAGAAGTCAATCCTCTCAACTCCGCTGCTTCTTTCGAGTTTGATAAGAACCCTTTTCGGCACCCCATCCACGTACGCTTCATCAAATTCATCTGAGAGAACCAACACACCCTTCTCGTCATCGTACAATATCAGTCGCTTGCTATCGGCGTAGAGCACCTTTCCACTGGCCCTGAACATGCCACCGGCGTGCCACGCACCCTCTACCTCCACTCGAATCGAATATCCCCTCCTGACTGCGCTGTAGTACGTTGCGGCTATGCCAACCATGTTGGCGCCTCTAATGTCAAAGTACCTCTCCCTCGGCACAGCGGATGCAAAGATCACTCCAGCTATGGCAAGGACTATCAGAGCGTCAACGGCGAGGCCAGCTGGAGTGATGCCCACCTTCTTTGTCCGCAAGCCCGTTACCACCCCGAAGTTCGGGGACGGTAGAGACGGTATGCTTATTTAACCCAAGGTAACCCGGGACTGGAGGAGGTCGTGAGACAGTGCCCTACTACTACCATGGGCCAGTGGCGGTTCGTGGAAGGAAGCCAACCGGCGGCAAGATTCGGAAGACTCGCAAGAAGAGGAAGAGGGAGCTTGGACGGTTTCCAGCCCTAACGAGAATTGGTGAGAGGAGAGTCAAGTTTGTAAGAGTCATGGGAGGGAACTACAAGCTGAGGCTGCTCGCTGATCACTACGCGAACGTCACAATTCCTGGGGATGGCACGAAGAGAGTTAGAATACTAGACTTGGTAGACAACCCAGCTAACAAGGCGTTTAAGAGGGCCAAGATAATAACGAGGGGTGCGATGATCAGAACAGAGCTAGGTCTCGCGAGAGTGACCTCCAGCCCGGGACAGGATGGCTTAATCAACGCGGTCCTCCTGGAGGAGGAGAAGCCTGCCTCCTGAACCGAGGGTACCCCGTTCCTTTAAGCTTAGACCGATTGGGACCGTAGAGAAGATAACCGCGTCTCACAACTTTCTGGTTCCGGCCGAAGGGCCTGTAGAGCTTGACCCCAAGGACATGAAGGTCGTGGACGAGAATCTAAACGAGGTAGGCATCGTCAGAGACGTCATAGGGCCGGTGGAAGCTCCCTACTATTTGGTGAAGATACTAGTTCCGCTGGATCGGGCGGGCGGGTATATAGGTCGGAGACTTTACCTCCTTGAGCCTTCTTCCAATTTGGCAAGAAAATTAAGGAAGGGTCGGTAGCAGCATGTGAAGAGGGATGCCTCCAGTGCGAAGAGGCGGAGAGTCACCGCAGACGGAAGAGCTAGGTGTCGTAGCCACGGTGGAGAGGCTCTTAGAGCTGCCGTGCATGACTTGTCCGGCCCTAGACAGGTGCTACGAGTCCTCGGCTCTGGAGTGCAGCAGGCTCACTCTCTTCCTCTCGCGAGATCCCTGAGGACATCCATTACG
>CBEVRO010000112.1:0-4279 GCA_965552295.1 uncultured archaeon | reverse complement strand
CTCAGGTCCAGCCTAGAGGAGCGCAGACGGGAGGTCGAGGGACGCCTGGCGGGGCTCCTCTCTGAGGCGGACTCGCTGGACTCCAAGTTGGAGGAAGCCGTTGCAGAGTGGCGAAACGCGTTCTCGTCCTTCTTGAGGGAGTTGAGGGAGGTGTCCGATGTCCTGAAGCTGGCAGGCGCGGACGTGGACCCCGCGCAGTTCAGCGGGATCTGGGACTGGGGAGACGGACTCTTGGGCGCCTTGGGCACGTCGGCCAGCTATGCCCTCGAAGACCTGGTCTCGACGCCCCTACCCACGGACCTGGTGAAGGCGGTCGGGGGGATCTACTCAATCATGAGTTCCCTGCTGAATCCCATGACCGCGGGCGGCAGCGGCCTCCTGCTCGAGGCCGGTGGACTGGAGGAGTGGGCTGAGATTCAGAGGGCCTTCAGCGGGTTCCGTCGAGAACTCGAGAGATCTGGAGAAGATCCGGCCAGGATAAAGTCGGCGGCAGAGTCGGTGAGGGCGGCTAGGCCAAAGCTGAAGCGGGTCGAGGAGTGTCTAGCGGACTTCAGCCTGCCCCAGCAGCCGGGGCTGTCGGGCGACTGCGAGTCGGATCTGCCCGCCGCCCGAGAGGCGCTCGGCGGGCTCGAGACCGGTGAGAAGCGACTCGAGAGGTGCGAGTCCCTCCTGAAAGAGGGAAGAGAGGAAGTGGAGGGGGCCGGTCGTCTCGTCGGAGGGGTTAAGTCGAGGGCTTCGTCCCTCCGGCGTACGGCTAGGGGTCTCCAGCTGTACCGACAGGCGGTGGCCCGGAGGTTTAGGCTGGGAGGGTGAGGGAGTGAGCGGGGGGTGCCCCGCTCACTGGGGCGGTGCAAAGATGGAGAACTTCCTCAGCCTGGCCCTCAGCTCCATCAGGGTGATCACGTTGATGGCCGATATCACGCGCGATCTCAGGCGAGCGATATCCTGCACCTAACGACGGACGTCTTTACCCTTCATGTAGGCTCTCACGTACTTGATGAACTCCTCCAGGTCGGAGAGCCTGTCCTTCAGGAAGTCGCACAGCCTCTCTGGATCTACCACGTCGTACTGGTGCACCAGTATGTTCCTGAAGCCAGCCATGGGCGCTATCTTCTCCGCAAACTCTCTCGAGAGTATGCCCGCTCTCCCGAGCTCTAGGAAGACTCCTCTGTACTCCTCCGGCCTGGGCAGCCCCTCCTCGGCGATTATCATCTCCCCTATGTCCAGCGCCGCCTCTATCGCAATCTGAAAGTTCCTCTCCAAGGCGCTCCTCAGCTCGTAGTTCTCTTCGATCTGCTCGGGGGTCACATCGGCCCTAGACTTGAGGTAGTTCAACGCCCTCTCGAGGATGGCTATCTTTCTAGACACTTTCTCAGCAAAGTACATCCCCACTCACCTCGCTAACACGGTCCTCGCCCACCTCAGGTCGTAGTACCTCCTGTCGTGGTACACCTTGAGGGTTCTGTAGACGAACTCCTTCAGCGCGCCCTCGTCCCTAACGACGATGGGTCTCCCCTTTATCGCCTCGAAGGCGAGGCTTGGCGACGCCGTGTTGAGGAGAACGAGATCCACCTTAAGCCTAGGCTCGAGCTCGCTCGCGATCTCTGCCAGCACCTCTCGCATCGTGGCGCGTGGCAGAGAGGGGTCCAAGTAGACGGCAATGTCTACGTCGCTGAGCTCCGAGTCCCTGCGTTCGGCGGCTGAGCCAAAGAGGTAGGCAAATAGGATCTCTTCCCTTTGACTCAGAACCTCCTTTACTCGCTCGAGGTCTCTCTCACGCATTCGATTCGATTCCTCCGCGAGCCGCTATTATGCTGTCTACTCAGGACGTTAAAACGTTGACCGTATTCCGAGCGAAATCGGCTACTCCTCCAGGGCTCTCCTCAGTTTCTCACCTCCCTTCTGAGGCTCTCTATAGACTCTAAGAGAGCGGCGCTCTGCTCTGATTCAGCCGCAGTTCTGCCTGGCATCCATCCCAGCATGGCGGCCAGCGAAACCAGGATCAGTAAGAAGCCCGCAATCACGGCGGCTGAGTTTCCCGCCCCCCAGTCCACCCACGAGCGCCACGAAGCCAGCAAAGAGGACCGCGTCTAGGGAGTCTTAGCGGGGAGGCTTTGGGAGCTTCTCCATTGGCCGCGTCGGGGTATCTAGAGATCGTGTACTCTGGGTTGAGCCCCATCAAATCTTCTATCAGGTCTTCTAGTTCGAGGAGCTTACCTAGCATCACGATGTTGTGGGTGCGGGGAGGGAACTCCTTCTTCAAGCGAATGTATGTGGCCTTTAGGGCTCTCTCGGCGGCCTGGTGAGAGAAAAACGCCGACGCATAATATCTCTTTTCTCTGAGGAGAACTTTAGCCGTCTTAAAGTCTTCTAGAGCCTGTTCCCACAGCCTACGGGTTTCTTCTCTCTCCCCTCATTGAAGCATCTCGTAAAACCATCTGGCAGTATTCGTCTATTCAGCTAGATCTTCTGGGAACAATGAATTGCCTCCGAGGGCAGCCTAGCTTAGGGGGGCGGGTTTAGTTCTTCCTTACGTGTAGGGAGCCCCCTACAGGCCCAGAATCAACTTATTGCTTAAGTACGTTCCTGGCGCCGGCAGCTAGCTCCTCCATCTTCTTTTTCGGATTTGGACTCTTTGCCACGGCTGAGGCGAGCAATACTCCATCTACACCAAGCTCCAGCGCCCTCTTAACGTCTTCTCCCGTGGAGATGCCAGCCCCGCATATCATGGTCACGCCAGGGTGGTGGGTCCTCACGAGCTCGACCGTCTCAGTCACGGCCTCAGGCCTAGCCTTGGAGACGGATATTCCCGTTCCTATCAGTTCTGGCGGCTCGAAGGCGACTGCTGTGGGCTCCAGAGCAGCCACGGCCAGGGTCTCCCTGGGGTTCCCGGCGCAGACGATTGAGGTCAGGCCCTCCTCCTTGAGGGTCGACACGACCTTGGCGATGTCAGCTAGTTTGAGTCTCCTCTCGCTGTGGTTCACGAGCGACCCAGCCAGGCCGTACTCTTTCAGGAGCTTGGGGCTTACGTGTCCCGTCCGGGCTCCTGGGTCCACGGGATCCACGTGCTGAACGTACACGGGTATCTCTACGGCCCGCGCTACTACCCACGCGTCCAGCATTGACGGAGCTATGCCGAAGGTGGCGCCAGTCTCTCTCTGGACCTCCTGGGCCTGCTTCGCTATCTCCACGGCCCTCTCGCCAGCAGACTCCGCATAAAGCTTCAGGTTGACGATGATCACGGGTGTGGGCATCGGACGGCTCACCTTCAACATGAAAATAAAGGCGTGCGTTCCCTGCGGGTCAGCTGGCGTGTCGGCATGCCACCCGAACTGCAATCTCCTCAGAATCCTACTGTCCCTCTTCAGTCCCCTCTTCCGCGAGGAGCCTCAACCTCTCGGCCAGCCGAGCTACCATCCGGTCGTAGACTCCCCTGAAGCTCCTGTAGAAGAGCTTCATCAGGTCGTAGACTATCAAGACGAAGAACACGAACAGCAAGAGCAGAACCAGCCTCTCGGCGATCTCCCCTACCCCCGGCAGTGTGTGGAGCCTTGGCGGGGCAATCCACATTAGGACCGCCAAGAACGACAGGTAGAGGAAATCCACCAATGCCCTCTTCACCGCCACCTCGGTGACGACGCCAATCCTCCTCACGAGCCAGCTAGACATTAGGTCTACGAAGAACTTCAGAGCCATGAGTATCCTGTAGCCGAAGTAGACCACGGCAATGAGTTCCAAGAAGCTCAGGACTTGAGAGGGGTCCAGCTCGAAGGGTCCCGTCGGTATCGGGCCGAGACCTGCCAGGAGCCTCCCCGCGGTCTTTATCGCGAAGATAGCAAGAGTCAGCTTTATGGCGCTTGCGAGGAGAGTGCCGAGATTCTGCTCAACAGCCCTGAGCCTCCTCTTCCTTGGGGGTCTGGCAGATACTGGAGGGATGGGTTCCCTCTTCGGAGGGGCCGGCGGCTTTGGCAAGGGGGGCTCGCGTGTCGCGACTGCTATCAGCACCGCAGAGAAGAGGAGAGGCACGGAGGCCATGTAAGCAAGGTACCAGTCTATCCTGCCCAAGAAGGCCGATATTGCCGCCACAAGCAGCCTAGCGTCCCTTCCCGCTGGGCTCCAGGACCTCAGCTCCACCACCTTCGGGTGCTCGGACCAGCCAGCTAGGTGAGAGACGTAGCTCGTTATGAACACGTTCCCGGCCGCCAGGGCTATCAACAGCTGCCAGAGTGGTGTGAGAGGGCTCAGCGCTAGCGCCCCAGCCGCCACTATCGCCAGATCT
>CBEVRO010000111.1:0-4340 GCA_965552295.1 uncultured archaeon | reverse complement strand
TGTAATTGTCCACTGTCAGGAAAATCCAAACCTGCTATTATTCTCAAGGTGGTTGATTTTCCACAACCACTTGGTCCGAGGAGAGTAAATAACTCTCCGTGTTTTATATGAAGATCAATACCCTTTAACGCAACGGTTTCACCAAATGTTTTTACTATGTTCTCAAGTTTAACTTCGACCATTTTCTCACCTCATGTTAATCCAATGAATGAATATCTTTGTTTTGTGATAACATTAACAACCACGATTGCAGTTATCTGCACAACTATTAATAAAACTCCCAATGCTGCGGCAAGGTTTATACTACCCGCCGCTGACATTAAGACTTCTTTCATGAATGCTGTTATTGGGGCTTGATCTATGTTAATTGAACCTAAGGTTATTCCCACGCTTGTTTCGCTCATAGAGTAAACAAAGCTAAGCATTGCTCCACCAAAGACATTTAACGAAATTAATGGCATCAATATTCCTGTAACAGTCTTCCATCTTGAGGCTCCGAGGTTTATTGAGGACTCTTCGAGGGATATATGTACTTGCTGTAACCCAGCGTAAACTGATCTGGCAGCAAAGGGAAGTCTTCGTATGGAGTAAGCTAGTATCAGGACAAGGGCAGGATTAAATCCATAGAGGGATGTTGGATTTAGGGGTGAGTTGCCACTCCTCATCGCTAGGCCTGTAGACAACCCTCTCTAGTTCATCCAACCACACTCTAATCGACTTTAGCGGGTCCGAACCCCTCACGCTCAGAGTCATGCTCCTCCTCAGTTCCCCGTCTGGGTGCTGAATCCCGCTGTCGTACATCCTGCACGTTACCTCGATCTCGCCCTCCTCCTCGGGAGCGAGGAATATTACGGTCTCGCCCTCCCTCGTCACCAAGAACCTTCCAGGCTCCACGCCGTGCTCCCGGCCGTCTGCCCACCTCGAGGACCACTCGTACCTCACCCAGTCCTTAGCTTCTATCTCGACGGTCTGCCCGTCCTTGATCCAGAGCCTCAGCCTGTCCACGTCTTCGGCTCTGGCCCTGAGGATCAGTATCTCCCTCGGCCTCACATCAACCTTCGACTTCTCTGGGGTGGGAGACTCTGAGTCCGGCGCGTCCGAGTCGTACAGCCTGATCGGCGCCAGGATCTCTCCCTCGATCGGCTTGGCATCCTCCCACTTGAACATGGGTCTGCACTCCCTCTCGGCCTCGGCCCTCTCAATAGCAGGCTGCAGAGCCGAGCGCCACCTCTCCTCCTCCGACCTCAGCTTCTCGATCTTCTTCCTTAAGTCGTCGAGGGCCCTCTCAAGGTCCTCGACATCCCTCCTCAAGGGCTCGATCTCCGCGCGCTTCGCTTCTAAGGCCTTCCTAAGTTCCTCTCTCCTCCTCTCTAGATACCTGAGATGCTCCTCGAGCCCGGTTCCCGGCTGAGAGGGAAGACCTATCTCCCTCATGGCCTCGTTGATCTCTCGCCACATCTCCTGCTGAAGCCTCGCGATCTCTCTGCCAATCTCGCTCGACCGTTCCCCGACCCTCCTGTTGAGATCCAGAATGTACTCGTCGCTCTTCCCCTCCTCTCTCGCCCTGCGAACCTCCTCGAAGTGAGACTTCCAGAGATCCCTCCTCTGCTGCCTGAGCTGCTCGATCTGCGGCATGTATTTGGACTCAATCCTCCTTCTAGCCTCCTCTCTGGCCCTCCGCCATGCCTCCCTCCGGTTTTTCAGCTGCCTCTCCACGTCATCGAGCTCCGACTCAATCTCTCCCAGCTCCCTGGCAGCCCTCTCGAGCGCCCTCTTCTTCTCTTGGAGAATCCCCATATTGTACCTCAGCGTCTCCTCCTCGGCCCTTCTGCGAGTCCGAACCTTCTCTAGCTGGGCCTTAATCCCCTTCAGCTCCTCGGAGCTGGGCTCCGGAGTCCAGCCGGATCGGATCCACTCGAACTCCTCTAGGGATATGGCGTCTCTGACCTCCGAGTAGTCGGCCCATCCGTCCAATTCGGACTCTCGGAGTGGCCTGCCCCTCAGTGGGTCCAGTAGCTCGAGACCCTGGCCAACTAGGATTATCCTGAAGTACCGCTCCTCGATCGGGGAGTCGAGGCCCTTCAGCTGGCCCTCTGGGTCGTCCACGGTCAGCCTGACCAAGACCTCCCTATGTGTGATCCTCTTACGAGGGTGCTCGTTCGGATCCTCCTCCAGGAAGGGAGGGGCCACGTAGATTGCGGCCGGCCCCTCGGCCACCGAGGAGTGAGGATGCGAGTGCGGGGGCGTCGAGAGCAGGTACCCTGGACCGCTGACGATCTCCCACTTGAACGCGAGGTTCTCTGGGACTGGGATCGACAGCGTACTAGTTGTCCTACCTGATCCGCCATCGCAGCCCTTCAGGATGCCCCTCGCGTCTATCCAGTCGACGTTGACCCCCTTCGCCACCAGAGGCAGGTACCCGCCTATCGGAGCGAACAGAGCCGTGACGCCCACCACGACCCCCTTGTATTTGCCCTCCATCGCCCTCATATCCCTGCTCACCGGCTTCACAGTCCTTAGGATCGTTCCCTCCGGTCTCACGTTCCAGTCGAGGCAGCAGCACCTCCTAGCAACCTCTTCCACACCTACAGGGGGGTAGAAGAACCTCCAGAACAAGTAGGATGCGATCGCGCCGGCGACGGCCGCTCCCGCCACTAAGACCGCCGTGGGGATTCCTCCCTCCTCGACGGGCGGTGGTGGCGCGTACTCGGTCTCAGGCGGAGCAGTCGGGCTCGTGGGGGGCTGAGTCGGAGCCTCGGTCTCCGTAGGTGGAGGAGGCGACGGGCTCTCGGTCGGCGGAGGGACAGAGATCCCGAACTCGAACCTGTTCGCCTCGTCCTTCTCCTCCACCTCATTGTTCGGATCCAGGTCGACTACTAGCGTGTAGTTTCCAGCTTCTTCGGGGACGGTGTAGTCAAAGGACAGGACCTGCTCCCCTCCGGGCGGAATGGACCCGATCTCGCCGAAGTACACCGCCCTGCCCGTCGGGAACTCGGTTACCACGATCTCCGTGGGTGGAGACTCGGCGTCCCCGATGTTGACCACGGTCACGGCGACCTCAATGGACCCGCCCGGCTCGGGCACTCCATAGACGGTCAGGTTCAGCACGGAGAGGTCTGGCTTCGGCGGGGCCACGACCTCCACGAGGTAGGTCTGAACTTTGGCCAGGGTCCCGTCTTGGCGCACCTCCACCCTTAGTTCGTAGTTCCCCGGCTCGGCTGGGGTCCACGAAATCTCGACCTGGGAGGAGGCGCCTGGACCGACCATCAGGGCGGTGGAGTTCACCTGCTCCCCGTTCACCAGCAGAGCGACTGTGTATTCAAGGGTCAGCTCGCTGGGGTTCTCTACAGTCACGATTAGCCTGATTGGCTGTCCCACCAGATAGACCTCCTGCGCGGTCACGCAGGAGACCACTACGATCAGCAAGGAGAGAACCAGGAGGGTGGCACGCGTCCTCAGCCCGATCTCCTCTGACGATTATTTCTAGACCGCTCATTATTAAGCCTGATTCTTGGCGTTCATCGAACATTCGTTATTTTTTTCTCCACAATCGGTGGCTCTGTAAGCAGAGGCATAGGCTTAGATGCCAATCTACAGCTTCTCCTAGGATCTGTAGAGAGATCTCAGGAGTCGCTCTGACATTGGACCCTCCTGTAGGCCTCTAAGAAGGAGCATGCGAACCTGTCGGCGTGCTTCTCCGTCCCTCTGTGCCTGCCAGAGAACATCCTGAGGTGGTGGTACAGCTCGTGGAGTATAACGAAGGGGTTCTTCATCAGATCTCCCTCGGACACAAATATCGTCCGCTTGCTTGCAACGTAGGTCGCCAGGGCTCGGGAGCGGCCCTTGACTCTATCCACTCTGATCCTTGGGGGAGACCTGCCCAGAGCCTCGCAGACCATTGAAACTGCTTCTTCTGCCCTCCCCTCGAGTATCATTTCTACTATCTTCGCTTTGAACTCATCAGGCAAGCTCGAAGCCATTTGAGCATCAGGCTCAGTAAGAACCCCTGGCATTTTTACCCTTCTCGAGACTCACGCATTGATCTCACTCCCTCTCCTCAAACAAGCCAGACTTCGTGTTCATTGGGGCGATCCTCCGGCTAAGCAGTGTAGTTAAAGTGAGCGAATCTCCCAGCAGTGCGAGTGCAGACCTTCAGGCGAGTAGGATGATCTTCAGACGAGAGAACTGATTATACTATTCCGCTAGTACTACATGGGGTGACGCCTACTGCTGGTTTACCAGAGGGTTTTGGAGTACGGGCCCCCCGAGCCCCTCGGTGCCCTCGACCTCACCCCCCACCACAGAGCGCTACTTGACGTCACCGGCCTCAGAAAAGGAGA
>CBEVRO010000110.1:0-4349 GCA_965552295.1 uncultured archaeon | reverse complement strand
CAGGCCATCCAGTCAGTCGAGCCCGTGGTTCGGTTCTTCGGAGAGAAGCTGAAGCTGGGGGAGCACCTCGCCGTGAGGAGAGATGGAGTGGTGGAGATAAGGAACGCCTGGGAGAGGCCAGTTAAGGTGGAGAAGCTGAGCTTCGAGGGAGGCGAGGTGAATGTCGGCAGGGTTCTGCTTCCGGGGGAGAGCGTGACGATAGATGCGGAGCTGCCCTCAGAGTTCTCCATCCACTACGAGATAGCCCTGGAGTCGGACGTCGTGTGGCCAAGGGGCAAAGCAGTGGTCGTGGGCCTTGGAGACTACCCGCCGAGGATCTTGGAGACCGTGATCGGAGGGCTGAAGGCGAGGGACTTGGTCAAGCGAGTCGTCTGAGGCTGCGCAGGATTCGGCGAGAGTTGAAATACCACGTTTGCCCCTCTCACTCGGTGAAGATCCAGGTAGAGGATCCCAGGAAGGGGCTCGTGGTGACCCTAGAGGTCGAGCCCGAGTGCAAGGTGGCCTCTCTTAAGGAGGCGGCCTGCTCAGCTCTAGGATTGACCCCCGAGCCTTACGTCCTCTCAAAGGACTACAGACTCCTAGACGAGTCTTCTACGCTCTTCGACGAGGGCGTGAGGGAGGGAGACAGGCTCGTCTTAATCCTGAGGAGCGTGTGGGAGGCCCTCCGCCGCGAGCCCTAGCCTGCTTGGGCGTGGCGAGGAAGGTCAAGGCCGCGTTTGAGCCCCGGTCTGTGTGTGGCTCGGCCTCGCTCACTGGAGTAGCTGCTGACCTAGCAGACTGGTGGCCCCAAGATCTCTAGGGAGGTCCCTCGAGAGCCTCCCTCACGGCCGCCTTGAAGGCCTCGGCGTCGCCAATCCAGACGTCGATAGGTCTCCCGTTGACGATGAGCCACTTGTTAGCCCTCTTCTTTGACTCCTCGGGGAATTCATCTCCGTTTATCAGCAGTATTGGAAGCTCTGGGGCCACCTCTTTGATGAGCTCAACGGCCCGCGTGGCGAATACGTGCCCGAACTGGCAGGCCGTTCCGAAGATCACCACGGCCCTGCCAAGATCCTCCTCCAGAGGCCTGTATGAGGGCCTGGACTTCGGCTCGTACTCTCCGGCTATTGGGTAGTAGAGGTCGTTAGGCCCGCCGTCAGGGCACCTCCTGAAGCCCCGCCTCTTGAAGAACTCTGCCTGGCTGTAGTACCCAACCACATCGAAGGCGCGAGTGACGACGAACCTGCACTCCCTCATCCCCAGCTTGCCTGGGCTCTCCCTGCAGTCCTCCAGGAGGGAGTCCAAGAGGGCCGTCGCAATCCCCCTCCTCTGCGCCTCTGGGAATGGGACGAATACGCATTGGAGGTACAGAACGCCCTCCCTAGGATTTGGATCTGCATGGCTTGAGGTCTCTGGCCAGAACATTATCTGCCCCACAGGCTTGCCGTCGAGGTAGGCTACCTTGGCGCAGACCCCAACCTCCCTCAGGGTCTTCCGCACCCACCTCTTCTTGAGCTCGATCCCAGTCGCATACCTTGGGTCCGAGAGGAACCTGTGCGAGCAGACGAAGATTAGGTCCTCGATGTTCTCCTCGCTAACATCCACGACCTTGATCTCCGCCACATCGCGCGATGCACAGGGCTACCTATTATACGCTAGGCACGTTTTGTAGAAAGCCTTGACAGAGCGTCTTGCTCAGCCCCTGGGCGGGAACCAGATCCTGATAACGCTGTCCCAGCCATACACCTGCAGGAAGCAGTCGTCGCAGTTCACGCGGACGTACCCAAAGTCGCCCGGCGAGGTGACGTTCTGGACGGGTCTGTCGAAGAATGGGTTAGTGGGCCAGTCCATGCCCAATTCCTCCGCGACGCTCTGGTTGAGTTCCTGGGGGTAGCAGCCGTGCTCCTCCTTGTAGGAGTTTAGCACCGCTATGAGCAGGTCGGCGTTCGCCATGGAGGCGCTCTCCTCCTCCCACAGCTTGTCCATGTCGCTCTCGGACTCGATCACCATCACAAGCTTCGGAGCCTCTATGGGCAGGGGCTCGTCTGGGTACGAGAACTCTAGAGTGATGTTCCCGACCCCTTGCGATGTGATCTCAAGCTTAGCGAGAGTGCTCCCCTCCAGAGCGGCGGTCACGATCGCTCCTCCGAACAGGTTCTCCAGAGCTCTCGCCTCCTTCTCTGGCAGGTCGAAGGAGGAGAGCAGCTCCTCTGAGATCTCGCCGCTTATTACCGTGGTTGTGCCGATCTCCTCGACGTTGCAGTCTTTTAGACCTAGAAGTAGGATCCTAGGGTCGTAGAGCGAGAATATCGCGAGGTACAGGCGGCCCTCGCCAGTCCTCAGGTCGATCCACCCTAGCCCGAGGAGGTTGGTCACGTACACATGCCCGCCGACGATCCTGAAGAACCTGGGCATGTCGTAGGTTGATCTCGAGAAGTCCACCTCAATCGCTCCTCCTGGAGCGTACCTCACCACGACGCCGGTCTCGCTCCCTCCCTCCAGCAGTCTAGCCTCGAAGTACCTCTGTTGGAGGTCGCTCAGCGCCTGCTGGAGGACGCCAACCTCACACGCCTGCCTTGATCGCAAGAGCGTGGCTGACGTCAGAACCGCTAGAGCGATCAGTGCGACTAGTGCCCACACCGCTCTCTTTGACACGCTCCTCGCCGACCCCGGCCGACGCCCGAGCGAGATAAATTAAACGCCCTTGAGCCTTAGGTCTGTAGAGAATGCTTAAAGGGCCGGAGACCCCATTTTTCATCGTGGCCCCTGTTGAGAGGGTCTTTCGAATAGCGCCAGTATCCGTATCAGGCGTGTGGATAGCTCTGGCGGTTATAGCGGTTATTCTCCTCGCCATGCTCGCCCTGTTCGGATACATCGCCTACTCTGCGAGGAACGCCAAGTTCGTGCTCAGTGACGAGGGCCTCAGCGTAGAAGGCGTTCTGTACGGGCGGTTCATCCCCAAGGAATCGCTGATCGTCAGGGACGCCAAGGCGCTGAACCTCAACCTCCAGAGGGAGTACCGACCAAAGTTCAGGACTAACGGCGTTGGACTTCAGGGTGCAAAGTGGGCTGGTTCAGGTTGGAGAACGGCGAGAAGGCCCTGCTCTTCGTGACCGACTACGAGAAGGTCGTTTACATCCCAACGACCGAGGGTTACTCGCTGCTCCTCAGCGTGGATCAGCCAGAGGAGTTCATCAGAGCGGTGGAAGAGATTTGGAGGGGTTGACGTCTCTCAACAGGGCGAACTCGAAACCCAACGCTCCAGCCAGCATAGAGAGTGAGAGCCGAAGTTCGCCCTTTGAAATGGCGAGGTCGATCGATCGGAGTAGCGTTCCAATCGTCGCGCCCTTCACGCGAGGTCTGCCGCACTATCAGAAGGCTTGGACTGAGCGGCAAAGCTGTTAGAGCTCGTTTCTCACCAAATTGCTCTCAATAATGAGGAACCTACAGGTGAAGAGGTGTTTTGAGGATTTTTATTATTCCCATTGAAGGGCCCTTGGTGCAAAAGAGCTTCGACCCCGCAAAGGCCCTCAGGGCGGCTCCCCTGAGAGCCCTCCGACACCTCTCCATAGCGGCTCTCGTAGCCGTCGCGGTGGTGTTAGCCCTCTGGCCCCCACACCTCTGGCCCCCCAGGGCGGAGCGCTGCCCGGCATGTATGCTGTCGCTCTTGGCGATGGCTGCGCTCCTGTGGTCGCCTCACGCGATGGTCAGGGGAACTTACAGGGCCATAGGCGATCCCATCTTCGCCAGGGTAGCGTGGGTAACAGCCATTGGGTCTGTCGCCGCCACCTTTGCCTTCGTGGTTCTCCTGCTTGGAGAGTTGCGCTACCCGCCACTGCCGGTCTGCCTGGCCGCCTCGCTGGCTCTGCTGGCTGGCAACCTAGCTATCATCGGTTCGGGGCTGGCTTCCCTGGGCAGGCTCGGCGAGATCAGGGCTCCCGAGTACAGGGTCGGACCGCTGCTGAGACCTCCCATCATGATCCTAGGTATCGTCGTCTTGACTGCGGCCCTCTTCGCCTTTACGGTCGCCAGGGGAACCGCAGGGCCTCTGGATTGGAGATTCATCGTACCCCTCCTCGGGCTGATTCCAACCTACCTGTTCGCCATGGCCTGGTGCCTGAAGGTGAGAGGAAAGATTAGACTCATGACGGGGCCCGAGGGCGACTGGATCTCAGCCTCCATGGCGTTTGGGGTTATTGGCGGTATTCAGATGGCCTTGGCGTTCCTAACTCCCCTGAGAGAACTCTGGCTCATAGCAGCCGTGCTGTCCGCCGGGTCAATGATGTACGCGCTGAACAACGCTCTCTACGGGTGATCCTCACCAACCCAAAGGACACGATCCTTGGCCCCCTTTCCCCGCCGCACATGCA
>CBEVRO010000109.1:0-4371 GCA_965552295.1 uncultured archaeon | reverse complement strand
CTTTACTTTTGCTTGCAATCCCTACGATCAGGAGAGCAGTTCCTGAATTGTATTGTTGGTTTGCTACCAGCTTTACTTTCGGTCTTTTCCTCCCAATTGTAGGTATATACTCTAGGGCCTCTCCGAACAGGCTTTGGCTCATGCTGGCCTTCCCCCTGCCCATCTACGCTGGCATCGGAGCGGTCAGGCTCCTCAGGGGCGAGTGGTACAAGAAGGCCCTCGCCCTCCTCCTCATAGGGTTCACAGTCTGGCTCTCCGCCGGCTACCTCACAGCCAGGGCCGACAATCCTCCGGAGTACATCAAGAGATTTCCCATACTCTATACCAGCGGCTACATGCCGTCGACCTACCTCCAGAACGTCGTGCCCGTCGAGCAGACTGGCGAGCTGGCTGAGAGGGACGGCGTGGTAATTGTGCCGAGGCAGTTCGCGGGCTTCGCGTACTATACTCTGAACGGCTCACCGAGAGTAGTCGTGACCAAGATGGTTTCTGGGGATCTTTCGCCTGTGCTGAAGGCCGCGCGGGAGAGCGGAAACATGACTGTCTACACAGTCTGGTGGGCCGAGCCAAAAGGCTGGTACGGCGTGTGGGAACTACCTCCAGGGCTAGAGCTGGTCGAAGTAGAGGGGGAGTTCGCGGTGTACAGGATTGAGGTAGCCCCGTGAGGAGAGCGCCAAGGCTCCTTTATCGCGGGAGAGGGATTGACTTCAACAGGGAGCCATTAGGCGTGGCTCTGGGCCTTAGGCTGTATCTCATCCTTAGAGGTGCGCCGTTATCCTCACCCCCTCAGACTCTCGAGGCGATGTACTAAGGGGGAGAAAGGATTCCCGCTGGAACCGCGAACGAGACTAACCCGACGCGGTGAGTTGCCGAGGTGACCCGCCTCTGCGACCCCACACCTCCTTCATCCTGAGGCAGAACGTCCAAGAGATCCTCCATGACCTCCTTCTCCATTCTATCCCTATCCTCCTGGCCAGGTTCCCTCCTGCTAAGTCCTTTCACTCGTCACGAGTATCACGATGAGGCCTAAGCGACTGCTGGATGCAGCGTAGCGCACGGATATGATTATATCCCACTGTGGGAACAAGAAAGAATGGTGGGAAAATGGAGGTGGTGGTTTCGCTCGACGACAAGGGGAGGATCACCATACCGAAGGAGCTCAGGGACTCTCTCGGCATAAAGAAGAAGGTCAGGATCAGGCGAGAGGGAAGCAGGCTCGTGATAGAGCCAGCCGACCCGGTATCTCGCAGGTTCTACGGCGCGTTTAGGGCCGAGGTGCCGGAGGACCTAGACGGCCTGGTGGTGGAGGCGATGACGGATTGGTGGAGGAGAAGTCGTACGTAGACGTGAACGTCTTCATCTACTGGCTCACGGCAGACTCGAAGTTTGGTGAGACCGCGCTGAGGTGGATCGAGAAGGTTGAGGATAGTCCGAGGAATTACGTGACCTCTTCGCTCACTCTCTGGGAGGCTTTGGTCATCATAGCCGGGATCACCGGGAGGAACCTCAGAGACCAGGACCTCTCTAGCCGCGTGATTGGCGCGATAACGGGGACGGGTATCTCGATTCTCGACCTGAGGAAAGAAGACTTCGTCAAGGCTCTGGACTACCAGCTGCAGGGGATGGACATGGAGGATGCTATCCACCTCTGCGTCGCGAAGAGGGCTGGCTGCGGCAGGATCGTCTCTAACGACAGGGACTTCGATCGATTCATAGAGAGAGTGTTCTGAGGCTGGCCTACGTTGCGAGGCTATCAGTCGGCCCCGACCAACACGAAGCCGGTTATGTGGAACGTCACGTCCGCCGCCGGCCAGACACCGACTAGGCTCTCGAGCCCCTCCCAGGGCGCCTGGAGGCTCAGCGCTATGTCATTCTTAGACCCGAACTCGAGGGGACCCACCCACTCCAAGAGAAGTTCTAGGTGCTCCTCTAAGTACATCCCCATGTTTTGGGCCTTCGTGTGAGCTGAGCTCGCGCTCAGTCCCGTCAACTTGTTGAGGCACCTCGTCGCGCCCACCCAGGTAACCTCCACGTCGTTGGGGATACGTGCGTCTGGTGAGGCGTCTGGCAGATTGTTCACTTCGAGGTCCACGATCTTCCCCTCGTCGTCCAGGACGACGTACACGAGCACGTCCCAGACCCCCTCGTAGTTGAATGAGAGGGTTCTGTTGGTCTTGCAGCGTGCGGTTGGGCTGTCCATATACTCGCGCTGTTCTCCGGTGACCGTGAGCCTGTTGAGGTAGAGCTTCCCCGTCCCCTGGTAAGTTGTGGCGCCGCCGCTCCCACCGACGGGGGTTAGGTTGACCTTGAGAGTGATCTCCTCCTCTCTCACGAAGCTCCCCTCTATCTGCATAGTCCCTCCGTCTGGCAGAGGCATGGTGGCGGATGCTGGCCCTCCCTCTATCTTCAGGTATAGCGCGATCGTCAGGCTCGCGGAGGTTCCCTGAGGCTCTTCTGGGGGCTGCTGACTGCTCTCTTCACCTGGACCTTGTTCACTCCCGGCGCTCGTTGGCCCTCCGCCAGGCGGCGGAGGGTACATGAGTGGAACCCTGACCTGGCCAGAGCCGTAATCCACGACCAGGTAGCGATCGCTCGCGTGCAGCTGAGCTGGAGGGGGAACCGCCGTCTCCACCTCTATCCTGACGCTTCCGCCAGGGCCCAAGGTGAAGGAGTGTGGGCTAACCGTTCCCTCGATCCCCTCCACCCAGGCCGAGACGTAGGCGAGACCGGATCCCGGGTTGTAAACGGTGGCGTTGCCTACCGCGCGCTTGGGCCCGAGCACCTTCATCGGTATCTCCTCGGGGAAGACCTCGACCGCGGCGCCGCCACTCGGCCCGACGGTCCTCTTCCATGTGGAGCAGAGCAGCCACGCTCCAGTGGCCGCAGCAGCCAGGAGGATGGCCACGACAATCAAGGCGCCCGCCTTCACGGTACTCTCCTACTCTGGAGTAAGGGAGTTTGGATATTATTCTGTTGTGGACTCTTGTTCTATCCCCTTGATCCTGCTTCTGCGCGATGCCTGGAATCCCAAAAGCTCCTCAACTCACTCTCCTGACCTTAGCATGCTCCGGCTAATCCTAGTGGGGGTAACCGCCGTATTGGCCCCTCTGCTTCTTGAGCCGCTGGAGAAATTCCTCGACTTCCTCCTGCCTGCTCCTCCTCGGCCTACGTCTCTTTCCATGCAGACCCTTCCTTGGGCGCCTACCAGACCTCAGAACTCTCGCCAAGATGAGGCCTATTGCAAAACCAGCGATGCCCGCTCCGGCGCCGATTGCTAGCGTCATCTTCCTCTCCCGCTCCAGCGCCCGTGATAACTCGGCCTCTCTTAGATCAATGAGTTTCTGCCTCATCTGGAGATCTGTCGCCAGCCTGATCAGGCTCAAGGCACGGGCAGACAGCTCAAGTCCTCTCAGGGGATTTTCCTCCGCAGTGGCCTCCTCGATGAGGTCGGAGACCAGGTCTCCCAGCGCAGATATCTCCGCAGCAGTCTCGTTTCTGGTAAGTTCGTGTAGGGCTGCCTCAACTACTGCAACGACTTCCCCCCTGAACTCTGCAGACGATCCCACAGCTGAGTCGAGAGACCTGTTGGCAAAAGCAACGCACGCAGAGTAGTTACCCGCGCCGGCCATCTCCTTCGCAGAAGCCAAGAGCTCTTCCGCTTGGATCACAGTAGAATCGTTTAGCTCCAAACCTAGATCGGAGAGCTCTTCTAGAATCAGCCTGATCGACTTGAGCGTCTCGTTGGCCATCTCTAGGGCAGACATGCAGGCCACGAGATCTTCCACCTCAGATTGCGTCATGGTCTCAGACCCACTCTCACCGCTCTCATTCTCTGCCTCCTCAGGGGGCGGCTGGGTGACCTCTGGAGGTAGAGAGACCACGACGTCCAGTGTCTTCTCGACCCAGACTCCCGGATAACCCTTCAAGACCAATCTGAGGGTCGCGCTGCCTACCTTGATGTACCACGGTATCGACACTTTGAGTTCAAAGGTATCCTCCTCGCCTGGCGAGAGCCTTCCCAGCCCGAACTTGCTGACGAGGCTGCCTCCGATGTATACCGATAGGTAGAGAGAACTCGCCTCCTGATACCCAGAATTCCGCAGAGTCACGTTTATGGTGACCTCCTCCCCCAGTCGAACCTCGGGAGGGGCTGTGACGTTTGCGAACTCGACCTCCGCCACCCCGGTGGTGGGCAGGCCCCAGTGCGTGATGACGTAGCGGGCCGAGGCTAGTATCATCATGCAGGTCTTGTCTGTGTAGATGCTGACGATTTCCTTCGAGTTCTCCATTATTCCCTCGGGGAACCCCCTCGCAAGGTCTAGCTTGTACTCCCTTATCGTCTCGAAGAGGTAGCCCAGCAGAGACCTCGTA
>CBEVRO010000108.1:0-4475 GCA_965552295.1 uncultured archaeon | reverse complement strand
GCGTTCTCCAGACCCTTCACGCCTACAGAGAGTACGTCCATTAGAGTCACTATGCCGTTACTCACGAGAGACCTCCAGCCCGCCTCTGAAATGTCGAGAGTCGTAACTGGATACAGCCCCGTGGAGTCGACAAGATCTCTCAGTCCGGCCCCCCTCGGAATGTCCCAGCCCGTGAGCATCAGCCCAACGCAGGAGGCGTACCTCGCGGCCGTCGTCGTGAATCTAGTGTTCGTGAACAACCAGGCCTTGTCAAAGTGATCTCTCAGATCGAGGAATCTGGCGTGCGTGTACATGGCGGGCTTCAGATCGGTGTACACTCCCTGCTCATTGTGAAATTTGCACTCTACCATTATCCTGCCTTGCTCGCCTTCAACTGCGATGTCTACCTCTTGCTCGACGCACCTCCCTCTGAGAACAACCCCAACGCCGATAACGCGGTACCCCTGGGCCTCGAGGATTCTAGCGACGTACTTCTCGAAAGGGTATCCGGTGGGGCCGAGCCGCATTATGGCGCGCTTGAGGTCGTACCTGACGCCCAGTCCAGGTCTCTTCAACTCTCTAAGCAGCCTGAGCGCGTGATCAAGCAGCTCCCTCGTGCTGACACCGTCGTACAGCTCTAACTGCACTCTAGAGACTACCTCATCAGCTAGGCTCTGATCGGCCCCGGCGCGGATTAGAGACCTCTTCAGCTTCTCTGGGTCAAATTCCTCGAGCTCACCTGTCGCTTTTCTGACCCTCACGGTCCTCCTAGGGGGCAGGACTCTTATCACGATTTTCCCGCACGTGAAAGGATAAGCAATCGGCGTGAGAATCCAAAATATCGCTTCTATTTTTAATAAATTGCATCAGCTTGGATTTCATCTAAACAGTTTTAACCTAGCTACGGTATCATTATCGCCAAGTTTGTCAGGGGGGATGAGCGTGCTGCCCCTGGGGTGGGCTAGAGACTACATGCTGAGGCTCATTCGGGAGCTAGAGAGTATTGCGAGGTCCTCTGACCCTTGGATTGGGGCTCAGAGCTCAGAGGCGGCCGTTGTAACATCGCTTCTGCTGGAATCTCTGGAGATAGTTGTGACTGGAGCGGCACACGCACTATCCGACCTTCCGCCAGAGTTGAGAGAAGAGCTCGAGCTCAAGCTCAGTAAGGCGCTCAGCTTGGTGCAGTCCGCCTCTAGCAGAGGCCCCTCTCAGGAGGACTCAGTTCCGCCTAGAGCCCTCTCCCTGAAATCTCTGACCAGCGTGGCGGAGAATAGGACGAGTGACTGAAGTCTATCTGGATTGAGGGAGTCCCCCCAGACCTCCCCTGTGATTAGGAGATCCCCAGCAGGATCGCACCCATACTTAACGTGGCTCATGTTGGGGTTCTGCTCCAATAGCCAGCGTTCAAATCCCTTTACGGGCGTTGGAGGATCCGAGTTAGCGTAAATCTCGATCCTGTCTCTCTCCTCGTCTATTAATAAGAATACCTTGATTGTATAGCCCTCGAGCCCAAATATGAGTAAGAAGCTGCCCTCCTGCGGCTCGATAAACTTCAAATCAGTTTCCTCAAGCCAAGAGCGAACCTTACCCACGAGTCCACTCATCCACCAACCACCACGCTTGGCTGGCGTTTCATATGCCGCGTGCTTTAATCGTTTCCGCAGCGGGGGAGACTGTGGTGGCGTCCTTGCCTGGACCCTTGAGCAGAATAGTGATGAGTCGTCGACTGTTCGAAGCCCTGCTGTCTGAATTGTTGGAGAGTCCTGTGGAGAAGGCCGCCCTGCTCTTTGGGAGGCTGGAAGGAGACAGCGCCGTCGTCTCGAGGGGAGTCGTGGCGATCAACGAGGAGGAGTCCCCGACGCACTTTCGCGTCGATCCAACGTTCCTCCTAAGGGCTCTGGAGGATGCCGACGCCAGAGGAGAGGAGTTCGTCGGTCTGCTGCACGTTCACCCGGCGCCGCCGGAGCCGTCTGGCGAAGATCTAGATTTCATGAGGATAAACCCTGTTGTCTGGATAATAGCTTCGAGATCTGGCGAGTACGCGGCGTATCAGGCCGTCGGTGAAGGTGTGAGGAGGGTCGAGATAGAGCTAGTCTGATTGCCCGTCAGCCCAAGTGCCAAGATGTCATCCACTCAAGCAGAGCCGAGTGCATCATCTCTGCGGCGACCCCGGCTATTATTATCGCCATGAACCTCCCAAGGGCCCTCGTGCCGTTTACTCCCAACACCCTCACCAGCTGGAGCGAGTACCTAAGCACTAGGTACGTAGCCAGCACCACCACGGCGATTGCAGATAGGAGGATCGCCGTGCCGGCGGCCTTGCTCCCCGTCTCCGCGGGCAGGCTTGCCGAGAGGATGATGAGCGTGGTGATCGTACCAGGTCCGACCAAGAGGGGAGTGGCGAGTGGAACCACAGCCAGCTCTTCGCTCTCCAACTGTCTAGTCCTCGCAACGCCCTTCAGCATGTCCACCGAGATGACAAACAGCAGTATGCTTCCTCCGAACTTGAGACTGGGCAGGCTGACCCCCACAGCCCTCAAGAATGCCTCTCCAGCCACCGCAAAGACCGACATTATTGCTAGCACTGCTACTGACGCAGTTCTGACGATGGATCTCCTCTCCTCCATGCTCAGGTCCTCGGTCAGGCTCAGCATGGTGGGAACCACGCTGGGCGGATTAAGTATGGCGAAGATCTGAACCCAGGTCACTCCAACAAGCTTGAGGAACTCGACTAGGCTCATCTTGGAGAGACCTGACATCCTCGATATATGGATCACGCCGCCTGGCGGGTCAAACTTATTGCCCGCTTGGTGGGCAGGACCTGGGATAGGATTGGACGTCAGGCTGGCGATGGCCGGAGTGATCCTCATAGTGCTTGCTGTTCTTGTCGCGCCTCTCCCCTTTCAGGAGGTCACTCCGACGAACCAGACGTCCTCGCAGCCGCAGATGCTTGAGGACAGGATGAGGGAGAAGGGGCCGATAGAGGTCACTGTGACGCAGGCCGCGCTGATCGAGAACCCGCTGGACGAGGAAGTTAGGGGCTACATCTACATGGCCGTTCCCGTCAACTGCTCCCACCAAGAGTCCTATCTGGCCAGCGCGCCACCCGACACGGTCATTCAGTACGACGACGAGGGAAATCCGTTCTTGGTCGTAGAACTCGTTTTGGGCCCGAGAGAGGTCACCTGGGTCAACGTCACTGTCAGAGTTAGGCTGAAGCCCTACGTAATAGACTGGATAGCCGAGAGGAGGGTCTGGCCTCCCCTAAACGTCACACTCCTGTACACGGGGAGGACTAGGTATTGGGACACGTATAACCTGACGCTCAGGCAGCTGGCTCGAGACATAGCTGGCGGTGAGGACGATCCGGTGCTGGTAGCAAAGAGTCTGGCCTCCTGGATAACAACTCACCTAGAGTACCACGTCAGATTCGACAGGCTAGGCTCAAACAGGGCGGTCAAGGCCGGGCTCGCCAAGCTCTACGTGTACGGGGACTGCACGGAGGTTGCGGATGTCTACGTGACGCTGTCTCGAATACTGGGGCTCCCGGCCAGAACAGCCTACGGCATGATGAGGCTCAAGGAGAGCGAGGACGTCTACTGGGCCAACTTCACCTCTCGGGACTTCACGACTTGGACTGGGCACGTCTGGCCGCAGGTCTACATCCCGCCCTGGGGCTGGGTCGACATCGAGATGCTCGAGGGAGGCACGCCAAAGGTGGGTGACTACTCCTGGCGGCACGTGGTCTACGGCTTTGAGTCCAGGAAGTTCATGGGGTCAGACTTCCTGGGCGCCTTCTGCAGGACCAGCTTCGGCAGCGAGCCCCTCTACTTGGAGGTGAAGTTCTCCCCAGGGTGGTGAGATCAATGAGGAGGTCGTTAGCATTCGCGCTGGCCATCGCCGTGTTGCTGTCCCTGCCAGCCCTCCCCGTAAGAGGCCAAGAGATGTTCTGGATCGGGCTCAACTTCGAAGTGCATATCAAGGAGGACGGCACCGCGCTGGTCATAGTCAGGGAGCATCCATTCGCTCTCAACGGGACTAGCCTCTTCGGAGACGAGGAGATACTGACCCAGCTTCTCGAAGAGGCCCAGATCAACAGGCTATACGCGGCGCTGATGTTCGCCACCTCGCCAGAGTACGTCTACGCTGAGATAGTCGATGGGCCCAGGGTCTCGATGGAGGATGGGGTTCTCGCGGATCCCCTCAACAAGGGAGAGATGATAGAGTACGAAGGGGCTGTGGTTACGACGATCTTGGTCAACTTATCCACGGCAGAGTTCGTGAGCGACCTGGGCGGGGGAGAGTACGAGATTCGAATAGTTGATCCCTTCACTGCACGCGACCCCAGGAGCTGGATCGACGTCATGAGGATCTCTTGGGACCCGGGCGTGGAGGTAATCGAGGTATCTTGGAAGCCAGCCCGGGCCTCAGGCCCCTCTGAGCAGGGTGAGGACTTCCTGCTCTGGATGAACTACAACGAGCCCTCCGCTCCAGAC
>CBEVRO010000107.1:0-4534 GCA_965552295.1 uncultured archaeon | reverse complement strand
GCTGGTGGTGTGATTGGTCAGGGTAGGGCTGAGCCACGTACCTGAGCCGTACAGGGACCTGGTCGAGGGGCTGCTGGAGGCGCTCAGGGAGATCCTCGACGGCGGGCTCGTGTCCGTCGTGGTGTTCGGGAGCGTGGCCAGGGGCGAAGCTAGGGAGGACAGCGACGTAGACTTGCTAATCGTGGCCAGGGACCTGCCAGCCTCCCGCGCCAGGAGGGTCAGGCTGTTCGAATCCGCCGAGGACAAGATCGAGAGTCTCTTGGAGAGGCTCCACAGCCAAGGAATCCACTGCTACCTCTCTCCCGTCATCCTGACGCCCGAGGAGGCGAGCCGGATCCCGGCTCTATTCCTCGATATGGTTGAAGACGCGGTCGTGGTGTACGACCCAGGGGGTTTCTTCGTCAACCTACTCGAGAGGCTGGCCCGGAGACTCAGGGAACTCGGGGCAGAGCGGGTCAGGCTGGGGAAGAAGTGGTACTGGAGGCTGAAGAGGGACTACAAGCCCGGAGAGGTGATAGTGATTGAATAACGTGGAGCTGGCCAGGTCCAACTTGAGGCAGGCGTCTGAGAGGTTGAAGCACGCGAGGGAGGCCGTGGAAACTGGGAACTACCCATACGCCGTTAGGCAGAGTCAGGAGGCCGTGGAGCTGGCCCTCAAGGGAGCCCTCAGGCTTGTGGGCATAGAGCCGCCTAAGTGGCACGACGTGGGGCCGGTGCTAAAGAGGGAGAGGGAGAGATTCCCTCCAGAGTTCAAGGAGCACATCGACAAGATCGCATCAATATCCAGGTCCCTGAGGAAGGAGAGGGAACTCGCAATGTATGGAGACGAGACGGCTGGATCCCTCCTGAGGAGCTGTACACGAGGGACGACGCTTTAGAGTACTTGGAGAAGTCCGAGTACGTGGTGAGGAAGGTAAGGGCACTCTACGAGACTCTCTTCGGAGCCTCTACCGGCTCACTAGACGGCTAGAAGATGACATGACCGGCAGAGCGTCAAGCACCCTCAAGTGCCTGTCTGCTGTCCCTCTCGGCCGCAGCCAGCCTCTCAAGAGCACGTAGTTTATCTCCTCCAGCGCTCTCTTCCATGTGTGTTCTCCAACCTCATCGTCTACGAACTTACTGATCCCCTCGCTCCAGTTGACGTCTAGAGCATCACACGCTTCAGTCCTCCACGAACGTGAAGTTCAGCCTGTTGGAGGCCTCGGTTATCCTCCTCCAGTCCTCGTCGCTCAGCCTCCATCCCGCGGACCCCGCGTTGATGACCACGTGCTCCGGCCTCTTGGCCCCGAATATCGGGAACACGTCGTCGAACTTCAGCAGCCAGTTTATGGCCACCTGAGGAACCTCCTTGCCGTACTTCCCGGCAATCTCCTTCAGGAGTCTCACCACATCCTCGTCAAGGAGGAGAACCTCCCAAGGGCAATTAGAGCCCTAGAGAGGCTTGGACTTGAGATAGAGTTCGAGGAGAGGCGATAGGCCTAGGGCAGCTCCCCAAGCGGTGGCGTCTGCCTCGAGGCTGCGAGCGAGTGTTGGTCAGGGTCTAGCGCGCTGCTCACTTGTGCTCGGAAACGATATATTCGGGGTCTCAGTTCAGAGCCAGCGAAGGCTGTCAGCTAGAAGAGGAGGGACAAATGAGATGGCTGTGGAGGCGATAACCGCACGGGACCTGAGAAAGACCTACATTACCCACCTCAGGAAGGGGCTCCTTAAGAGGGAGAGGCAGGAGGTCCACGCTTTGAAGGGAGTCTCGTTCACCGTCCGGAAGGGGGAGGTATTCGGTCTCCTAGGCCCAAACGGTGCTGGCAAGACCACAACCGTGAAGATACTCAGCACTCTCCTGCTGCCAGACGGCGGAGAGGCCAAGGTTATGGGCTACGACGTCGTGGAGGAGGCCCCGAAGGTCAGGGAGGTCATTGGCGTCTCTCTAACTGTGGAGAAGGGATTCTTCTGGAAGCTCACGGGTAGGGAGAACCTGACCTACTTCGGGATGCTCTACGGTCTCGACGGGCGGGAGCTGGAGAAGAGGGTCCAGGGGGTCCTAGAGCTTGTGGGTCTCACGGGCCTTAGGGTGGCAGACAAGCTCTACGAGGAGTACTCGCTGGGCATGAAGGCCAGGCTCAGCATAGCCAGGGCCATGCTAACGGACCCGGAGGTTCTGATACTGGACGAGCCGACCCTGGGCCTGGACCCGCCGTCCGCCAGGACGCTGAGGGAGCTCCTGGTTAGGCTGGCTCACGAGGAGGGTAAGACCGTCCTGGTGACGACTCACAACATGTTCGAGGCCGAGATAGTGTGCGACAGAGTGGCTATCATCAACGAGGGGAAGATCATAGCGCTAGACGCGGTAGAGGAGCTCAAGAGACGCGTCTCCGACAGAGTGTCGCTGGAGGTCATCGCGGCACCGCCTGCAGGAGTGCCTATCGCCTCCCTAGTAGAGGCGGCCAGGGCCGCCGTGGGCGCCCCCTGCGAGGCCTTCCCAGAGAACGGCCTGGTGAGACTCAAGGTTGTCCAGTCTCCGGACAGGGTTGAGGAGACCACGTCCAAGGTCCTAGGCCTCCTCCACGAGAGAGAGTGCAGGGTGATGAGGGTGGAGGTAAAGGAGCCCAGCTTAGAGGACGTGTTCATCCAGCTGACCGGGAAGACAGGCTTCTGAGGTGATTTGCATGGGACTCAAGACCCTGCTAAAGTCAGGCATCGTGCTCGACCTGTACTTCTTCAAGAACAATCGCTTTGCATTCGTGTCCATGCTGCTCTGGCCCTACCTCATCTTGGGGCTGATACTCGGCATGGGAGCCCTGTTCGGAAGCGCGGAGTCGTTCAGGGAGAACGTGGGCGCGACAGTCAACCCTCTGACCTACTTCGTGGCCTCCACGCTGGCGGCCATGGTCTCGCTGGATGTCATGTGGGGCGTGGGAGGAAGCGTGCTGCACCACAGGTGGATAGGAACCCTGCCCTACATTCTCCTGTCCCCCCACAGGACCTCAGTCACGCTGGTGCTAACGTACGTGCCAAGGTACCTCCTCACGGCCGGAATTCAGCTGGCGGAGTTCGCTCCCCTCATTCTGATGACGGAGGGAGTGAGCGGCGGGGCTCTCAAGCTCGGGGTCATGGCGCTGGCCCTTACTGTCGGCATGCTGCCCATACTGGGCTTCTCAGCCTTGTTCGCCTCCTTCCTGCTCTCGATCAAGGAGGAGACCAACGTCCTCAGCTGGGTCAACCCGCTGATCCTCCTCTTCTCTGGAGCCTTCTACCCGGCTTACCTCCTGCCGAAGTGGGCTAGGCTGATCTCCGTGGCCCTCCCATCGACTTACACGATAGAGCTGGCAAGGCTCTCGGCCCTGATGGGCTCTCCAGAGCTGAGGAAGGTCACCGTGCTCATCGGCATCCTAGTGGCCATGTCGGCCGTCTACAACCTGGTCTCCGGACTCGTGATTCAGGCCGGCGAGAGGAGGGCCATGAGGGAGGGAGCGATATGAGACCGAGGGCTCTGGTGAGGGCTAAGGCCGTGCTCTGGCTCCACACGATCAGGCTCTGGCGATACAGGTGGTCCTTCCTGAACATGATACTATCGGAGGCAGCCTGGATATTCCTGTTCGTGCTTGGAGCACTGCTGTTCGTGCCCAGCGAGCAGCTCGGCGTGGCGGTCAAGGCCGCCTTCTGGACGATCGTGGCGTGGAGCGTGATATCGAACTTCTCATCGCTCGTGGGAGCTTGGACGAACTTCTTCATATCTCTGGGAATGGTGGAAGAGCACTTGGTTCGCGGGTTCTCCCCCTTCAAGGCCCTGCTCGGCAGGCTCATAACGGGCTCCTCTGTGATAGTCGCCTCGCTTCTGTTCATGGCGGCCCTAGTGGGAGGCGCGTTCCACGTGAACCTGCTGGCGATAGACAGCGTCGGACTGCTGGCGCTCGGTATGGTCCTCCTGGCCGCCGAGGGGCTGTCCTACGGGTTCACGGTCGCAGCCGTCTCGATGAGGACGAGCGTGCCCCACAACCTGCTTGACATCCTGAACCTAGGTTTCGTTGGGATCCTGATGGTTCCTGTTCAAGCCCTCCCCGAGGGAGCCAGGCTGGTCTACCTGTGCATCCCCTACGTCGCGCCGGCACACCTAGTGAAGGTGGCGACGGGATCGATGTCCCCGAACCTATTGGCGGAGGCCGTGGCGATCTCCGCTCTCGAGACGTGCGTCATGCTCGCTGTGGCGGCGCTGGCCATGAGGTTCGTGGAGGTTTGGATAAGGAGGAACGGGGTGAGAGCGATAGGGTTCTGGTGATTCAGACGCCGGGCAGTTTGATCTTCGACTTCAGGAAGGCAGTCCGGCTAGAGTGTGCAGGAAGGTCCGGGAATCCCAAAGTTCACGACGGCTTCCACGGCCGCCCTAAGAGGGTGGATCATGTTCTGAACGCGTAGAGCACCGTGGCCGCATTCAGGAGCGCGATCTCGTACGCCTCAATTGTTGCAACTGAGGGCCAGTCCACCGCCAACCCGACAACCGCCAAGATGAATATCGCGATCGAGCCCAGCGAGGAGATCC
>CBEVRO010000106.1:0-4538 GCA_965552295.1 uncultured archaeon | reverse complement strand
CATCAGTGAAGTTATAATTGTTCCCTTAATTCGGGGTGGATAAGAGAGCGGCATGTTAATTATCACGCACTTAATCCTTCGAGAATCGAGAATTTCGTAAAAATATTTTCCCTTTACATCTCTTGAGTTGACAGTTCTAAATCTGTCAAGACCACCAACGGGTCGGATGAAGTCGAATATGCCGTGACCACAGGGGTCTCTCCCGGTAGCAAAAGACGCCCATGCAGGACCTGTCACAGGCGGAAACGTAGAAATCAAATTGGCTCTGAATCCTTCGGATAAGATTTTACTTATGGTTGGTAGCAGATCCTTACTAGATAAAAAGTCAATAATTTCCCAAGAAACGCCGTCTAAGCCTATCACAACGACTCTTCTACTCTTTTTGCCCACGTGAACCTCTTCTGCAAGGTTATAGTTTTAAATCTGATAGCCAAAGTTCCTGACAATTACAACAGGGCTCTTACCTCTCTTCACTCACTCTCCTTACCTCTCTTCACTCTTTATAAAAGAGCATCTACTTAAGTATGAGTTAAGTATGAGATTGGGCAGTATAGCATGCCAACCTTTTGTAGGCCCATCTTCTTCTGAGGAACTCAACCGATGCCCTAATACTTTCTCGGATTCCAAGCATTAGTTTCCTCTTTCGTAAATCAGAATCCCTCACTACCCTATTTGCCTGATATTTTCTTCTGAGTTGGAATATCTTAGGAAGCCTTCTAAATACTTCCACGTACGCCATTAAAATTCCAGGAGCGAGCTTTCTTCGACCCTCGACCAGAAATATTAGTATCGCGCAGATCGAGTACGGTATAGATAGTAGCAGCATTTTTATCAAATTTGTGGCTTCTGCGTATTTTATTATATTTGTAAGCTGATTTCTCCAAAGATGATAGCCATACTTCATAGATCCGCTACCCCAAGTGCCCCCTACCTTATGGTAGTATCTGGAGTTTGGACATGCGTATATATCTAAGCCTTTCAGGAGAACTCGCCAACTGAGGTCGTAGTCCTCAGCATAAGCCATGTATTCAGGGTCAAAGCCCCCAAGTTCCTTGAAGAGGTTTTTCGATATCAGGAGTGAGGCTCCATCGGCATAGAACGTAGGAATAAGTCTCCTTTCATCTTCGTAATCATGTCGATAGCAATCGTCGGGTAAAACAAAACCCCATGCTAGAAGCCTCCCTCCATTGTATGCTATTGTCTGCCTATCATCATACCTTAGCATCTTGCTGCTGACTATGAGTTCTTTCCCGCTCTCGAGCACGGGTCTTATAAGGTGAATGAGCCAATTCTTATCAACAACCGTATCATTATTTAAGAATACTAAGTAACTCCCCCGAGCAAAGTTTGATGCTATGTTATTGCCCATAGCAAATCCATAATTTCTTTTCAGCTTTATTATCCTTACCCAGGGATAATTCGCTCTCACATAGTCCACCGACCCATCAGTAGATCCGTTATCAACTAGCAGTACCTCTAACTTCTCTCTTGGGTAGTTAATCTCCTTCAGAGAATTAAGACACTCGTCAAGATGCCTCTTTCCATTATAATTTAATACGATAATTGATACAAAAGGTAAATCTTTGGGGTTACAGCTTCTCTTTTCTCCGCATGGATTATGCCACGCTGCAGGTTGTGAACAAGAGTCGCTATAATTGGTCTCAGCGCTGTTAAAGCTGTTAAATAGTAAACCATTGCCATTCGGATCAGCCTTCTTATGCACCTGCTTTACGTAGTTGCGTCGATTGCCGACGTCTGATACGTAGGGCATCGCCCCCTAGCTGTGCACCAGTCATAATAAAAATCACGCTTAGTTTTTCAGTGTATATTTTATAAATTAGCACTCTGTACGAGAAATTCCGGTTTTAAAGATGCAGAGCTGGCTTAGATATTTCACTTCTGTAAGAAACAGTCGGAACCTTCATGTTACAGTAGTCATTACAGGCTTGAACGAAGAAGACAATATAGGTCGTTGTCTCGAATCATTATCGCAGCAGAGCTATTCAAACTATGATGTGATATATATAGACGGAGGGTCCACCGACGCTACTGTCAATATTGCCAGAGAGTTCTCTAAATGCATGCCCCTAAGAGTTATAGTCGCAGCAAAAAGTACACCTTCACAGGCTAGAAATATTGGGATACTAAACGCAAAGGGTGATATTGTAGCCATTATAGACGCTGATTGCGCCGCCCCCCCAGATTGGTTAGAGAAAATTGTAACAAGACTGATCAACAGTGGGTCAGACACAGCAGGCGTTGGAGGGCCTTATATCCCGCCCCCCGAACTTCCCAAAAAGGTACACATAATCTTCGACGCGCTTGATACGTTTTTATGTGGAGGATCTTTCACAGTACAGTTCTCGCAAGGTAGGTCTGGTCTCAAAGTTGTAGAGGCGGTCCCCGCAGGCAATTCTGCTTACTGGACACATGTTCTAAAAGAAGTCGGTGGTTTTAATGAGAATTTAATTTACTGTGAGGACCACGATCTAGGAATTAGGATAAATTCTATTGGGAAAAAGATATTATTTGATCCACCGATTTATGTATATCACTACTCAAAAGTACGAGGATTTTCTTCTCTTTTTAGATTAATGCTAAGCTATGGGGAGGGGCGCGTCCAAGCGATCTTTTGCAATAGGCGCCTTTTCTCAGTTATAAGAATGGTACCGCTGATTTTTATGATTTCGGCAATTTTGTTGCTAATTGCAAGCATTTTTTTAATAAATCTTCGAGTGATTTTCCTGATTCTTATCCTAACTTATTTATTCACGCTATTACTTGGTACGGCTAGGCTAGCTGCAGACAAGAAGGATCCTCAGTACCTGTTATCTTTCGTAGTTTACCTCATAGTCCACTTCAGTTATGGTATAGGTATGCTGCTGGGTTTGCTTAAATACGCAACGAGTGCACGATATGATCGCTAAGATTGCCGAAACTCTATTTTCGGGCTTAAAACACGGGAGAGAACTTAACATGTGATTTGACGCTTGATAAAATGTCAGCCAGATAAGAAGCCGTCTCTATCTATTCTACACGAGACAGTTTTACACTGAGCTAGGAATAGCGCAGCGTCCGCCTCACGTGGATACGACCCAAGAGGTAACCCTGGAGTGAGTGAGAAAGCTAACAGATATATAACCTCTCTGATCCGCCTGACTCTTAGGACTGATCTGACTATTAGGAAAAATCTTTTATTGGAAAATTCGGCAGAGATTTCTCGTGAAAAGATCTATCGTAGCGGTCTTCATTCCGGCGTACAACGAGGAGTCCAGCCTCGCCAAGGTTATACTCCAAGTCAAGAAGTTAGGGTCTGTGGACAGGATTGTCATCTGCGACGACGGCTCCACGGACATGACCGCCGAGATAGCCGAGGCCTTAGGAGCCGACGTTGTCAGGCACGAGCAGAACATGGGTTACGGGGCTGCGATCTGCACTCTATTCGAGAGGGCGAGAGAGCTGGGCGTTGACGTGATGATCACGATGGACGCGGACGGGCAGCACGACCCGAGCTTCATACCAGACCTGATCAAACCCATCCTCGACGGCGAGGCCGACGTGGTCATAGGCTCTAGGTTTCTGTCAAAGGAGCACGCATCCGAGGTTCCCGGCTACAGGAAGTTCGGCATAAACCTGGTTACTAAGCTCAGCAACAAGATAACGGGTCTCGGCGTTACAGATGCTCAGAGCGGTTTCAGAGCCTACAGCAAGAGGGCCGTGGAGCTGATCCGCCCGACCAGGAGCGACATGGGCGTGAGCCTCGAGATCTTGGAGCAGGCCGCCAGCTACGGCCTGAGGGTGGTGGAGGTGCCGGCCCGGGTCAGGTACAGGGACATCGAGTGCACGTCTACCAAGAACCCACTATCCCACGGGATGGAGCTGGTGGGCACTCTGCTGGAGCTGACCGTTGTGAGGAAACCCCTGGTCTACCTGGGCCTGCCGGGGCTCGGATCCCTCTTGGTATCCTTGGGATTCGGCATAATGCTCCTGAGGGAGTTCAACGCCACTAGGTACTTCAGCCTGCCGCTGGCATTGCTGACCACGGCCTTCGGCCTTTTCGGGTCAATTCTCCTCACGTCTGCGCTCCTTCTTTACGCGATAAAGTTCGTCTACAGGCTGAGCAGTAAGACGGGCAAGTCGAAGCCGTGATTACGTAGGCTTGAGTCATTGTTCTAGGCCTTTACCGAATTTAGACCCTCTTCCGGGGCCTCTTACCAACCTCTTGGCTCGGCCTTCTCCCCAAGGTAGGTCGCCTCGCCCTCATCGCCCCCATATCTCGACGGGCCCGCCTAGATCAACAGAATTTGCCCCGGGTCATGAGGCTAGTGCCGGATGTTCTCCAGACGCATCCTCAGGAGGAATGGCAGCTTGAGCAGAAGCTCTCTGAGGATCCTGGTGGAGAGCCTCAGCCTGCCGCTCCACGACCTGCTGTCCCGCCAGGTCACCGGTACTTCCCTAACCGTGAAACCATTCTGCAAGGCGAGGTAAACGAGCACCAGGTCGCCCAACAGATCTTGGGGTAACAACGGGCCTAGTCG
>CBEVRO010000105.1:0-4545 GCA_965552295.1 uncultured archaeon | reverse complement strand
TCCTCCCTCGACTTCTTCGCAGCTCTCTTGATGGCCAATAGCACGCCGTACCCGGCGGCGAGGCCTATGCTGCCCGCGCCCTGTATGACCATGTCCTCTATAGCCTTTGCAACCTCCTCCGGGCTCTTGAGCCTGACGTATGTTCTCTCCTCCGGGAACCTCCTTCTGTCGAGCATGACCACCTCGTCGCCCTCAAGCCACACCGTAGGTCTGCAGAGCGTGGGAAGCTCAGTCTCCACTTGCCGTCACCCCACAAATCTCCTCTCCTCGATCACCTTAATTAGGTGATCTCTACAGTCAGCTAGATTCGACTTGGCCGGGGAGTCAGTCGACATCTTGATTCGGGGAGCCGTCATTGTGCCCGTCGAGCCCCCTGGAGTGGTCATAGAGAGGGGGTACGTGGCGGTCAGCGAGGGCAGGATAGTCGGAGTTGGCAGAGTGGAGTCAATGCCCACCTACTCGGCTGAGGAGGTCATAGACGCGAGAGGGATGGCGGCCCTGCCTGGCCTGATTAACGCTCACACGCACGTCCCCATGACCATACTGAGGGGAGTAGCTCAGGATAGGCCTCTGAAGGAGTGGCTCCAGGAGATCTGGGAATTTGAGGCTAAGATGGGTAGAGAGGAAGTGCTCGCTGGAGCTCGCCTTGGGGTCTTGGAGATAATGCTCTCAGGCACCACGACGTTTGCTGACATGTACTTTCACGAGGATGCGGTTGCTCAAGCTGTTCTAGAGGCTGGGATACGCGCCGTACTCTCTTATGGCATGATAGACATGAGAGACTGGGTGAGAGACGAGACAAAGACCGAAGAGGAGCTGAAAGGAGCCGAGAGGTTTTTCTCAGAGTGGCACATGGCTGAGGAGGGTAGGATAAGAGTCTCCTTGGGACCGCACGCCACCTACACATGCTCAGCTGAACTCCTCAAGAGATCAGCCGAGGCGGCAAGGTCACGTGGGCTGATCCTGCATACGCACCTATCGGAGACTAGGGAAGAGGTGGAGGAGGTGAGGCGCAGGATCGGCTTGAGCCCACCTGAGTACCTCGAAGAGTTGGGAGTCTTAGGTTCCAACGTCCTTGCCGCGCACGGGGTCTGGCTGGAAGAGGGAGAGATGGATGTGTTGGCTAGGAGGGGAGCGAGCGTGGTACACTGCCCAGCCAGCAACCTCAAGCTTGCCTCTGGCATCGCACCCGTTCCGGAGATGCTCAGGAGGGGCGTCAACGTGGCTCTGGGAACAGACGGACCAGCCAGCAACGACACGCTGGACATGTTCAGGGAGATGAGACTGGCAGCCATCCTTCACAGGGGGGCGAGCCTCGACCCCACGGCTTTGAAGGCCTGGGACGTCCTGAGGATGGCCACGATAAACGGCGCCAAGGCTCTAGGGTTAGAGAACGAGGTGGGCTCTCTGGAGGTCGGGAAGAGGGCCGACCTCATACTTGTAGATCTGAGGAGGCCACACTTAGCGACTTCTAGGGACCTAGTCTCCAGCCTCGTGTTCTCTGCCTCTAGCGCGGACGTTGACACGGTAATGGTGGACGGAAGAGTGGTAGTTAGGCACGGTGAGCCCACGACGTTAGACAGACAGGAGGTAGTTGCTAGAGCCGTTGAAGCAGCTCAGAGGTTAGCAGAATAGACGTCAGCTCTCCTTAACTCAGCAACCGGTTCCTCTGATAACTCGCGACGTTGAGCGATCAGGTTTATATATGCATTACAAATGCACTGCAATTGAATTGCAATTGTCGAGCGCCGAGAACTCGGAGGAAAATCGCTCTCTGAAAGAAAGGTTCGGGCAGATTACTATCAGAGGCGTGGATCGCTCGCTATACGGTCGACTCAGCAGGCTGGCCAGAAGGATGGGCGTCAACGTGGGTACTCTGATAAATCAGTCGATGGAACTCTTCCTCTCAGTGATCTCTCAGGATGGAGGACCCAGACTCCCGCGAGGTCCGCTCAACCTGTCTGCTGAGTTCATGAGGGGCTTCTTGGAGGGACTTGGCCACGTCATTGAAGACATAGAAGAGTTGTCGATGTCCAAAAAGGATCTCTTAGAGGCTGACAGGGAACTCGTCTTCGTCAGAATAGGACTACTGGAGTTCGGGGACGACGTAGACAGAGAGACGTTCAGATCTCGAGTCCGAGCGATCTACCACTGTAAGGAGGTCGTGATACCCGAGACGCTCCCCAAGGTTCTGGTTCTCTCCGTCTCCAGAGGTATCGGGAGAATCGTTGTGCGAGGGAGGGATAGTAAATGAGCTGGAGGAGCTTAGGGCTTGCTCTGCTTGCGCTGATTGTTGTTGCACCCTTTGCCGTGCCCGTTATGGCGGCTCAGCCGACCTACGGTGATGTCGATATAGCCGGCGTCAAGTGGGGCTGGGACTGGGGCTGCGGGGTCTACCCAGGCGACAAGCAGGTTCCCCTGAGGATCACGTTCATCAACGGCGACGAGGCGATATCCGGCATAGCTGTGGAGGCCCACCTCGAGGGTCTACCGCTCCGAGGTGGAGGCGGAGGGAGCAACCCCAGGGCTATCGTCTCCCCGCTCGTCGTCCCGCCTGGCGGAGCGTTTGAGGCCACCTTCCAGCTAGATGTGCAGAAGAACGCCACGCCCGGGGTCTACACGATCCCCGTGACGCTCTCCTATCACATAGTTGAGATCGACCAAGAGAGCCTGATCACAGTCAGCTGGCAGGATAATGCCACGTTAACGCTGCCCTCAACGGCCTATGGCCCAGAGATCAAGCAGGAGTTCGTCGTAGAGGTGGTCATCGGGCGACCTTGCGGAGTGCTATCGATAGGGGTGAGTCAGTATCCGAGCGAGCTCAGAGCTGGAGACAGCGGGTTCTTGGTAATCTCTCTGAAGAACTTGGGGGGAGAGGCGCTCAGAGACGTCATCGTGAAGATTCAGCCTCTGAGCCTTGGGGCCAGCTTTCAGGCCAGCTGGGGGTCTCCGGGGTTTGACGTCGGCGGGTTGGCGACGGGCGCTTCATCTTCACAGTCCGTGGGGATCGCTCTGGAGGGGAAGAGAGTATTCTTCTTCGAGAGCATACCAGCGGGAGGATCGACGCGCTTCACCGTGAGCGTGAGAGTGAGCGAGGGCTGTCCTAGGGGGGTCTACCAGCTCCCCATCAAGATCTCCTACAGGAGGCTCGACGGGACCTTCGTCGAGGAGATGAGCGCCGCTCAGGTCATAGTATCCACGCCCTTGAGCAGGCCAACGTCTCTAGAGCCCGCCAGACCTCACATCAACTTGGTCACGGTGGAGACCTCCCCGAGTTCCCTGAAGGTCGGAAGCTTAGGGAACCTGACGCTCACCCTGTACAACGCCGGCCCAGGCGATGCTTTCTCCCTTTCTTTGGAGTTCGTTCCTCGCGAGAAGGCCGAGGAAAGCCCCTTAGCTGGCTTACTGGGCGCCGCAGGAGCGGCGGTTCCCTACATGGGCACCTCGGAAGGCGCTCAAGCGGCAGAAGGAGACTTCCCACTCAAGGTGCTAAATGGAGCTAGCAGACTCTTCCTAGGAGACCTGAAGGCCGGAGAGAGCGCCACAGTATCTCTGCTGGTCGGCGTCGATGCTTCAGCAGACTCTGGCTTCTTGGAGGTGCCTCTGAGCCTCAGATATCAAGACGAGATTGGGAACAGGTACGAAGAGGTCGTCTACATCGGCATCGTGGTGGAGAGACCAGCAGAGCTGACCTTGGTCGTTGAGGACGCCAGCTCCCATCCGGGAGAGGAGCTGATCCTAAGGGGAGAGGTAGTGAACTTTGGCCAGGGCGACGCAGAAGGAATCACGATAGAGCTAGTGGACGGAGGGGACTACTTCAGACAGCTCGAGCCAGCGATAGTGACCCGAGTGCCCGCGGGAGACCGAGAGGATGTTAGCCTCAGAGTCCTGGTGAGCGATGCGGCTCCTCCTGGGACGTACGAGCTGACCTTCCGAATCTCCTACAGGAGCGGGCTCTCCCAGGTAGACTCAGCAGAATCGACCGTGGTCGTGACCGTAGCGCCGCAGACGCATCCTTCCCAGAGGGTGAGCTTGAGTTCGTGGGTTCCATGGGCCGCCCTGCTCGGCTCAGGCGTAGCAGGGTCGCTGGGCCGCCTTATGCTGAGGAGGAGGAAGGGAGGACCGTACTACGAGCCGGAGGACTTCACTCCACCGGGAGGTGAGGAGAGATAACTCTCTACCGCATAATCTTGGCGGATCTCGATCCACGGAACCTGAGAACAGTGCTAACAACCCTGGGTATAGCGATAGGCGTAGCCTCGCTGGTCTCCCTCCTGGCGATAGGGTGTGGGATGAGATCGGCAGTGAGAGAGAACCTAGAGGGTCTCGTGAACATGGGCTTCATAATGATGCCTTCTAGCGGCATCCCCTCCGGCCAGCTCGGCGTCAGCTCCGCGTCGGCGCTCGGGGGAATCCCAGAGGAGAGGCTCGAAGGACTAGATGAGACCTACGGCATCAGCCTGGTGACGCCCGTGCTGGCGCAGGTTGGATTCACTAAGCAGACCGGAGATTCAGCCCTCCTGGTGATAGGAACCCCTGCTAGCG
>CBEVRO010000104.1:0-4551 GCA_965552295.1 uncultured archaeon | reverse complement strand
GGCCCAGTGCACTGAGTACGAGATAAGCTCTGAGAGGGAACAATAAATAGTTATGGAAAAAGCCCGCAGCAAGCGGACGTAGTTTTTCAGCGACTCTCGAGGAGAGACACTATCCTCACTCTCCATGATAATCCGAGCAGGTACCCTTTCTCCTCTACGCCTGGAGTCAGTTGGTCTCAGATCCCCAAGATCTCCTTCACCAAGGCGGCCCTCATGTACATTCCGTTCTTTGCCTGCTCGAAGTACTTCGCCTGCGGGAGCGAGTCCACGCTCACGTCCAACTCCCACACTCTGGGCAGGGGATGCATGATGATCGGTATCTTCTTGAACTTCTTCAGGAACTCGGCGTCTAACTTGTAGCTCCCCTTGAGCCTCTCGTACTCCTCTGGGTCGGGGAACCTCTCCTTCTGAAGCCTGGTCACGTACAGCACATCCAGCTCCTCGATAACCTCCTCGAGCTTGGAGGTCTTCTTGAATTCTACCTTCCCTTGAATCTTCTCGACGACCTCCTCCCTTATCTGGAGCGGATCTGGGGCTATGTAGTAGATCTTGACGCCGTCGAAAAGAGAGAGCATGTAGGAGAGCGAACTCGGCGTCCTCCCGTACTTGAGGTCTCCCATGATCCCCACGGCTATGCCGTCTACCTTGCCCAGCCCCCTCCAGATCGTGTAGACATCCAGCAGCGCCTGGGTAGGGTGCTCGTTCCAGCCGTCTCCTGCGTTTATCACCGGAGCCTCGCAGATCTCGGCAGCCTTGGCCGCCATGCCGGGAGTCCTCTGCCTCAGCACTATCACATCTGGACCGTACCCATCGACCATCCTCATCGTGTCCTCGAGAGACTCTCCCTTGGCCCTGCTCGACGCGGCCTCGGGGCCGAAGTCGATTACGATACCGCCCAGCTTGATCATCGCGTACGTGAAGCTCAGCCGCGTCCTGGTGCTCGGCTCCATGAACACGGTAGCCATTATCCTGTCCTTTGCGTAGCTCAGAACCTTCTTCTCCTCTATCTCGGCCCTCAGCTTCTCGGCCAGCTCGAAGAGCCTCTCAACTTCGCTCCTCTCAAAATCTAGAGCGGAGATAACATCCCTCCCGACGAGGGAACCCATGGGTCCACACCCCCAACTAACACGGGACGAGCTTCACGGGGACTGGACTTCCCCGCTCCCCGCCGACGGCCGGGCAGACCGCCTCATCAGCTCCGCCGCCTTCTTTATCGCCCTGATTATGTTCACGTAGCCCGTGCACCTGCAGAGGTTCCCTCTCACGTACTCCTTGATCTCTTCCTCCGTTGGGTTCGGATTCTCCCTCAGGAGCGACTCGGTCATGAGGATGAACCCGGGTGTGCAGAACCCGCACTGAATCGCGCCCTCCTCGATGAACGCTCTCTGCACGGGAGTCAGCTCGTCGCCGCTCGAGAGACCCTCTATCGTGACCACCTCCCGGCCGTCCACATCTACGGCTAGCGTGAGGCAGGATAGCACGGGCTCTCCGTCGACCAGCACGGTGCAGGTCCCGCACTCTCCTATGCCGCACCAGTACTTCGTCCCAGTGAGGAGAAGCCTATCTCTGAGTACGTTGATGAGGAGCTCGTTGGGCTTGACGCTCAGCTCGACCCACTCTCCATTCAGCTTGAACCTGATGGTCCTCATCTCGCTCACGCTCCCACCTCCCCCTTGGCTCTACTCAGGGCTCGCGTCAGCGCGTCCGCTACGATGACCTTGGTGACCTCCCTGCGGTACCACGCCGTCGACCTCAGGTCCGTTATGGGCTTGATCTCCCCCGCCGCTATCTCGCCAGCCCTCTTGAAGTCGCTCTCGCTTGGGGGCTTACCCTCCAGGTGACGCTCGGCTTCTCTCGCTCTCATGGGAGTCGGCGCGACCGCCCCCAGCGCTATCCTGACCCTGCTCATCGTCTCCCCGCTGAGGGTCAGCCTGACGGCCACGTTGACCTTGGCTAGGTCCATCGAGGTTCTGGAAACCTTAATGAACGACGAGCCAGTGCTCTCAGGCTGATAGGGTATCAAGATCTCCGCCAGGAGTTCGCCAGGCTTCAGGACGGTCTCGCCCGGACCAGTGAAGAACTCCTCTATGGGCACGATCCTCTCGCCCTCTAGGCTGACGAGCTTGAGCTTGGCGCCGTACACCATGAGGGGCGGAGCTGTGTCTGCGGCCGGAGACGCGTTGCACAGGTTGCCTCCAATAGTCGCCATGTTCTTGATCTGAACGGAGGCCATCTCTCTAACGGCCTCGTACAAGGCGGGGAAGCGCCTCCTAACCACTTCAGACTTCCCTATCTTCCTGAGCTTGGTGGCCGCGCCTATGCGGAGGCTCTCGTCCCCCTCCTTTATGAAGTCGAGTCCTGGAATCCTCTTGATGTTTATCAGGCACTTGGGCTCGACTTTCCTGATCTTCATCTGAACCAGGAGGTCAGTACCGCCGGCGAGAACCTTCGCGTCACGCCCCCACTTCGCTAGGAGTTCTAGCGCCTCTCTCAGCGTCTTAGGCTCGTAGTACTCAAACTCCACCGGGATTATGTGCGTGTTAAACCGGTTGATTGGGGACTCCCTCACACCAGCTCCACTCATAGCTCATCCCTCCCTCTCCTTGAGGGCCTTGAGGATCTTCTCTGGCGTGATTGGGAGTTCGTAGAACCTGATCCCCAGCGCGTTGTAGATGGCGTTGGCTATGGCGGCAGGCACGGGATTGGCCGCGGCCTCCCCTATGCCCTTCGCTCCAAACGGGCCAGTCGGCTCGTAGGTGCTGGCGAAGATCACTCGGAAGTCCTCGAGAGGCGGTATGTCCTGAGCCGTCGGAACCTTGTAGTCTGTTATCAGCCCTCTGTTCATCAGCTCGCCCGTCTCCGGATCGTAGACGGTGTCCTCCAGAGTCGCCCATCCCCACCCCATCACGAAGCCCCCGTGGATCTGACCGGCGGCGAGCTCGGGATTCACCACGGTGCCGATATCCGCTCCAGCTATCACGCGCACGGGCCTGACGGCGCCGGTCTCTGTGTCCACCTCAACCTCCACGAAGTACGCCGTGAAGCTCGGCGGGGCTGCAGTCGCCCTGAAGCTGACCGCGGCCGATATGGAGCCCCAGTTCCTCTGCCAGGCCGTCCTGGCTACCTCGCTGAGCGTGACCCGCTTGTCGGGAGACCCCTCTATGTATATCACTGCGTCACCCAGCTCTTCGTCGTACTCCATCCTCAGGGCCTCCGGATTGACGGCCACGTCGAGTATCCTGACGGCGTACTCTAGGATCTTCCTCTTGACCTCTTGGGCCGCCCTCCTGGCCGCCTCCCCGCCCACGTAGACTCCCCTCGACGCGTGAGTGCAGACATCGTAGACCGTCGTCACAGTGTCTGACCACACCACGTTGATCTTCTCCAGCGGAATGCAGAGCTCCTCGGCGATTATCTTGGCGTGAGCGTCGAGCGTCCCTCCGCCGTGGTCCTGCAGGGCCGTGACGTAGTCCACGCTCCCATCCTCGTTCACCTTGAGGAATGCGCCAGAGTAGTCTATCACGGAGCCTGAGATGGGCCCTCCAGCGCCAGACGTGTGGAAGCCCCTGGCCACGCCTATGCCCCTCCTGAACCTTCCCTTCTGCTCTCCGGGCTTGGGCCTGTTCTTCCACCCTATGAGCTCAGATCCCTTCTTCAGAAGCTCCGGCACGCCGTCGCTCCTTATCACGCTCTTGACGGTTGGCCCCTGCCCCCAGAAGACGTCTCCCTTTCCGACGTAGTTCTTTAGCCTGAACTCCACAGGATCTATGCCGAGCTCTTCTGCGAGCTCATCCACTATGGTCTCCACGGCCCAGGTGACCTGAGGGTTGCCGTAGCCCCTCAGGGCGCAGCACGGAACCTTGTTCGTGTAGATGGCCTTGCCGACATACCTCAGGTTCTTCCACTTGTAGAGAGAGACGAACCAGCCTAGGGCCGTGCCTAGGAGCGGGTAGGGCTGGATCTGGTGCGCTCCTATGTCCATGATGTTGTCGAACTCAGCCCCGACTATGGTTCCGTCCCTCTTGGCGCCCGCCTTGATCCTGAAGTGCATCTGGAAGGAGACGTGGTCGTGCATCATGTCCTCCTCTCTGGTCAGCGCGATCTTGACAGGCCTCTTGGCCTTCAGGCTCAGGGCCACGGCCACCAGCGTGACGATGTTGGTGTGGATGCTGGAGCCGAACCCGCCTCCTAGGAACACCTTCCTGACGTTTACCTTGCTCTCTGGTATCCCGAAGACCTGAGATATCAGAATCCTCGTGTTGTGTATAGTCTGCGTCGTGGTCCAGACGGTTACTCCCCCACCGGGCTCCGGCTTGCAGACAGCCACCTTGGGCTCAGGCTGCAGGTGGTACCTCCTGTTGGTCTTGAACCTCCTCTCCAAGACCACGTCGGCCTCGCTGAGAGCCTTGTCCACGTCTCCCTCGCTGTACTCCAGCGTGCACGCGACGTTGTTCTCGACATCGATCCAGGCCTTTCCCCTCATGATCCTCTCGTGAATCCTGGGAGCCTCGGGCGACATCGCCTCAAACGGGTCTAGAATGGGCTTGTAGA
>CBEVRO010000103.1:0-4562 GCA_965552295.1 uncultured archaeon | reverse complement strand
TCCACTTTTATTTGAGGTAGAGCTCAAGTCTTGGTGTCTGAGAAGAGGACTGCAATACTTTCTGCCGTCAGGAGATTTAACGAGCTGAGGAGTCCAGAGGCCACTGCCGAGCTCGTTTACATGGAGGATGACTTCATCGTAGTCAGGTTCTCGGGGCCGTTCTGCTATACCTGTGGGCTCTACGACTATTTCGACGATCTGGCCTGGGAGCTGAGAGTGTAGTGATCGAGGCCGTGGAGCAAGTAGACCTCGAGTCCTACTTGGCGTTGTACAGAATTAGATCCCGTGGCAGAAAAAAGAGTGAACCGAAGCGTCCTCTGTCCGAGACTGAGTAGGATTAATAGCTGAGCTCGGAAGCCCACCTCAGGGGAATGAGCCGAACTACCCGGGACTGACTTGTGATGTGAGCTGCATCGCGGCGACCCCCGGTTACCGGGCTCCCTCCTCTGGCGCGCGATTAGAACTCCCTAATCCCTATCCTAATTTTGGCAAGCGTATCACTCTAAACTGCGAAAGAACTCCGACAGAACTCTATAAGTAAAGCCCCATACCACCTTATCTCGCCAGATGAAGGCTTGCACACGCCTTCCACTCGGCAGAACCGCCTCTCCAGCTGAATTAAGCAGTTCGCAAATTGGGACCCAGAAGGCTTCGGAGACCTCCCCTCCAGTCGATATGCTGACCTGCCTCGCTCCGAAGTTAAACACAAACACGGTGACTCTCAGATTTGGTGCATTGCTTGGAGAGTATGGACCAATCACGGTTGTTGGCTCAAATTTACTCAGATCTATGCCGACCTCTTCAGCGACCTCCCTGATCACGGTGGCGAGAAGATCCCGATCCTCTGGGCGCCTCCTCCCGCCAGGCTGGGCGACATGCCCAGACCACGGGTCATTAGGGCTTTCTCTCCTTCTAATAAGGAGGATGCTGGGCCTGCCCTCTCGCTCACTCAGTATAATCGCAACGGCAGCCTCCGAACTCAACCCGGACCTGGCTCCCCCAGTCAACTCATCGCAAGGATGACTAGACCATATTTTAGGACACCCCCTGGTCTCTTCTGCAGACGCACCGCAGAATGAAACGCAAAAATAGAGCCCAGCGGTGAACATCCTGGGCGGGATGAGGAAGGATCAACCGGCTGAGGGACTGATGAATTTGCCGAGTCCTGACCGCCTTCACAATATAAGGCTCTCTATAAGGGCCAGGTCCGGATAGGTCTTGAATACCTTCCCCCTCGAGGGGAGTATTCCCCTACCTATACCTCTGCACCTCGCAGGGGTGGGTCTCAGGCGGGTATGGCGGCACCGCTACGGGGGCCTCAGGAGCCGCCCCTTTCCCTGCCTGTAAAACTCGAGAAGGAATTTGAGTGTGTCGTCGTGTGAAACTTCCACGCCCTCTGCTTTGATAACTCAGCCTTTAGTTCCATCAGGGCTTCCCACGTTTTGTAGTAAATTCGAATGAGCTTAGTCTTGGTCTTCCTAGGTCGACCCAGAGGCCATCCCCTCTGGATGGTGGCAAACTGAGTTTACAACACAAGTCTAGCGCTCGTAAATACCCCATGCCACAACAATTTATCCCTATAATTAAGGTGTTATTTCAAATACTTTTCTAACTGGCCTCAACTCTGCAAAACCAAAGAATCTAGGGAGGCACAGTTCAGATAAGTGAATTTTGGGGTAGATCACCACCTCAAGTTTGCATCTTTCTTGCTTTGGCATGAACGGAAAGGAGATTCCAAGCACAGAATTTCCGGGTAAATAGAACTCCTCTGATCTGAACCAAAACCTGCCTTCTCTTGGATAACCACCCCTCACGCCACTTTTCACAAAATATTTCTTTAGATTTGGTTTCAATTTCCATGGCCTATCCAAAATGAATTCCACGTATATGCACAGATCTTCATCACAAAGAGATCGTATATTCAGCGTTGCCTTAGTGAGATCGGAAGCATTTATCTTCGATCTCTTAACAATGTCAGACCAGTTGGATTTGTTTGAACTTTTCCCAATAGGAGGAATAAATACCTCAATTCTAGGTGCGTAAAGGAAATATGTGAAGAATTTAGAGATCGATGGAAGTGAAATTACGAGTGCAAAAATAGATATGGCAAGCGATATTATTTCCAGCAATTAATGTCCCCTTGACTAAGTGATCGATTAGGACTAAAACAGTTACGCTTTGAAAGCACATGAGATCCATTCGACTCTCCTCTTGACCCAGAACTTCTCGTACTCCCTCTTCAGGTGCTTCGGCCTGAGGTGGATGTATATCCCAGTCGTTTCAAGCCTCTCGTAACCCAGGATGCCTTGGATCACTGGAGCCCTGAATCCTAGTTCTGCTAAGTGCGTGCCTAGGGAGTGCCTTGACTAAGAACACTCGGCCTGTCTTGGCTCCCCAACTCTCCTCTCTCCACATCTTCAGCACTCTAGCTGTCTCTCTGTCGAACAAGACCACCCTGTCTTTGCCTCCCTTGCCTCCCCTGATTATCGCTTGCCTTTGGCGTAGATCCACGTCCTCCCAGCGAAGGTTGGCGGACCGCGATTACGACGTAGGCGGGCTCAGCCTTCATCCCTCTTGCGCTTTATGTGTAAAGCAGGGTATTTAAAGAGTACCGTAACAAGCAAAATAGGACAACCATTGTGGGGGTGATTGGGATGAAAGGGGGTCTAGTATCGAGAGTCCGCAAAATAATAGCGTCACTCCTAGTATCTCTATTCGAATCTCTCATCATAGGTTACGGCATGTATCTCTTAATGAATGCTTTCGCTAAAGCCATTGAATCTGGGGTGATCTCCGTCTACGAGATTGCCTCACTCCTCCTAGGTCTTGTAATCACTTACTTCAGCTATCGCTCCTACATGATCAACGAGAAACTGTACAATCCTGAACTGACCATCTATAGAACTAGAGGCAGTCATATTCTGATGGCAAATCAAGGTGAGATTCCCATCGCCATTCTCAGCATCACTGCAAAAGTGGGTAAGGAGCTAGTTCCCCTAACCGTGAGTCAAGTCGTGGCTAGGGAAGGGAGACGCCAGCTGGAGGATCTCCCGATACCATTCGTCGTGAAAGCAAAGGACTTCATCGAAATCGCGCCTCTCTTTGGCCTTCTAAGGGTAAAGCACCGCGAAAAGTTGAAGGGAATGGACAAGATCACGCTCGTCTTTGAGTACAAAACGATAGAGGACGAGCCGAAGAAGTACGAATTCACAATGCCGCTTCCTGAGAAGTAAAAAGTGTGGGGAGGAGGAGTCAGCCCACCTCCCTGTACAGGGCCTTCACGTCCTCTGGCCTCCCAGTTATCACCCACTTCCTGCCCCTAGCCTTGATCACAAGCCTCCCTGTCTTGCTTATCAGCCCCTTCTCCTCGTACCACGCGCCCTCCACCTGATTGAGGGGGATCGTGTAGACCTTGTCCTTCTTCAGGATCAGGCCCTCCTGCCTGTGGAAGATTATCTTCTTGTTCGTCAGGTAGATGGTGAAGTCCTCGTCCCAGAGTTGGCAGTCATCCAGAACGAGAGAGACCTCTTCCCCCTTGGTGAGGAGATCCTCAACTGCGGGAGGGATGGACATAAAGTGCCACTTGTGTTCCTAAACTATTAGGAACGCAGCCCAGAATTTTTCAGCTACTTTATAAATCTCCTGAAAATCCGTCAGATTTCGCTACCCACATCTGCGTTCTCAACAGTTAGAAACGCGGTGCGAAAAAGCACTAGGTGCGGAAAGCGATCCTACAAATATAACCTCTTTGTGATTAGTCATCATCCACAATTAAATGTTACGCATCAGAAACGAAAAAGAAACACACGATGTTTATATAGATCCGGGTGCTTCTCTAACTAATGCCCGAGACCTTAGAGAACATCGATGGCAGAACCTTGCTGGGCGTCCTACTGGACCTAACGGGAATAGGCGCTGTCTACACATGGATGAAGTCGATCGAGGCCACGAGAGAGTATGCGGGGCTGGTGGCGGGCCTCCTCCTCGTCGGTTCGGGCATCATCCTGATCATCCTGCGAGAGAGGGAGTAGAGCCGCCCGCCGCCCCGCGAACTTCCCATCCCCTCCTTTTTTGAAAAAGATGTTGCCTAACGTCATCGCTTCTTTATTCTCCTAAAGCCTGATCTCCCTTCCGTGCGCGAGTGCGACCATGGCGATAACCACAACCACGCCGATGAACGCTATGAATGGGTTCTCGAACGATGTTATCAGTTGACCGATGGTGCTTTGCGTCAACTCCTCTTGCGGCCTCATGTACGCAGTCAACTCTACAGTCTCGGCGGGACTTAGCTCAAAGACAAGGCGCCCGCCCTGCAGCGTGCATCCCGCACACTCCGCCGTCATAGTGCCGTTCAACTCGAAGTACGCCGTGATGGTGTAGTTCAGCGGGTTCGTCACGTAGACGCGCCACACATCGTATGTGCGCTGGCCTATCAGCGTTCCTCCCCGCGTCTGTCCAGTTGGCCTCAAGCGTTGGCTAGATGGCTGGATCTCATAGATCGCCGCCTGGTAAGCTCCAAGAACCTCACATAGCCTATGCCAGCGGGGCACAGTACATCAGAC
>CBEVRO010000102.1:0-4605 GCA_965552295.1 uncultured archaeon | reverse complement strand
CTGAGGGAGTTCTCCAAGGTCCTCTGGGGGATCCAGGTTGGGGTCCCCATATTCGCTCACCTTCACATCTGCAGGATGAGGTCACATGTGGAGAGGCTGTCTCGAGCCCTTGAGCTCCTAAACGACCAGAAGTGGCTGGAGTTTGAGCTGGAGACTCGTGGCGACGGCCTCAGAGTCCGCTACGTTAGGACCCCTCAGGCCTGGCTCGCGGCCCTGGGGACCGCCGTGGAGGTTGGAGTCAAGCTGATGAGTGTGCTGCGAGACGAGTCGGGCTGGAGGCCGGGCGTAATGCACTCCTCCTTCGTACTCTCCCTCCTGAGGCTCTATGGAGAGAGGGACATGCCCCTCCAGTGGCACCTACTGTTCTCAGAGGTATCCAGCGTGATCTCCGGTCGGAGGGAGCTGTCCCGATGGGAGAGCAGCCTGTCCAAGTTCCTCAAGGCTAGGAGGAGGCTGGAGAGGGCTATTGGCAGGGTGCCGCCCGGAGCCCCCTTATTCAGGCTCTGGACGCTCTGCAGGTCCAGCCTCTCGCCCCTGCCCTCCGGGTGCTCGACTCCAGAGGAGTTCGTCGAAGAGGTCAGGAGGTGGGTGGAGAGGGTCGCTCTCGCCAGGGAGGAGGACTGCCAGCAGGCCCGCCTCCTGGCGATGCTCATGAGGGGGGAGGCCACTGGCGAGCACGTGAGGCACCTTCTCGCGCACTCTGGCTTCGTCCACTTCGCCGTCCTAGACGTGGCCCCAGACGGAGAGAGCGAGCGCGGCGTCCCAGGCTTCACCGTCTACTACGACGAGAGAGCGCTCGACCTGATCGAGGCTCGCCTGCACAGGCCGGTCCCGAGCGCTGAAGCTCGGGGAAAGCGTTATTACGTCTCCACATAAGAGATAACTGGGGAGGGTGGACGGGGGCGGGTTGACAGGCCCTCGGGCCGGCGCTCGCCGTCGGCCGCCCATCCTCCCCATATCACTCTGAGTTCACCCTCGACCCCGCTCGGCTGATTATTGTGGGCGCCCGGTGGGCGCCCAAGGCTCTGGCGCCGCCCTTAAACTCGGCTCGCTGGAACTCTCACTCGGTGAGATAAAGATGGTGGCGGTGTTCTCACGCCTATCGAGACGCGGACTCTTAGCCGTGGCGCTTGGCATCGTGATGCTCACCTCCCAGAGCATTCTGCTGGCCAAGACGGGCTACGCGACGCCAGCCTCCACCGCTGAGTACCTGCTTGAACTCTACTACAATTCGAGGGAGAGGTTGGAGGGCTTGCTCAACCTGAGCGAGTCTGTCAACGTGACTTCTTCCACCAACATCACGGGCGAGGCCTGCGACCAGCTGAGCGTGGTGATAGCCTCTGCCATAGCGGCCGGGGACGAGCTGGCTGAGCAGGCTCAGGCGGCCTTAGACGCCGGAGACGAGAAGGAGGCCGAGGTGCTGGCCCTCAGGGCCATCAACTCCCTGACGAGAGCCTTCGTGCTGGCCACTCTGTGCCTGGGGCTCTCTGAGCTGGAGAACGCCACCGCCGCGCCTCCAGTAGTTCCGCCCGGCTTGATGGCGGCCATACTCAGACACGAGGCGAGGCTGAACAGGCTCAGAGCGGTGGTCGACTCTGCCGAGGCTGCGGGGATGAACGTCTCGGAGGCCAGGAGCCTGCTGGACCAGGCGGCCGAGAAGCTCCAGGAGGCCAGGGAGCTGGCTATGGCTCGCGACGTCGTTGGAGCGACGCAGGCCCTCAGGGAGGCCAACCTGCTCATGGCTCGCGTCGTCGTACTGCTCCGCTCCGCGTCGGTAGAGGGCGTGGAGGCCAGGAGAGCGGCCTTCTGCAAGGGGAACCTAACCTGCATCGGCAAGATCCTCAACCTGACCAGGATGCCAGAGGGCCTCTGCGAGAGGCTTCAGAAGAGGGGCATGAGCATGGGCGTGACTGCCAACCTGACGATCCCAGCTGGCCCGCACGCCGGCAAGCGGCCAGGAGAGGTTGGACCGCCTATGACTCCTCCGCCGTTCGCTGAGGAGAAGCCTGGCCACAACGAGACGCACAAGCATGGGAAGCCCTCCCACCCAGGCCAGGGACCGCCTCCCGTAGTCCCACCGACCGGCGGAGGGGAAGAGGAGGGCTGAGCCCTCCCTAACCACTCTTTCTGAAGGCTTAAGCGGCGGGAGGTGACTGACGTGACTTTACGCGTCACTCGAGCCGTACTGGCTCCTGCTCTGCTGATCACACTCTTTCTGTGCGCCTCTGCCGCAACACGCCAGGTCGCGTGTGAGGGGCAGAAGGACTGGGCGATGACGGTAGACGTCACCGTGTACCCCGACGGGTGGGCAGACGTTTCGCTGATCGTGGACCTCAGCGGGGAGGAGGCCTTCGTGGTTCTGCCCGTGCTCGGGGAGCCTGATCTGCTGCTGGTGACCGACGGAGACGGCCTGCCCCTGAACTACACTCTCGAGGGAGACGTGCTGGCGGTGGAGACCCTCGGGGCCAGCAGGGTCGTGGCATCCTACCAGACCTCCTCGCTGACGTCGAGGGAGGGCGGCGTGTGGGAGGTCACGGTGGACTTGGATCAGGCGGACGAGGTCGCCATCAGGATACCGGGGGACGCCGCGATAGTGGGTCTCTCATCCGCCCCCGAGGATCTGGTTCCGGGAGCGGACTGGGTCACTCTCACGTTTGACGGCGGGAGCGCCTGGGTGGCGTACGTCTTAGAGGCTCCGGAGGCCGCCCTAGAATCCGCTCAGGCGGGGGCAGAGGTGACTCCACAGCCAGAGGAAGGTGAAGGCCTGCTCGAAGAACAGGTCTTTGGGCTGCCCTTGCTCTGGGTAGCGGCGGCCGTGGGAGTGCTGATCCTGCTCCTGGCGGCGGTCCTGGCTGTGTCTCGCAGGTAGGCCCCTTCCCCTCTTTTTCTTGATCTCGACCTCTGACGAGCCCTGTTTCAAAGGCAAGGCTATGAACGGTCCCGATATACATAGATCTTATAGAGTCGACTCCCGATGCCCCTGCCATGGAAGCAGAGGCGCCATCTGATGCAGGGCAGCCTGATCAGAGGATCCTGACCACACTGGGCCTAATTGGCTTCATCGGCGTCCTCGACACGGCGTTCATGATAGGGATCATAGCGCCCTACGCTCAGAGTCTCGGTGCTGGAGAGGCCGAGGCTGGCCTGATAGCCGGGCTCTACAGCATCGTCGCGCTGGTCGCCAGCGTCTTCGCCGGACTGGTGGTTGAGGCGGTGGGTCGCAGGAAAAGCCTCCTGGCTGGCCTCCTATCCGACGCCGCCCTGGTTGGGGGCTACAGCCTGGCGAGGACCCCGCTCCACCTCGCGGTCGTCAGGGCACTCCACGCTCTCGGAGGGAGCCTCGTCTACCCCTCAAGCTTCGCCATGGTCAGGGACGTGTCCAAGAGGAGGCTGGGCAGGGGAGTGGGGTTCTACCTTACGCTCATAGGGTCAGGCATAGCGGTTGGAGCCCTGGCCTCCTCCGCCATAGTATCAACTCTCGGCTTCGAGTGGGTCTTCAGGACGCTCTCCGCGGTGATACTGGCGGGCTTCATTGCGTCCTACCTCTTCCTGCCGGAGACGGCGGGAGGATCTCCGGTGAGGGAGAGCCTGAGGGGACTCAGGTCTAGCCTAAGAACGGTTGCGAGGGGCTACGTCCTCGTCTTCGGCCTCTACATGATATTCGGCCTGATAGTCGGGGGCATGGGCCCCGCTCTAATGAGGCTCGGCGTGGTTCCCAGCGAGGAGGCTGCCGCCGCCTACACCGGCATGTACGTTGGCGTCTCGACGCTGGTCAGCCTCCTGGCGATCTCCTCCTCAGGGATACTGCTGGACAGGGGGATGGGAGACGCCGTTGTTGCGGCTGGCGTGTTGACCGCCTCCGCCTCTCAACTGACGCTGTCCCTCTCTAACGCCAGAGGCGCCCTCCTGCTGAGTTCAGTTCTGCTCGGCCTGGGGCTCGGAGCCCTCATGACCGCCAGCGCCTACTTCGCGCTCAAGGCCCCCGACAGAGGCGCGGGGGTGTCTGCTGGCCTCCACCAGACCTTCAACATACTCGGAGTCGCGGTCGGAGCCCCAACGGCTGGAGTGATCTTGTCTGCAGCGTCGGCGGAGTCCCTGTTCCTTGTTGGGGCAGTAATTCCAGTAGCGACGCTCGTCGCCTACCTGGCCCTCGCTAGGAGGTGAAAACAAGTTTACCCTCAGCCGAGCAGATCAAGGCGAGTGACTGGCTCATCTCCCAGCCGCTTCTAGAGCTGCTTGGCCTGTCCACCTCGCATTAATATTGACACATGGTCACAAAATTACATGATGTACAAGACCGTGAGGGTCAGGGAGGACACCTACAGGAAACTCAACGAGCTGGCCGCCAAGCTTAGGGAGAGGCTGGGGAGACCCGTGAGCATGGACGAGGTCATCAGGAGGCTCCTAATGGCCAAGAGACCCAGCGAACTGGCTGGAGCATGGAATATGTCCGAGGAAGAGGAGGAAGCGGTCAGGGAGGCCCTCAGGGAGCTGAGGTCGAGGTGGAGGCCTCGTACTGCCTAGACACGGACGTGCTGGTCGACCTCCTCAGGGGCAGAGAGCCGTCGGTCAGCGCCGTCAGGGCCCTCGAAGACTCGCTGGCCG
>CBEVRO010000101.1:0-4643 GCA_965552295.1 uncultured archaeon | reverse complement strand
GTGACGTGAGAGACATAGCCGTTAAAGTCGGAGTGTCCCCTCCAACTGTCTACAGACACATATCGGCGTTAAGGGAAGCTGGTTTTGTAGGCACCGATAGGAGTATTACTCTGCTAGGTAAAATAGCTCTTCTAATGTTATCCTAAAAACTAAATTACCACCAGGTGCATAATGAAAAATGAAATTCAGTTTAAGATCCCTACTTAAACTGAGGCGTAGAACTGCTAAGCAGTAGCGCTTCACATCACATGTAAACTAAACCAAGGTTTTGCATCTTTCATGAAGCTAATATTAAAATACTGTTGCTTTTCACCCTAAGGGTGGGGTACAGATTTGTCCGCCGTCAAGCCGGAGGACATCCTAGAGAATAAGAGCGTTAAGAACTTGGGGAGGTATCTGAGAGATCTGAGAGTGCTGCTTAGGGCTTACGAGGTTATAGACAGAGTAGGCAAGGCGAGGAACGAGAGCGACTTTGTTGAGGCCGTAAGCATGGCTATGCGGCTCTCAGAGAACCTCGAGGCTGAGGCTAACAGGAGAAACGTCAATGTGTTCATCCCATCTGAGAGAGATCTTGATGGGATCATCAAGCTGGCTGCTCAAGGCCCCGAGGCCCTCAAGCTAGTATCTCGGTATCTATACGCTTTTGCGTATACCTGGGCCGGGCAGGCTCGGGAGGTTTCGGAAAGTGAGGAGGGTGATGAGGGTTGAAGTACGTGAGGCTCTCGGGTAGGATTCTTCTCAATGCAGCCTCCCTGAACACTCAGGGGGCGGGTGGAACTAACTACATCGAGTTGACAAAGATCCCAATCGTCGTCAAAGAGGCAGATAGGTACGCACTGAGAGAGGTTCCTGCGATTTCGGGAAACATGGTTAAGAGATATCACTTCGTTGGGTTCGTAGACTTTCTGAAGAGAGAGGGATACGGAGAAGGCCTCACGGAGGATGGCGCCAGATACGTGGCGTACAGGTTCGCCGAGAGAACTAGATCAGCTAAGTCCGCTGCAGGCGTAGAAGTTGCGTTAGAGGATGAGTCGAAGATCATAAGAGCGTTTGCTGATGCGGACCTGCACGGCTTCCTAGCGCCACAGACTCAGGTCAGAAGGGAGTCGTTGTGCAAGTTCTCCTTCCTCCTGCCTGTGGAGGAAGCTGTGCTGGAGGGCGGATACGGGGTTGAGGCTGTGACACACAACAGAGTTGTGATCTCAAGAGAGGGGAAGATCGTGGGCAGAGAGGAGGAGGCTAGGGCTGGGGCCATGATGATCTTCAAGAGACAGTACGCCTCGGCGCCCTTCGGATTCTCTGTTGTACTGGATCTAACCATGATCGGGGTTCCGCAGGCAGATCCAACGAAGGGGCCACAGATAGAGGAGAAAGAGAGGAAGGCCAGATCTAAGGCCGCCATTCTGGGGCTGTTGAACCTCCTCACCGGCCAGACCGGAGCAGGAACATCTAGAGCCTTCCCTGCGGAGGAGGTAGAGGAGCTCATCGCAGTCGCGAGCCCGCACCCCATACCTCCTCTCGTCCACGGGTTCTACAAGGACTACGCCGAGCAGAGCGCCAAGAACCTTGCTCACTACGTGAAGATGACCAAATTGGGGGACTTCAGGGTATTCGTTTATGCAAGGGACGGGAGCAGGAAAAAGGAGCTCGTCGACTTGTTCACTAAGGAGCTAGGAGACGAGAGTTCCCCAGAGGATGTGAGGGACAGGATACAAGAAGCCGACTCACCAGTCGAGTTGATCTCTCTCCTAGCCAGCTACGTGACCGGGGAGTAATCTTGAGGGCGGTATACTGCGACCTTCGCCTACCGCTCTTCTCGTCAAGACTGCCGACTCTGTATCAGGTTGGTATGTCGACTCCGTTGCCTCTGCCCCCCACAATCGTGGGGGCCCTAGCTAAAGCTATGGTCTTCGTGGATCCTGCGGGATTTCCAGACACTAGCGTGGATCGGGCAGCCATCAGGCGGCTGGAGTCCCTGTACAGCGGGCTGCTGGCAGCCACTAGCAGGCTCATTGGGTTAGGAACTCGAGGAACGGTTGTGCTCAAGAGGCAGAGGGCTCTTGAGGGAACCTCGAGAACCGATGCGATGAGGAGGGAGTACGTCTTCGCGCAGGAGATCCAGCTAGTTTTCCTGTTCTCTGACGATCAGATGGCCGATCTGGCTCTGAAGGCGCTCCCTCTCATGGACAGGATCGGCGACACGGAGTCCCTCGCTTCCCCCGTGAGATGGGGAGAAGCGCTCGTGAGAGAAGTCGGGGCAGGCGGAGACGAAGTGAAAATCAATACAGTCTCTAGAGCCTCTCTGCTAGCCGAGGTGCTAGGGGGGATTTACTCAAACGCCAGAGCATTCTTAACCCCGAGGTTCCAACTGAGAGAGAACGGTAGGAGACGGGAGTGGCCTAGAAGGCTGAGGGCTGACACATTCTACATTCCCGTGAGAGCATCTGTCAGGCTGAGGAGTGGACTTACGCTAGTAGAGCCCTCTGAGATCACAGCCGTCGTGGCGAAGGGAGCAATTGCCCTTGAAGTGGAAACGCCCGACGGCTGTGCTGTGCTGGTCGCTCCGCAGACGCCCGACTGGGTGTGAGGTATGGTGAGCCTCTCGGAGGTATTGAGTTCATTTCACAGCATTCTCCCCAACAAAAATCCCTACGACTACCAAGTCAGGTGCTGGGAGAAGATACTCAGGATAGAGCCTGGCCAAGGGCTCTTCATCGAGGCGCAGACCGCCGGAGGCAAAACGGAGGCCGCCACGCTTCCCCTAATCACTGCCTTAGCTAAGGGAGATTATGCGCTGGGCAGGAGGCTGATCTACGTCCTGCCGAACAGGTCGCTCGTGAACGCGATGGCTGCTAGGCTGAGGAGAGACTCTGAGAAGGTAGGGGAACTCAGAGTGGTTATAGATCACGGTGGAACCTTGGAGCCTACTCCAATGTTCTACGGAGACATCGTTGTGTGTACGTGGGACTCATTCTTCTACGGCTACGCCGCGACTAGGAGCTTAGGGGAGAGATCAGAGCTCCCAATAGGGAATATCGCGGTCTCCTTCGTGATATTCGACGAGGTTCACATGCTACAGGAAGAAACCCTCTACTCCATATACTTGCTGGCTAACGTGTTGGATCAGCTGAGGTTCCTCCAAGTGCCGTTCGTAGTCATGACGGCCACGATGGCCACCAAGATCAGAGATCTCCTAAGGAAGGAGGGGGACCTATGGGAGGCGCCGAGAGAGAGCGACGCCAACAGGCCAACGAGGGGAACTGTTAAAATCCTAGAAGACCATAACCCATGCTCCATCAAGCTTGAGGACGCTCTGAAGGATCCTAGCGTCCAGAGAATGGTCAGAGACCTCGACAGGGTTCTTGTGATGGCTGATACTGTCGAAGGCGCAGTCAAGGCGTTTCTCACTCTGAGGAAACTGAGAGACGACGTAGTTCTCCTGCACTCTAGGCTGATGAGGAGGACAAGATCTAGCACGGAGGAGACGATTTCCAAAACTGCTGAGAGTGACGGACGAATCCTCTTAGTTGCCACGCAGGTGGTAGAGGCTGGGCTCAACATAGATTTCCAGCTGGTTATCACCGAGATGGCGCCGATCGAGCCTCTGATTCAGAGGCTTGGGAGAGGTGGGAGGAAAGGTGGGAAGGCTCACGCGATAATCTGCGGGTATCCTGGCTATCCGTACCCGGCAGAGCTAGTTGAGTCGGCCGAGCATGTGATTAAAGAGAAGGGGGTTGATGAACTTGAGAGAGCTCTACTAGATTTAGACATGGCCAGAACGATGATAGATCCTCAGTATGACCTCTGGGGTAAGATCAGTAGAGAAGATCCTCTCTCCAAGGCAAAACTGTTCCTCACTAAGAGGATCGTTAGCGATCTCTCCCCACTGAGGCTGGCCCCCAACTTCAGATCAGTGAGCGCCAGACCTGGGGCCTACGTGACGCTTGTGGTTCCTCCAGATCAAGGCGGAGAAGCACTGTCCGTTAGAGAACTCTTGGAGAGGTCGTTTAACGTTAGCTATGACTCCGTGTCTAAAAAACTGCCCGAGGCCATCAAAGCTAGGTTGACGGAAATCACGCTATCGAGAGCTGGGAAACCGATCGCAAGGAAAATCAAGGCGGTTAGACCTTGGGGGACGTACGAGGTAGATCCCTCCTTCTACTGCGTGGACGATCGTGGTTATGAGCTGGGGGTGGTCTCGCTTTGGAGGAAGTGCTCAGAGATCTTCTCAGACCTGAAGTCTTAGATTTGATTGAGAAGTGGAGAGAGAAAGACCCAGAGAACACTCTGTGCTCCTACTACCAGAACGGCAAATGCGTAGAGAGGTTCGTAGAGCACACGGCCCTCGTAGCTGAGTGTTGTTTGAGAATGCTGAAGGAGAGAGCACATATTTTCCTCAGAATCTTCCGTAAGATAGACCCAGACTCGTCGAACGCCGATGTGGAGAATTGCTTCTTAGCCTCGTGTCTGCTCCACGACCTAGGTAAGCTCACCTACAACTACATGAAAGGAGACAAGGGGCTCAGGCACGAAATCGTTTCCGCAATGGCGTCTGCTGATTATTTAGACGCCGCGCTCGGTCCTCGGCTAGGAACCGTAGCTACCCTCTCGATCCTCCTTCACCACCCCCCAATTCTAAGAGG
>CBEVRO010000100.1:0-4678 GCA_965552295.1 uncultured archaeon | reverse complement strand
TGTTGAGATCACGAATCCAACGCTGTCCGCTTGGGCTACCTCAGGCGGCAGCCTCACGGAGGTCCTATCCCCTGGGTCCAGCGTGGTCTTCACGGCGTAGATGCTGCGGCCTTTGGCGTAGAAGGTCAGCTCTAGATTCACCTTCACGGGAGAGTCGTTCCATAGAACCAGGGAACCATCCGGCCTGGCCTCGGCTCCAATCATCCCCTCCTGAAGTGAGTAAGCCAGCAGACCCCATGGGACCAAGTAGAGGATGAACAGGATCCCCATCGCGATTCTCAAGGGCATCTGCGGGTTCATCTCAGACCTGCTCCTCCCTGAGCTTCAGCAGGCCCCACAGCCCCCTGTCCAAGAGGTAGCCTCCTGCCGTCATCCCGAGCGCGAGCGGCACTAGCTTAATCAGGACGGCGACAAGCGTGGTCAACCCAGACTCTAGGTTCTGCGGAGGCGTAGACCCCCAGAAGAGTTGAAGCGCGTAGTAAAAGCTGACGCAGACCATTCCAATGCCTACTATGCACGCTAGGACCGACAGCCAGTACGCAGCTCCTCCCTCTCGCTCTCTCATTGGGATCACCCTGAGCAGATCGGAGCAACCTCCTAAATTATTTCTGCAGAGCAGATGCAATACCGTGGGTAGTGAATCGTCTCTCTGAGCCCAGTTGAGGGGCTGTCAGATGGCATCAAGTGCAAGGCGGTATCGTCACAAGGGGAAGTTTATTTTCGGGTCAGTCTGGTGAGGCTAGGTGAACTAGAAGACGCGTTTAAGACCTTCAGTCCTCCTAGTCTCGCTCTTGCTTGTTTCTTTTGCCCCAACGCTGGGGGAGGAATGCCCTAAAGTTCTCGTGGTTTCTAATCGGGCCGATCGCCAGGCGGCAGATTTCTTGGTGGACAAGATCTCTGCTGTGGGTCTGACCGTGGAGGTAGTGAATTCAACCGAGTTTGACCCCACAGGAGCTGGCCTCATAGTCATCCTAGGGGGCCCAGACGCATACGAAGGGGTCGGAGAGATCTCGGCCGCCGTGCTCAACGACTCTGACGAGATCTGGCTCCAAGAGGAAAACGGCTCCCTGCTCTTGTACTTGGGCCTCTACGATGGGGTTGAGTCAGTCGTCATCGCTGGCCACACCAGGGCCGAGACCCTCTTCGCCGCAAAGTTGTTTGCCAAGGCCGGGTTCTCCGGATCTTCAATATCCTCCTACGCCACTACGCTCGAGGCTAGGGGAATCAGGGCCGGGCAGTGGACCAACTACACGGTCATGATCCTCAGCCAGTTCGGCGGCAACACGTCTGGATACATGAGCTACGTGATCGAGGATGGTTCCCTAGAAGGAGAACCAGCGTTAGTCCTCACTCAGACCCTCGTTAACGTGTACGGCCCTAACTCCACGGTGGAGAACAAGGGGTACTACTTCCAGAACGGCACGATCTGCTCCACGTCAAGGATTGAGTCGCCCACGTTCAACTACGAGTCCAACTTGACCTGCGAACCCTGGATCACACTCCCAGAGAACTACACGGTCGAACCGAGAGCGCTGGCGAAGGGCGTCTTGGAGAAGAGGTCTGTAGAGGCTGGAGAGTTCCTCTGCGCCAAGTTCGGCACCCAATACAGCGTTGTCTGGGTGAGCCCCGAGGTTCCGCTGACGGGCATAGTCGAGCTCTACGAGATTCAGTCTGACGGATCGCTCGTCGTGATGAGCCTGAGCGGATTCAGCTGGGGTTGACGGAGTACCTGCTGTGGCAAGTCCTCACCTAGGCGGAACCTTTTTCTAAGGCTCCCGCGATCACGGGGCGACTCAAATGACTGAAGGAAGTCTCGAAGGCACGGTAAGGCAGAGAATAATCAAGCTCCTAAGCTCCACGGAGTACCCCCTCTCGGTCAACGAGATAGCCAGGGAGCTGGGACTACCTCCAGAGGAGTCGAGGTCCGTGTACAGGCACCTCGAGCATGTGGCCAAGACTCTGAACAGAATGTACGGGGGATCGCTCGTCCTGCTTATGGAACCCCCGACATGTAGGAAGTGCGGGTACCGGTTCACGAATCTCAAGAAGCCGAGGAAACCGAGCAGGTGCCCAAAATGTGGGAGCGAGTGGATTGAGCCCCCTCGGTTCATAATAGGTAAGCCTTAGGCGAGATCAGACAGGAGGCGCATTAAGGACGCGTTTTATGGCTGCGTGCCCCAGGGGCACCAGCAGCGAGAACGCAGCGGTGTTTGTGAGCATGTGAACGAGAGAGAAGGGAATGCCAGCAATCAGCGCAGCCCTCAGACTGAGACCAAACGTCCAGGCAAAGGCTGCGTTCGTGGCCAGGTCGTAGGCCGCCGTCGACCCCAGGCCGGACATGGCCAGCAGGATCCTCTGCAAATCTCTGGAGTGCTCTGGAGATATCCTCCTAACGCCCCAGCCGGCGAGTGCAAACAGGCACTCTGAGGCGGAGGTGGCGATCCAGATCGTGGGGACGAATCCGTAGGGGTTTAGCGTCCCATAAACGAGCCAGCTCAGAAGAGCCACGGCGATCCCCTCTAGCGGGCCGACAGAGTAGCCCGCCAGGAAGACTATGAAGTCCATCAGGTTCACGTTTGGCAGGGCGGCGAGCGCGTAGTTCGTCGCTATTGCGAGAGAGGAGAGCAGCCCTATCAGCGCTGCCCTCCTGCTTTGCCTCATCTCTACCAGCTCGGATGTTCACGGAGGCTTGGGCAGCGGGGATTGAGAGGTGTCCTCATAATACCAGAAGAGCGTCTCGCCATCCACTACGACGTACCTGTCGGCTGCCACAGGCCCCTCCTGCCAGCCTCCCCAAGGCGTCCAGACCCACCACATCCAATAGTAGGGGTCGCTGTTCTCGACCCCGTTGATCGAAACCACGAACGCTCCCATCCCCGGATACTCGGTATAGTTCACGTCGGCCACGGCCACTGTGACGTCGAGGAGCGTAGATCCCCTCGGAACTAGTGTTCCGTTGTGCCAGACGACGGTCCCGTTCCAGAGCCCTATCCCCAAGTTGACTCGAATGTATTCCCCTGATGCGCTCTGGGCCTCTATCCTCTCTTTTAGGCTCTCTGCAGTGCTGTAATAGTATATGGCCAGCATTGAAGCAGAAATCGCCCAGATTAGAGCTAAGGCAGAGATCAGGACCCATCTGCTCATAGAAAACGCCTGGATGGATTATCCATCCAGCATCAATATTAAGCTTCCACTCTCCACTTCACCTCTGGAGGGTTATGTCGCTTAATCCCGACAAGAGAACTTCCAGCAAAGATCTAATTGAGCTGATAAAACTGATAAATGAGGTAGCATCGACCAAGACCGGCCCTCCAACGAGGTTTTTGAGGGAGCACGCACTCTTAGCTCTACTGACCCTCTCTGACTCCCCGCTTGGGAGGAAGTCCCTAGCTCAGAGGCTTGGGCTGGGTGAGGGGAGCGCGCGGAGTCTCTTGAAGAGGCTAGAAGCTAGAAACCTACTCACATCCACTCGGACAGGCTGTCACATCACGGAAGAGGGGCAGAGATTAGTGAAGTTGATTCGGAATGTGCTGACAGGCCCGGTGAGAGTAAGGGCCGGGGCCCTCACCGTCGGGGCCAAAGATGCAGCCGTCCTGGTAAGGGGTGGAGGCGCCTTCGTCGACTCGGGTTTGGGCGTTAGAGACTCAGCTTTCCGAGCAGGCGCCGACGGAGCTACAGTTCTGGTCGTGAGGAATGACGGAGTCTATTTCCCCGACGGGATTCGCTGTCCAGGGGAGCTGCAGGAGATCGGAGCGAGCATGGCCGAGCTTCTCGCCGCAAGAGGGGGAGACGCCATAGTGATAGGCACGGCCCAGACATACACTCTGGCAGAGCTTGGGGCAGTTGCCGGGGCCCTTTGGATAATCGAGAGAGCCCTTCTCGGGAGGTAACTCACTCGGATACCTTGGAGAGCGCGTCAGCCAGGCTCAGGATGGCGGCGCGCTCCCAGGAGTCCTGTGGCTGTTCCCAAGCCCTCTTCTCGAGGCCAGCAGCAAGCTTCACAGCGTAGTCGCGGGGAGCTCCCTCCGCGAGGGCCCTAAGACCTATTAGAATCGCCTCAAGCGCCTCCGAACTTGACTCAAGCTTCATGACGGTCTCTGAGAGTTCTCTGTACGCTCTGAGCAGGTTGCCCCCCTGGGCTATGCCAAGAGCGGATTTTATCTCTCCCATCAACCGAGCCTCCGCCTCTAGATCCTCGAGCTGGAGTACCCTCTTGGCTATCTCCTCATCAAGCTCTGCCTTCCTCCTCTCCAACCTGGCCGTCCCAATTCTGAGTATTCCCCACAGTATGACTGCGCCTCCTAGCGCGATCAGCGTGATAGTCCTGTATATCCTAGAGAGTGGACCTACTGGGCCGAGGAGCATCGAAGCAACCACGGCGCCGGCCAAGATGACGGTTCCCTCGAGCACCCTCCTGACCAATCTGTCAACCTTGTCTGAGATAGAGTCCTGCTCGCTCTTCATCCTCTCTATGCTGGCAGACAGGTCCGCGATCTTTCCCTCTAGCTCTCTAATTCGTTTATCAAGAAGAGCGAGCGCGAGGCTTAGGTCGGGGCTTGTGGGCTCCCTGAGCATCTCAATAGGCTTCAAATTCGACTATGGAAAAAAGTATCGCCCTTCACTCGGCCCGCTGCAGATACCTCCTGAAGAGATCCCTATACTTCGCGTATATCTCTTC
>CBEVRO010000099.1:0-4723 GCA_965552295.1 uncultured archaeon | reverse complement strand
CTTCGTGCCTGGAAACATGGATCCGCCGGAGCTGCTTAAGGTTGAGAGGTTGGGGTCGGCAGAGAATGTCCACGGCAGAGTGGTCACCGTCGAGGGCCTGAGGGTCGGAGGGATAGGCGGGTCCAACCAGGGGCCATTCTCGACCCCGATCGAGCTGAGCGAGGACGAGATCTGGCGCATACTGGACAGGCTTGGCGAGATCGACATCCTGCTGTCACACCCACCCCCTCACGGCACCTCACTCGACATCCCAAGGATGGGAGGGCACGTGGGGTCTACGTCCGTGAGGAAGTTCATAGAGGAGAGACAGCCCCTTGCCTGCATCTGCGGGCACATACACGAGTCGGCTGGCATGGAGAGGATGGGGAGAACTCTTGTCGTAAACCCAGGGCCAGCTAGCAGGGGCTGGTACTGCTCTCTGAAGCTGAAGGAGGGGAAGATCCTCGAGGCTAAGGTCTCGAAGGCTGGTAGGCCTGGACTGCTGCCCTGAGGTGGTACCTTGGCCGGGTCCGTCCTGATAGACATGTGGGGTACGATAATCGAGCCCTTCAAGCCCGTCGAGGCGTTCAGGAGGGCTAGAGTGAGGGGCCTCTTGGAGGCCTCAGGCGTGAAGCCCTCGGAGGAGGAGCTGGACAGGTTCGTCAAGATCTTCTCGGACTACTGGACCAGAACGAACTGGAAGAGGGCAACAACGCTGGAGGAGGTGCCAGCAGAGAGGGACATAGCTGAATTCTTGGCTGAACTGGGCTTAGAGCCCCTCGTGACCGATCGGCACCTAGCGGCGTACTCGAGGCCCTACGTCGAGTTCACCAGGCCGAGGGATGGAGTCAGGGAGGCGTTAGAGGAGCTGTCCCAGGAGTTCAGGCTCGCCGTGGTGTCCAACGTCACCTACGGGCCGATGGTCCTAGAGTCCCTCGAGAGGCACGGGCTCATAGACTACTTCGAGGCTGTGGTCACATCCTACGAGGTGGGACTTCGGAAGCCGCACCCGAAGATCTTCAAGAGGGCTCTAGAAGCCCTCGGGGCCAGAGCGAGCGAGGCCGTGATGGTTGGAGATGAGCTCGTGGACGATGTGATCGGAGCCAGGGCCTCTGGCATCAAGGCTATCCTGCTGGGGGATCCCGGGCGCGATCACGGGGCTGCCGACGCGGTCGTCTCCGACTTCAGGGCCCTGCCTCGGGCAGTCAGGGCAATCCTGAGGTGACTATGGAGAGTCAAAGGAGCACCGCCAGTACGGAGAGCGTGAAAGCGGAGCAGAGCGTTGACAGGACTATAGCCGTCGCCACAGCCTCTCTGTCTAGCTGAAACTTGTCTGCAACGACGAAGTTCGTTACCGCCAGAGGCGCGGCTGAAAGGAGAAGGGTGCAGCCTATCTGAGCCCCCTGAAGCCCTACTGCCGCCGAGAGAGCGTAAGCTATCGCTGGCAGGGCTATCAGCTTGTAGGCAGAGACTGTTAGAGGCCTCGAGATCTTCGACCCAAGACCTCTGCCACCCAAGAAGGCGCCCAGAGCGAAGAGCGCCACGGGGGAGGCGGACCTGCCGAGGGCCTGGAGGGGGTAGATCACCAGCTCTGGGAACTCGAGCTTGAAGGAGGATAGGAGCAGCCCCAGAGCCGCCGCCCAGAACAGCGGCACCCTCCCCACTCTCTTGGCTATTCCAAGCACGTCGACCTTCCCCAGCGTGATCGCCTGGGCCAGCGCCAGGCCCACCGACAGCATCACAGCCAGGTGCGTAGAAGCTATGCCGGCCGCCAGCGTGAGCCCGAGGTCTCCAAAGGCCCTCTCAGCCAGCGGGAAGCCCATGTAGACGATGTTTCCAAAGCTCCCGGAGAAAACGAGCGTCGCGGTCAGGGCTTTATCGAGCTGGAGCGCCCTCGCCACCAGGAGGGCCAGCCCCATCGAGACCAGCAGGTAAATCGCATTCACAGCTATCATCGCCCCCAGGCCTGAGAGAGGTCTTGTCGCCAGGCTGGCGAGCATGAGGGCCGGGAACGCGACGTAGTAGGCGTAATCGTTTAGGGCGGAGACCCAAGTCTCTCCAGCCAGTCCAATCTTGGAGAGGAGCCAGCCAACGGCTATGAGGGAGAACACCGGTATTACCAGCTCTATTGGGCTCATGGGGGCTCTGGAGGCCTGAGCCCCCATTCACTTTTATGCAGAACTGATCGTCGAGCTCCAGATCGCGGGTCGTGCTTAGCGATCCGCAAGAGCGAGGTTGGACCATTCATGAACGGTCAGCGGAGTCCCTCTTTCTGAGAACCACGCACACTCTACCCTTCTGTGGGAAAGCGTCAGCCCTCTCCTTGGGATCTGGCCCTAAGTACCACGCGACCGGCTCTAACCTAAACCGCCTAGGCAGCTCCGTCAGATCTTCCACAGACAGCCTTCGAGATGGAGACTCGTCCATTATCTCGGTGACCCTCCCTCGCTCAATCACGGTCAGCCTCAGCCTGTCTAAGACGAGCTTCTCGGATAGCACGCTCACGACCTCCCAGCGGGCCCTCACCCGCAGGCCGCCCCTCTCTTCCTCCCACTCCTCGCGGTCTCCTGGCGCCAGGTTCAGCGCCGCGTCTATCACGTAGACTCCCCCTGCTCTCAGCGCCTTGGAGACGCAGGAGTAGTGTGACTCTAGCTTCTCGTCTGTGAGCAGGGCAGATACCGTGTTGATGGCCGAGTATGCCGCGTCGAATCCCGATATGTGGAAGTCGGCCATATCGGCTCTGAGAACCTCAACCGGTACCCCAAGGCGCCGGGCCTTCCTCGCGCAGAATTTCGCCATCTCGGGGCTTATATCGAGTCCAACGCAGTAGAAACCCCTCTTGGCCAGCTCGATCAGTAGTCTGCCGGTGCCGCATCCCAGCTCCAACACTCTCCGCACGCTTCCAGCATGTCTCTTGAATGCCTCACAGTAGAAGTCAGCTTCTTGAGTCGGATCCCACCCGAAGGCGATGTCGTAGTAGAGCGGGTGGCTGTATACTTTGTTCTGATCGTGCACCAAGCCACCCCACAGGCACCCCTTCCTTTTTATGCCCGATAGCCAAGACGGAGCGTCGAAGGGGCGGGGGCCCAATGGACGACAGGTGGAAGGTGCTCGCAGCAGTATCCCTCAAGGACGCTGGCTGGAGCATGGTGTTCATCTACGTGGCGTTTGAGACCTACGAGAGGGGCTCCCTCCTCGGGTACGCTCTGATCAGAGGGCTCCCCGCCCTGAGCTACTTCCTGGGGACGAGGATCTACGGGTCGTTGAGCGATCAGATGGGCGCGAGGAAGCCTCTCCTGCTCACAGCGGCCGTGCTGAGCCCTCTCTTCATTGTAGCTCTGGCCTTCACTCCCCTGGAACTCTGGCTCCCAATCACAATCATCTGGTACCTCATGACCTCCGACGAGCCCGTGGTGATCGCGTTCTTGGCGGACAGAGGGTCTGGAGGGGCAGCGGCCGGCGACCTCTTCTCGGTAGCTGAGGTGGGCTACACCGCCGGCACTCTGGCTGGAGGACTGCTCACTGAGATCTTCGGCCTCAGGACGACGCTTCTCGTGGCCGCCGCCGTGGCGAGCCTGAGCGTGCCGATCATCTACAGCGTGAGCGAGGGCGCTCCGATCGGGAGACCAGACCTCACGATCGCCTTCAAGATGGCCCTGAGCCTGAAGTGGCCCGGAAGGACCGGCCTCATAGTGCCCTCCCTCCTCCTCGCGGGGTCCGCCATCTCCACGTTCTACGTCGCCTTCTCGCTCAAGGTGTTCGAGGCCTCCGGGAGGTCAGAGGCCATCATGGGGCTCCTGATTGCCGGAGCTGGTGTCGCCGGCGCGATAGTCAGCCCGCTCTACGGCAGGCTAGTGGATAGAGTGGGCCCGAGGAAGGCATTCATGGCGTCGTGCCTGCTCTACGCAGTATACTTCTCAATCGGAGCCCTCCTCCAGGGCTTCCTCCTGCTGGCTATCCTGCTTGTGCTGCCGCTGTTTGCCCTCTACTACTCGGCCAGGAACGCTCTGGCAATATCCCTAGCCTCTGAGGATGAGAGGGCCAGCGCAAGCTCGGTCACGGCCGCCGTGGGAGCGGTATCGGAGGCTCTGGGGAATGGGATAGGTGGGGTTACGATGAGCCTGGCCGGTCTGGGTCCTACCATGTGGCTTGGCGCGGCCATGAGCGCTCTGGCGGCCCCGGCCCTCTATGTAGCATGGAGAGAAGGCTTAAGAGAGCAACGTTAGAGATGTAGGAAGGGGAGGGACATGAGTGAGAGTTACTCCGCTGAGTTCAGATGAGCGGAATAGGCTTGACGATCCCTCCCCCATCCGCAGAACCTTTACTCACTCGAACCAGCTTGAGAAGGTCTCGGAGGTCTGGGCGAGATATGAGCGGAGGGACTCCTTATCCTCAGAGGTGGAAAGAGACCATCGTAGCGAAGCAGGCCTAGTTGCAGCTCTTTACTAAATCGAACTAATTTATCTTCTCAGACAACCCTTTACTTTGTAGGTGAAATGTCCTGATTAGCTTCATCTGCCTGAGGTGCAGATGCACCAACCAACAGTACAGAGTCTTGCAGGAGGCTCTGGAGGAAGAGGGTTTTCTTAGAGGTGGAGAGCCCGCGAACGAATTGGTCAAGTTTGATCTAAACTTCTCCGGCGGTATGGCGGATGCCTCCTTGAGAATAGCTGTGAGAAGCGATAAGGACTTAGCTAGAGTCGATAGAGTGATAGAAACCATTCGTGGGGCTGGGATTCACGTG
>CBEVRO010000098.1:0-4888 GCA_965552295.1 uncultured archaeon | reverse complement strand
CTCACGGTCTTTCTGCCCCCGAAGTGGAAGTACGAGATGTTGTAGGCACTCGAAGAGAGCTTGAAGCCCCCAATCAAGCCTAAAGACGCCTTTAGGGTAGCATCAGAGTACCTTAGGTCCTACGGTAAGGAGGCAGAGCACCTTGTTCGACAGTTTGTCGAAGCTCAGGGAGCGATGCCCCACTCAACGCCCGAGGCAGAAGAGGCAATGTTCAGAGAACTCGTCGGCATGATAAGAGATAGGACGGGCGTCAAGGAGATCGTCGTAGCCGCTCCGGGAGAAGGGATCCCCGACCCCCTGGGGAAGGCTAAGGCGTCCCTTCCGGGCAGGCCCGCCCTGTACCTGGAGTAGACGCCTCATCGTCACTTTTTTATATGTTATACGTTATACCGTTATACAGTTCCTACCTGGAGGGGTCCCCTTGGCTAGCGGGAATCAGGAGAAGGAGGGGAAAAGCAGAGGACCCCGCCAGCCAGGGGGGCTCCTCGAACGGCTCTACAGGATTGAGCAGGAGATCAGAGCCGTGGAAAAGAGGCTAGAGATCATTGAGAAGCTCCTTGAAGGGGACCCAGAGGCTAGGGCTATAGTCCTGCTTTTCATGAAGATCGTTGGACTGCACAGAGCCAGCGTCGACAAGATCGCAGTAGCTATAGAGACCCAGAGGCTGCTGACACAGGCTGGGGTCGTCGATGACATAGCGAGAGACATACTCGAAATTCTAGCAGTTCACGGGCCGATGAATGTGTCTGAGCTTACGAGAGAACTCAGGAAGGTTAGAGGTACCGCGTCAAGGAGGATAGTCTCCCAGCGGCTCAAGATGCTTGAAGAGCTGGGCGTGGTCAAACTGGTAGGCGGTGGAAAGGGAAAGAGGTATGAGATCGTCAGGCCCGGTGATCACGAGTGATCAGGAAGGATATAGAGAAGAACCCACATACATAGGGATGGTGGTTTAGGATGATCGAGGACTGGGAAGAAGAGGAGCGCGACGTTGAGGAACTGAGAGAGGTCCTATCTGCCGTGTCCGAGTTTCTTGACAAGTTGCCTGAACTCATCAAGAAGGTAATCGACGCCCTTTACTCTAGGGACCTCGGGGAGAAGATGGGCGAGAGCATATCGACGTTCTACAAGAAGCTGAAAGAGGCTGGGATGCCGGAGGACATGGTGAACCAGATGACAAGGGAGTTCTTCGAGAGGAGCATGGTGATAGACAGAGTGATCAGGGAGATTGCGGGGGCCCTCAAGAGGGAGATCTCAGAGGAGAGCGGGTTTGAAGAAGAGGAGTAGCGATGGTCAGCTCCTCGCAAATTCAGGCTGCAGGTAGGGTTACGCTGTTAATCGCCAAGCTGCTGGCAATTGCCGCTATATACTTGCCCCTGTTAGTCATTGTGGCCTCCTTTAGGTACAGGAGAATGGTGTCAGCATTCTCCAAGGCAGCTAAGAAGGGTGGGCTTCCAAACGATCTTGCAGAAGAGCTTAAGCGAGAGTTAGAGAGGAGATCCGCTCCTCTAAACTTTGTTCGCTCCGTGCTCCCAAGTCTCCGAGATCTCGGTGATCGTTATTACAAATGGCTCTCATGAAATTCTCGGTGCTGCGCATGAGCGCGGCTGTCAGAGAGTGGGGCCCCAGGGAGCGGAATCCAGTGATACTACTGGGGATCCCAGGGCCTGGCCTCGTTGGAGTGATAGCGGCGGACTACTTGATCGAGAAGAAGGGTCTGACCGAGGCTGGCATCATAGAGACGCCCGCAATTCCGCCAATCGCCACGGTCAAGGACGGCGTCATCGTGTCGCCCCTCAGGCTGTACGCGGGAGACGGAATCTACGTCATCAAGTCGGACGTCCCCCTCCTGCCCTCGGCATTCGCCTCGCTGGTGGAGGGGGTGATGAACTGGGCCATGGAGAAGCGGCCTAAGATGGCCGTCTACCTGGGCGGCGTGCCTGACAACCAGCGGATGGAGGTTGAGCGTCCCGAGGTCTACGTGATATTCAACAACCAGGACGCCAGACAGATCGCAAGCGAGGTCAAGGCGAGCAAGCTCAGCGACGGCCTCCTGTCAGGCTATCCGGTGATGTTCCTCTGGGCCGCGAGGAAGAGGGGAATTCCAGCCATGGTTCTGATGGCTCAGTCTTACCTTAAGTACCCGGACCCCGGCGCGTCGGCCGAGACCCTTCGAGCGCTGTTCCCCCTAATTGGAGAGCTAGATTTAGGAGAGCTTGAGGCAAAGTCTGAGGCCATAAGACTGAAGCTGAAGGATCTAATGGAGCAGACGAGCCAGGTGATGGCGCAAGGAGCCGAGGAGATGAAGGCCATTCCTGCTTACATCGCCTAAGGGGGGTGGGGGATTTGGGTTGGTACTATCGGGAGGTTAGGTGGTCTGTGTACTCCGTTAGGGGGCCTGTGGAGCCGATAGCGGACGTGACCGTAGAGAGAGACTACGTCAGAATTGTGATCGACCTCCCCGGCGCTTCAAAGGAGGATGTTAACCTCATGCTGAGGGAGGATGCGCTCTTCCTCGAGGCCAAGGCCAGCGTGGGAGGAGTCCCCATAACCTACAGGAAGCTCATCAGGCTTCCCGTCGAAGTGGATCCAGAAGCTGCCAAGGCCACCATGAGGTCGGGCATGCTTGTAGTTGAGGCTCCAGTTAAGAAGCCCAAGTTCAGGAGGATAGGAGTGGAGTGACCATGGACGCTCCTGGGGGAGACCTGCCCTTCAGCGTCTTAGCTGAGTACTATGAGAAGCTGGGGGCTACTTCGGGCCGACTCGACATGATAGCCCTCCTAAGGGACCTGTTCAAGAAAACGCCGCCTGAGGTTATCGACAAGGTGGCGTACCTGACCCTGGGCAGGGTGGCCCCCGAGTTCGTGGACCTGGAGCTCGGCATTGGAGAGAAGCTCGCTCTGAAGGCCATCGCCATGGCCTGCGGGATAGGGGAGGACAAGGTCGGTGCAAAGTACAAGGAGCTCGGCGACATGGGTCTGGTGGCGGAGTGGGCTATCAAGAACAAGAGCGTGCTAGCTTTCTTGAAGGAGGAGCTCACCGTGGGAAGGGTCTTTAACGCACTAGTCAAGATAGCCAAGACGTCTGGCCCCAGCTCTCAGGACATCAAGCTCAGGACTTTAGCCGGCCTCTTGGCGGATGCGGAGCCTGTGGAGGCCAAGTACATCATGAGGATAGTCACCGAGAAGCTCAGGCTGGGCGTCAGAGACATGACGATACTAGACGCCCTGGCTGAGGCCTTCTTGGGAGGCAGGCATAGGAGAGATGTCTTGGAGAGGAAGTACAACACCTACCCCGACATCGGGAGGATAGCCAAGGCTCTGGCAGAGAAGGGGGAGGAGGGGCTTGAGGAGATCGGCGTCACGCTGGGCATACCGATAAGGCCGATGCTGGCCCAGAGGCTCAGAGAGGCTGACGAGATCCTAGAGAAGATGGGCAAGAGGTTCCTCGCAGAGATGAAGTACGACGGCGAGAGGATGCAGATCCACATCTGGCCAGACGGGAAGGTAGAGATATTCTCCAGGAGGCTGGAGAACATAACTCACCCCTACCCCGACGTGATCGAGGGTGTGAAGGCCGCCTTCAAGGGGGAGAGCGCAATCCTAGACGGCGAGGGCGTGGCATTCAACCCAGACACCGGAGAGCTCTACCCGTTCCAAGAGCTGATGCACAGGAGGAGGAAGTACGGCATAGAGGAGATGATGGAGAAGTATCCTGTCGTGCTGTACCTGTTCGACGTCCTGTACCTGAACGGGGAGGAACTCGTCGACAAGCCGCTGGAGGAGAGGAGGAAGATCTTGGAGGGGGTCATAGAGGAGGGAGACAGGGTCAAGATCGCAGAGGGGTGGATTCAAGATTGGACAATAGAAGAGCTGGAGCGAAAGCTGGAGCTGGCCGTGGAGAGGGGCACCGAGGGGCTCATGGTGAAGGACCTGGGGTCTAGGTATCAGGCGGGCGTCAGGGGATGGAGTTGGGTGAAGTTCAAGCGGAGCTACGTCAGCAAGATGGTTGAACCCGTCGATCTTGTGGCCGTGGGGGCCTTCTGGGGCAGGGGCAAGCGCGCCGGCACCTACGGCGCATTGCTGTTGGCCGCCTACGATCCCGAGACTGACACCTTCAAGACGGTCTGCAAGATGGGGACAGGCTTCACCGACGAGCAGCTGGCCCAACTCCCGGAGATCTTCAAGGACTACGTGATAGACCACAAGCACCCGAGCGTCATCAGCAACATCGAGCCTGACGTCTGGTTCATCCCCGCCAAGGTTCTGGAAGTCATCGGAGACGAGATCACTCTCAGCCCCGTGCACACATGCGCCTGGGGCAAGATAAAGCCAGACACAGGGTTAGCGATCAGGTTCCCGAGGTTCACGGGGAGGTGGAGGGACGACAAGTCGCCTCAAGACGCGACTACCGAGCAGGAGATAATTGAGATGTACAAGGAGCAGCTAAAGGAGGTCGCCGAGAAGTAGTAGGCGAGGAAGTTCACGGTGCCTGTCGGACGATCGTTAGAGCACGTGGTAGAAGTCTTGCGGGCCTGCGCCGGAAAGAGGTGTGGAGAAGAAAACGTCGTTATCGTAACCCTGAGGTGCAGCGATCTCCGCGCATATGGCAAGGCCCTGCAGCACCCCGGAGTGTACGTCTTCGTGGATCCATCTGACGGAACCGTTTACTACGTAGGACAGGCGAAGAACCTTGTTAAAATGCTGAAAGGGGAGCACTGCAACGTCCACATTGGGGGGTCAGAGGGGGTTGTAAGATTTCTTATGCTGCTCCTAGACGAGATCTGTGAGTGTGCAGGCGAGTGGAGGGCTGGATCCGTCAAGAAAAGGGAGAATTACGTGAAGTCGATGATTAGACACTTCCTTGAGAGACTCGTCATCTACGTCGCCTA
>CBEVRO010000097.1:0-4913 GCA_965552295.1 uncultured archaeon | reverse complement strand
GAACCGGCAGGGAGGCGTCAGAGGTGCTCAGATCAACAGGACTGCTCGGTCTGATCGACATGGCGATTTACGCCGGGAGGGAGGGGTGGCTGAACTCTCTCAAGAGGCTCGTAGAGACTATGCCCGGAGAGCAACCCGACTTCTTCGTGACGGGGGTCGTCGAGAGGGCGCTAGCTTCAGAGCAGGTTGGGATCACGCCGATACTTCTCGTCGAGAGAGAACACCCCGTCAAGGTGACGAGAGCGTCTGGATTTGGGGAACTCCTGTTGCTCCTCAGGAAGATCTCCTCTTCGATATGAGGAGCAGCAGTGGGGCCAGAGAGACCAGCGAGAGGCACGCAGAGAAGCCAAAGGCGACCTGCGCTCCATACCGGTCGTAAAGCAAGCCGAAGGCGAGGTTGCCCGGGAGGGTCGAGACTCCCTTTGCGGCGTGGAACGCTCCGTAGGCCGTTCCCCGGAGTTCATCGGGTACTAGGGCAGGCAGCGCGGCCCTCTCCAGAGTGTCCACGAGGGCCATGTAGACCCCGAAGGCCGCTATGGCTGCGGGGCCCGTCCACCTGGAGCCCGTCGCCGCTATGATCGACGTCGCCGTTAGGCTTAGGTAGCCGAGCGTCAGCGCGTTGAGCTTACCCAGCCTATCTCCGAGTCCCCCAGCGGGTATCGCCATTGCGCTGTAGATGACGTTCGACGCGGTGTAGAGCGCTATCGCCGTCTCTCTGCTCCACCCCAGCTCGACCAGCCTGGAGAGGATGAAGGCGTAGCTGAACTGGCCCAAGCTGAAGAGGGATATCGAAGTCAGGTAGAGCTTGAACTCCGGCGTTAGCGTGCCCTTGGCGGGAGGCACAGGCCCTCTCCCCGCTCTCCTGATCTCTTTGACGAGACCAGCGAGGACGAGCACTCCAGCCAGCCCCGGGACCGCTGAAGCGGCGAAGGTCGCCCTGAACCCGACTCTAGGAATCAGCGCCAGAGCTAGGAGCGGCCCTATCACCGCTCCCGCCGTGTCCATGGCTCTGTGCACTCCAAAGGCCCTGCCCCTGAACTCCTCGCCCACGCTGTCAGCTATGAGCGCGTCCCGCGGAGAAGTCCTTATCCCCTTGCCGACCCTGTCCCCCACCCTCACGGCCAGAACGTGCAGCCAGCTCGTGGCCAGGGCCATGAGCGGCTTTAACACGGCCGAGAGGGAGTATCCTAGCAGAGCGAGGGGCTTTCTCCTGCCCATGATGTCGCTGACTCTACCAGACACTGCCTTGAGAGCGCTGGCGGTCAGCTCTGCAGCCCCCTCTATTGCGCCTAGAGCAGCCATGCCGCCGCCCAGCTCCTCGGTGATGAAGAACGGGAGGCTGGCTAAGACCATCTCTGTGCTCACGTCTGTGAGCAGGCTTGTGACGCCCATAGCGACAACATTTCGCCTCCCCACGGCTTCCTCATCGCTCACGGGCCCAAGCGAACTCTCAATACCCATAAACCTGCTGCCGAGACTAAGGTTATTTTACGCTCGTCCTTGCGAGTGCGCGATCAGGGTTGCTCGGAGAGAGGCTTCGGCCATACGTCGACAGAGCCGACAGGGCTGTAAAGAGTCTCCTGAGCAGGTACAGAGACTCGCTATTCTACGAACCCCTGTCAGAGTTCCTTCAAGGAGGGAAGAGGATCAGGCCAGTCCTCCTCCTGATCTCTCACGAGGCGTGCGGGGGGTCTGGAGACCCTGAGCCGGCAGCTGCGGCTGTAGAGCTCATTCACACCGCCTCTCTGATTCACGATGACCTGATCGATCGCGACACGAGCAGGAGGGGATCTCCAGCCTTTCACGTCAGGTTTGGCGAGACTCTAGCGATTCTAGTGTCCGACTTTGTGCTCTCGCTCGTTCTTGACGTCTCATCCCTCTACGGCGATCCGGCCGTGGCCAGGATCTTGGCTAGGACCACTAGGATCATGAGCGAGGGTGAGGCGGAGGAGGCGTCCATTCGATCAAAGGGCGAGAGGATAAACCTCGATGGATACCTGAGCGTTCTGGAGAAGAAGACAGCCTCTCTGTTCAGCGCGGCGACGGAACTCGGGGCTGTGATCGCGGGAACGGCCAGGGAGGTGGAGGACGCTCTCGCCGAGTACGGCAGGCTGGTTGGGCTGGCCTACCAGCTCCGGGACGACCTGCTGGACTGGGGGAAGCCGGGGGAGATAAGCTCGTTGCTCGACCCAGGGGCGGCGAGGGAGCTGGAGGCGATGTCTGCGGACCTCGCCGACAGGGCCGTCGAGTTGACCGAGGTTCTACCGGAGTCTCCTGTGCGGGAACTGCTCGCCGAGCTAGCCAGGTTCGCCACTAGGTGGGTTGGTTGAGCGCAGGCCTCTCTCGCGAGCTGTGGGTCTCGGTTGTGAGGTCCTTGGAGAACACCGGTGGAGCGTACGAGAGGGTCAATCTGGCCGCCTCACTGGGGCTCAGCGGCCGAATGCGGCGCGTTCTTCTTGAGATGCTTTCTCTGCAGCCGGGTGACAGGGTTCTAGACGCCGGATGCGGCCCCGGGTCCTCTGCCGTGATCCTCGCTAGGAGCGTGGCGCCAGGCGGGGAGGTCTTTCTACTGGATCCTCTTAAGGGACTGCTCTCCGAGGCAGTCCACCGCCTCTCAGGGGTCACTAGAGTTGAGGTACACCCGATTCTGGGGACGTTTGAATCCATACCCATGAGAGACGAGTCGGTCGATGTCGTGGTAGCGTCGTACTCGCTCAGGGACGCGTTAGACAGGGTCAAGGCGCTGGAGGAGCTGGCGCGAGTCTTGAGGCCCGGAGGGAGGCTGGGCGTAGTCGAGGTCACGAGGCCTGATTCGGGCATCGTGGACACTTTGGCCGGACGTTACATCCGGTGGGTGGTTCCGTGGATAGGTAGGCTGATCGCGCTGAGGTGGGAGTCACCCTGGAGGGCTCTGTATCCCACGTATCGCCTCATGTGGACATCTTCCGAGCTTGTTAAAGCGGTAGGCAGGGTGGTCAGGCTGAGGGCGGTAAAGAGGGCCGCTCTGGGTGTGTTTACAGCGGTGGCTGGCGTGAAGCCAGCGTGAAAATTTTTTCCTATGGCGTGCGAGGGGGAGGCAGATGCCGAAATACGACCTTGCGCTGTTCCACGCTCCCAGCGTGTTCGATTTCAGGCAGAAGACGATGTTCAAAGGCCCGGTGAGCGAGGTAGTTCCTTCTCTCTATGTGTTCGACATGTACCCCTACGGGTTCCTCACGCTCGCCAGCTGGCTGTCGAACAGGGGGATGAGGGTGGGCATATTCAACCTTGCAGCCAAGATGGTCCTCGACAGGAACTACGACCCACTACGCACGATAGAGCGGGTAGAAGCCTCGGTCTACGGCATCGACCTGCAGTGGCTCGTGCACGCTCAAGGTGCGCTCGAGGTTGCCAAGCTCCTGAAGGAGTCGCACCCGGACTCCAAGGTGATCCTAGGCGGGATATCCGCGAGCTACTACTGGAGAGAGATCCTAGAGCGATACCCATTTGTAGACGCCGTCGTCTTGGGAGACACGACGGAGGAGTCCGTGGAGGAGCTGGTCAGGAGGGTAGAGTCTCGCAAGAGCCCAGAGGGCGTCCCCGGAGTGGCTTGGAGAGACTCTGGGAGGATAAGGCTAGAGCCACCCAGGGAGCCCCCGGAGGACCTGGACCCCTACGTCGTCGATCACTCGGTCTTGGTCAAGATGGCGCTCAGGGAGAGGGATCTGGGCCTTGTCGCGCCGTGCGCCTCTTTCATCCAGGCCCCCATAGCTGCCGTGCTGACCGTGAAGGGTTGTCAACACAACTGCGTGACGTGTGGAGGGTCGAGAGAGGCCTTCAAGAGGATATTCGGGAGAGAGAAAGTCGCTCTGAAGAGCCCGGAGGCGATAGCCGAGGAGGCGAGTTCGATCTCCTCCATGTCCAAGATGACGATCTTCATCTTGGGGGACCTCAGGATTGGAAGGGGTGAGGAGAGGGCTCTCGAGGTCCTCAGGGAGCTGAAGAGAGCCAACCTAGACAACCCCCTCATGTTCGAGTTCTTCTACCCCGCCTCCAGGCGCATCTTAGAGGCCATGCGGGCCCTCGGAGATGAGGTGTACATTCAGATATCCCCAGAGAGCCAAGACGAGGACGTCAGAAGGGCCTTCGGGAGAATGTACGGAAACGCCGAGCTGGAGAAGATGGTTAGGCTGTCGGCAGAGCTGGGGTTCAAGAGGCTAGACCTCTACTTCATGACGGGTCTCCCCAAGCAGACCCACGACATAGCGATCGGAGTGGCGGACTACTTCAGCAGGCTGATGGAGATCCACGGAGGCGAAGGGTTGGATGCATTTACAGCTCCACTGGCCCCGTTTCTCGACCCAGGCAGCCTGGCTTTTGAGAGGCCTGAGGCTTACGGCTACAAACTCCTGTTTAGGGATCTGGAGTCCCACAGGAGGGCCCTGGAGGAGCCGCACTGGGGACTGACGCTGAACTACAGGACGATCTGGATGGACAGGCCTGAGATAGTAGAGGCCAGCCTGAGGGCCTCGCTGAGGCTCGCGGAGGTAAAGAGGGACATGGGGCTGATAGAAGAGGATGTCTTCGAGGCGATAAAGGAGAGGATCTCCTTCGACAGGAAGGTCTACGCGCGTCTGAGGTTCGGACCGCTCACACCTGAGGAGGAAGCCGAGCTGAGGGAGAGGGCCATGGAACTGGCTCTAGAGAAGGAGCTGATCATAAACAAGGAGCTCTACCCCAGCGCGCCGCTCTCCGAGTGCCTGAGGTTACCCCCGCCGCTGGGAGCGCTCGTGACCAAGCTCCTCGGAGCTAGCTGATCGGCCTGACCGCCTCCCAGAGAGACATAGCCTCAGCTCCAGCCTGCTTCAGAGATTTCGCGTGCTCAGCCGACGCGCATACGATCAACAAGCCATCGGCGGCCTCGATCCTCTCCC
>CBEVRO010000096.1:0-4975 GCA_965552295.1 uncultured archaeon | reverse complement strand
TCCAACTTGGAGTCCAGCGAGTCCGCCTCAGAGAGGAGCCCCGCCAGGCGTCCCGCGATCTCCCGCCTGCGCCCTTCCAGTTCAGACCTGAGCTCTGAGATTTTGTTCAGGACGGCCTCCAACTCTGCCTCGCATCTTCTTCTCCTGCCCGCCTCTTCGGAGAGCCTCCTTCTTAACCTCTCCTCGCAGTCCGCGAGCCTCTTCTGAACTCTCTCCCTCTCACTCCGAAGGCGCACCAGCCTCCTGCGGGCCTCCAAGAAGTCGTCCACACTCTCGCCCCGGGCGGCGAGTTCCTTGAGGCGCTCCTCCAGCTCGGCCAGCCTGGACCTCTCTTCGGCCAGCCTTCGGTCGAGCTCGGTCATCTCGACCTGAGACGACTCGAGGTCGCTCCTGAGGCGATCCCTCTCGTCTATTTCCCGGGAGTGCCGCCTCTCATAGGAGCTCAGCCTTTCCTCTGCCTTCTTCAGTCGGGCTTCCCTCCTAGAAACCTCCCTCCGTCGGCCCCTCACCAAAGAACCCTCTAGGAGGCGCCTCTCTATCTCCGCGACCCTCTCCTCAATTTTCCTCTCGTACTCGCCCAGCCGCCCCCGAGCCTCGGCGAGCCTGGCCTCAGCCCTCTCCACTGCTCTCCGCCTCGATCTACTCTCAGGCCTTTCCTCCAACCTCTCCACCGCCCTCTTGAGCCTCTCTTCTTCTCTCCTGACCTTCCTCTCCAGGCCTCGATACCTGGCGCCCTCCCTGAGGCGCTCAGACTTCCTCCTCGCGCGCCCCCGCGCCTCTCTCAGGGCTTCGTCGAGCCTCTGCCTCGCCTCCTCCACCCTCTGCCTCGCCTCGTCCCGCGACCGCCGAAGGGACTCAAACCTGCGTAGCCTCCGATTCAGGGCCCCGAGCCTCTTTCGGGCGTCCGCGATCCTCCTGCCCAGCGAGTCCCTCTCTGCCTCTAGGCCTCCTATAGAGTTCCTGAGTCTCCGGATCTCCTCGGAGACCCTCCTCAGCTCACCCTCAAGGTCGGCCCGAAGCCGCTCCTCCACAGCATCGGTCCCTTCGACTCTCCTGAACTCCGCGGGAACGGCCGAGGAGGCCTCACCGAGCCTTCTCTCAATCCCCAGGAGTTCCCTCCTAAGGCCCTCGCAAGGGTCGGCCCCGGGGGTTTCCAGCTGTGGGCCGGTTCCGAGCCGCCGCCTCGCAACGAGCGCGGCCGCTCCGGCCGCCAGCAGCCCCAGGGCCGCAAGGTACGCGAGGTTGAACTTGCCCTTGCCCCTCTCTGTTCCCGTCGCGGCCGGCGGCTCTGAGCCTGATGGGCCGGGCGAGCTTGGAGGTGGAGGGGGAACGGTCACCTCGAGCAGGGCCCCGTTGTTGTCCTCGTTAGACTCAGCTACCTCGTTGCCTGGGTCGACCACCGCGGATATCTCGTGCAGTCCAGGCTCCGTCGGACTGTACTCAATGGTGATCTCATCAGACGAGCCCTCCTCCACCATGAGATCGTCCGAGAAGATGAGCACGCCTGCCGTCTCGTCGTAGAGGTTCACCCTGACGACGCCCGAGAGCGAGCCAGACGAGTCCAAGATCCTGAGCGAGATCCGCGTCGGCTCCCCCGCCTCAGGCCGCCCGGTGGACTCGGCGCCGACGATCACCCTCAGGTCCGGGAGGGGGGTGCCCACGCTTACCTCGTACGTCCCGATGTGGATCCTCTCTCCCGTCTCCGGGACTATCAGCGAGATGTTGATCTCCCACCTGCCCGGGTACTCGAGTTGCTCGGTGAACTCAAACCTCCCCTTGCGATCCACGGATTTACTGTGGGTCGTGACGCTCACGTCTCCCGCCGGACTGGTGAGGGCGACCTCGAGATCGGCCGGCCCGGGTGGGGCGGGTGAGATTGTCCCCGTGACTCTGAGTTCCTCTCCCAGTCTCAGAGATGTGGGGGCGCTCACGTCGACGCGCTTGAGTGTCAGCGGCGAGAGGAACCCGATAGTTACATTGGAGAACCATGTCCTGCCGCCGGCCGAGGCCACGGCCTCGATGGCGCACTCACCGGCCTTGTCGGAGGTAGCAGATACGTTGACGACGAGGGGAGGCGCGCCCGAGGCGTAGCTCGGACTTAGATCGGCGCATGCTGAGCTCAGGGTGAGGCTGACATACTCCGGAGGCGGGCCGATAGGATCGACGGTGACCCTGAGCACGGCAGGCGAACCCGCCGTGGGTCGAGGACCCACCTCCGCCATGGACACGTTGAGTTCCCCAATCGCCACCGGCACGGTGGTCTGAGAGCAGACCTCGCCGGAGCACGCCAGCACCAGGACTTCGTACGCCCCCACTGGGGCGTTCGGTGCCGCGGAGAGGGTGAGGTTCGAGCTGGCGCTCAACCCCGGCGTCAGCGAGACAACCCCTGGCGAGAAGTTACAGGAGATGAAGTCGGGAGCCTCGGCGGTCAGGGTCACCTGCCCCGCCAGATCCTCGCTGCCGCTGACGACCACCTCAACCACATCCTCACCCCCTGGGGGGATCCAGACGTACTCCTGCCCTGACGCGTGCGAGGCCAAGGCGAGGATCGCCGAGAAGGTGAAAAGGAGCAGTACAACTCGACCTCGATTGAGAACGGTCAAGATGAGAACCTCTTCTCGTCAATAATGTCCCGGGGAAATATAAAGGGGTGACCCGCCGGGGGCGGCCAGTTCCACAATCTGCGACCCCCCAGGGCTTATTTTTATGTCTGTAAATTGAGTGTGGGCAAAGAGTTTAAGGCAGGGCCTTCCAAGTAGACCATGAGGCGTCCCCAGCCCTGATTCTGGCGGTCAGAAGGGAAACTCGAATGGAGCCCTACTCGCGCGAGATGCCGAAGTCCCTGTTCGAGCTGGCCCCGGGTCTGGCGATAATGGACCTAACGCTCAGGTGGCTTGGGGGGAGGGGATAGAGAGGATCGTGATAGTCACGAGGCCGGGCCTCGTGGAGGCCTTCTGCGAGAGTTACCGAGACTCGGTTGAGATAGTCGCCACGGACTCCGAGGAGTTCCTGCTACCCATGTCAGACCACATATTCGCGCGCGGGTCGATCTCGGTTCTCCCTTGAAGAGCGAGGTCCCCTCGTGGATTCGTCTGGCGCCGCTGGCTCCGGCGCCTGCGCGCTCCCTCCTAAGTGGGATCCTGTGAACCGACGTTTCCAATGCCTTGGCTGGAGTTTATCATTTGGAGATCTGTTGTGACTACGGTGGGACCTTGCCGAGGTCTCTCGCCGTACTTCACGGACTGGTCGTAACGATGAATTCCAGCAGGGATGTGATGGAGGATGGCGGCATCTACATTGAGGAGGGCAGGATCCTCAAGGTGGGGACCGCGAAGGAGATCAAGGAGTCCTTCAGCTTCGACTACGAGATCGACGCCACCGGCAAGGTGGTGATCCCCGGCCTCATAGACTCTCACAGACACCTGTACGGGATCCTCACGAGGGGGATGCCGGTAAAAGAGGCTCCAAAGTCCTTCATAGGGTTCCTAGAGGACTTCTGGTGGCCCTTGGTCGAGGACAGGCTGGACAAGGAGATGATAAGAGCGGGAGCCCTGGCGTCTGGCTTGGAGGCCCTGAAGAACGGGACCACGTGCGTGGCCGACATACTGGAGGCTCCAAACGCAATCCCCGGCGCGCTTGATGTAGAGGCAGAGGCGCTCGAGAAGCTGGGTCTCAGAGCGATCCTGTCGTTTGAGGCGACCCAGAGAGTAAGCGATGACAACGCCTGGCTCGGAGTAAAGGAGAACGAGCAGTTCGTCAAGGAGCACAATGCTCAGGAGGGTCTCATCAGAGGGATGATGTGCATTCACACGACCTTCACGTGCGAGCCAGACTTCCTGAAGGAGGTCAGGAGGATAGCGACGGAGGTGGGCAGCGGGGTCCACCTGCACCTCGAGGAGGGAGCCTACGAGACCATGCACGCGCTCGTGAAGTACAGGAAGCTCCCCATTCAGCTCTACGAGGAGATAGGCTTCCTGGGTCCTGACGTCCTGGCCGCGCAGTGCGTACACACGAGGCCTGAGGAGGTAGAGATCATGAGGAGGAGAGACGTCAAGGTTAGCCACGAGCCTCTGAGCAACTGCGAGGTCGGCGGAGGAATAGCGAGGGTCCCCGAGATGCTTGAAGCTGGTCTCACGCTCGGTCTAGGGACCGACGGCTACGTTACCGACGAGTTCGAGGTCATGAGGGCGGCCTTCCTCATTCACAAGGGGAGGCTCCAGGACCCGACCGTGATGCCGGCTGACGTGGTGTTCGAGATGGCCACGGTCAACAATGCCAAGGCCATAGGCATGGAGAGGGAGATAGGTTCCATAGAGCCTGGGAAGAAGGCCGACATCGTGGTGCTGGACTACAGGCCGCCTACTCCACTCACTCCAGAGAACGTGTTGGCGCACCTAGTGACCTTCGCAGACGGATCCCGCGTGAGGGATGTCATAGTGGACGGCAAAGTGGTCGTGAGAGACGGAAGAGTCCTAACGGTAGATGAGGAGGAGGTTCGCGAGAAGGCTCGCGAGCAGGCCATGAGGTTGTGGGAGGGGCTGTGAGGACTCAGAGCTCAGGCGTCGCGCGAGTCGATGGATCCCAGGGGAAGCCCCGTGATCTCCTCTATCTCCCTCTTCATCTTTTGGTAGAGCTGGAGCCACCTCTCCTTCGGGGCCACGGTTCGAAGATCGTAGAGCTCCGGGAAGGGGCGTCCGAGCTTTGGTTCCCCTAGGCTTGGGGCGTATCGCCTCAGGAGGACCCTCACGATCTCGTTAGACTCAGATCGGCTCAATCCGCTCTTAGCTACAGCAATCGCCACCTCCGCCATGAACCTGGCTTCGAGGCCGCTGGCGTTTGGTAGGGTCCCGCTCGTAGATGAGACCCCAGCCGGGTGGGAGCCCGAGACGACGTTCGCCACGGTGGCGGCGGCAACTTCGTAGAAGATCTCCTCGGTCCCGGCGCCAGACGCGGTCCAGACGGACCCCAAGATGGG
>CBEVRO010000095.1:0-4998 GCA_965552295.1 uncultured archaeon | reverse complement strand
GATATACACCTACGAGAGCCTGCTGAAGTGGGGAGACGACCCCAACGCGACGCTCGACGCCGTGTACGGAGAGTTCGAGCGCAGGTACGACTGCGTCGTTGAGGTCAGGGAGTTCGACGACGCCAGGTCGGCCCTGCTGGCGCTGATCCAGGAGAAGGACAACCCCAGGGCAGATGTGATCATCGGGATAGACAACATCCTGATACACGAGGCGGTCGAAGCCGGCGTGCTGGAGCCCTACACGCCTGAGAACATCGACCAGATACACGGTTGGCTTATCGGCACCCTCGACCCGACGCACCACGTCGTCCCCTACGACTACGGACTCATAGCGCTGGTCTACGACAGCCAGCGGATATCCGACCAGGAGATGACCGGCCTGACCTTCGAGGACCTGGCCAGGCCGGAGTACGCCTCCAAGCTGGTGGCGGAAGATCCCACTCTCAGCAGCACTGGAATCAGCTTCCTGCTCTGGCAGATCGCCTACTACAAGCTGACGGGTGGAGACTGGAGAGAGTGGTGGACCCAGGCTGTGCAGAACGGCCTCCTCGTCGCGGGTAGCTGGGGCGACGCATACGACGTGTTCCTCGACGAGGCTCAGGGCAGGCCCATCGTGGTGAGCTACGGCACGGACGGCGCCTACTCTTACCACTTCTACCAGGAGACCAGGTATAAGGCCGCTCTGATCACCTACCAGGGGGAGCCGTGGGGCTGGCTCCAGATAGAGGGTATAGGGCTCGTGAAGGGGGCTCCGCACAGGGAGCTGGCAGAGGAGTTTATTGAGTTCTTCTTGAGCCCTGAGGTTCAGAGGCTGATACCTCTGAACAACTGGATGTACCCCGCAAACAAGCTCGTGGAGCTGCCGCCTGAGTACGTGAACTACGCCATCGACCCGACCAAGATCAAGCTGATGAACCAGGTGCTGAGTCCAGAGGAGATCGCGGCCAACCTTAAGACGTGGCTGGACGAGTGGCGCAGGGCCGTCGGCTCTTAGGCTATTTGGGAGGGGCTGAGGGTGAGCGGCGGGAGGGCTGAGTGGGCGCCGGCCCTCCTCGCCGCCGCCCTGCTGTTTTTCCTCTGGGCCGCCACGGCTGGAGCCCTAATGGCGTCAGGGGTCAGGCTGGTTCCTCACGTGCTGAGAGACCCCGTGGTGCTGAGGGCCCTGAAGTTCTCCTTCCTGCAGGCAGTCATCAGCGCGGGACTCGCCGTGCTGACCGCGATCCCCCTCGCCTACCTCAACGCGACTTACGACTACCCCGGCAGGAGTGTCATCGAGACGTTAACCACTCTGCCGTTCACTCTCCCGACGATCTCTGTCGCTCTGGCCTTCCTCCTGCTGGCTAGGGCAGGCTTCGTGCCGAGCGGTTGGCCAGCAATCGTGCTGGCGCACGCCTACTTCAACTTCGGTGTCTGCTCTCAGATGATGTCCTCTGCCCTAGCGACCGTCGGCCTCAGGCTGGAGGAGGCTGCTGAAGTCCTAGGAGCCAGTCCGATCAGGAGATTCACTCGAGTGGTTCTCCCGCTTGCCCTGAGGGGAGTGGTCTCTGGGTTCACGCTGACCTTCGCGCTGAGCTTCACCAGCTTCGCGATCCCGCTCTTGCTCGGAGGTCCGAAGTACAGGACGCTTGAGGTCGAGATCTACTCTCTCTACAAGGTGTTCCTAGACCCAGAGAGGGCCTCAGCGGCTGCCCTCGTGCAGCTTGGGGTCACCATGGCCGTTGCCCTCGTGGCCCTGAGGGGAGTTCCCCGGGCCATATCGAGGGAGGTGAGGAGGAGAAAGCCTCTATCAGGCCTGCTGCCCTACCTGTTGGCGTCTTATGGTTACCTGTGTGCGTTGGTCGCTCTGTATCCTGTCGCATACCTGTTCGCGAGGTCGCTGTTCGATCCTCTTACCGATAGATTTGACCCCAGCGTTTACGCCAGAGTGCTATCTCTCAGCCACGATCCATCGCTGGGGACGGCTCCAATTTCAGCCCTGCTGAACAGCCTCTTCTTCGCCACAATCACAGCTGTTCTGACGCTCACTGCAGCCTCTCTCATCTCTGCTGCGGCCCCGAGGGCTCGATCCGTGGCCCTCCTGATTACCACACTGCCTCTCGGCACCTCGTCGATTACGGCCGCATTGGGGCTGTACGCTCTGGGAGCGAAGTTAGACCTGCCAGGATGGGTCCTAATAGCGGGAAGCCACGCACTGATAGCCGCGCCCTTCGCAATCAGAGCCATAGAGTCTGGAATCTCAGGGCTCTCGGAGAGCCTGGTGGACGCTGCCGAGACGCTCGGGCTCAGCAGGCTCGACGCCACCTTCAGAGTGCTCCTGCCCGCCGCCATGCCCGCAGTGCTAGCCGCAGCGTTCTACTCGCTGGCCATGTCCCTCTCTGAGACGGCCGCAGTGGCCCTGCTCTCAGACCCTCGCACGCAGACCCTCACCGTGGCGGCGCTGAGGTACGCCGGGGTCAGGAGGTTCCAGGAGGCTGCCGCCTCGTCCGCTCTGATCGCCTTCCTCACCTGGGCCGCGCTCTGGGCCAAGGGGTTCGTGGAGGGGAGGATGAAGTGGTTGAGGTCAAGCTGAAGGGGGTCGTGAAGAGGTTTGGGAGGGTCGTCGCGCTAGACCACGTCGACCTGACCGTGCCAGATGGCTTGATAACAGCCGTGCTGGGGCCCAGCGGATGCGGCAAGACGACGATGCTCCGAGTGATAGCTGGTCTAGAGAGACCTGACTCCGGCTCGGTGCTGTTTGATGGCAAGGATGTGACGGACCTCCCGCCGAGGAAGAGGAACGTGGGCATGGTGTTCCAAGATCTTGCGCTCTTCCCTCACCTGACAGTTCTAGAGAACGTCGCATTCGGCCTGGAGGCTCGCGGCGTGTCGAGCGACGAGGCCAGAGCTAGGGCTAGAGAGTACTTAGAGCTGCTCAGGCTTGACGGGCTCGAGAACAGGTACCCGCACCAGCTGTCGGGGGGTCAGCAGCAGAGGGTAGCCCTGGCAAGAGCCCTCGCTCCCGAGCCCGCGGTGCTGCTGCTAGATGAGCCCTTTGGCGCCTTAGACGCTAGACTCAGAGAGAATCTCCTTTGGGAACTCAGGAGGCTTCACGCCGAGAGGGGCTTCACAGCCGTCCACGTCACCCACGACCAGGCAGAGGCGCTTACCATCGCGGACAGACTGGCCGTGATGAGGGAGGGGAGGATACTCCGAGAAGGGCCGGCTGAGGGTGTGGTCTCCGACCCTCAGGAGGAGTTCGTAGCCAGGTTCCTGGGGGCCAATGTGTTGAGGCTCATGAGGCTGGAAGACGGAGAGTACGGCCTGGACGGGTTCAAAACTCGGCTAGAGGGAGCAGAGGACGAGACCGGCTGCGTGGCCTTCTACCCGGAGGAGGTCAGAGTCGCGGGCCCAGCGGATGGGATCCACGCAAGTGTGCTGGCTGTATCCAGATCTAGGTCGGCCTTCAGGATTAGGGCATCGGTCTCAGGAGAGGAAGTGGAGCTGGTTCTGCCAATCGCCCCTAGAGGCAGGGAGATCTACTTCAGGCCGGCGAAGCTGAGATTGCTCAGGGGTAGGTCTCCGGCTGGATCCTGGAGAGAACCTCCTTCTTGAATCGCTCCTCGGCGTTGCTAGCGTTAATCACGTGTAAATTTAAGGGAAACAAGCGAGAATCTTAGTACGCCAAGCTCTACAAGCGAGTAGGCTCTGGGAAGTTGAATGGGAAGCCCTTGAGGACTTTGTCGCTAAGCCTCCACGACTTCCTCTAGCCTAATTAGCACAGCCCCGGCTGAGAGCATCTCTCTGATGGCCCTCTCGCTGTCACCAGGGTTTACGTCAACCCCTCTGATCGCATCCTCCAAGACGAAGACCTCAAACCCCAGCCTGAGGCCATCGAGCACCGTTGCCTTGACGCAGTAGTCGGTGGCGACCCCTCCGACAAAGAGCCTCCTAACCCTCAAGGCCCTAAGGCCCTCCGCTAAGTCAGTGCCCTCGAAGCCTGAGTAGGCCTCCTTGTCGGGCTCAGTGGCCTTCGAGACTATGATAGCGTCCTCGGGCAGCCTGAGGTCCGGGTGGAACTCCGCCCCAGGAGTTCCCTGTACGCAGTGAGGAGGCCAGGGGCCCTTGGGCTTGAAGGACACGTGATCCTGTGGATGCCAGTCTCTGGTCGCGATTATCGGCCTTCCCAGCTTTGAGAAGACCTCTATGTAGGAGTTCAGAGCCGGGATGACCTCGTCACCCTTGGGAACCGGCAGAGCCCCTCCCGGCATGAAGTCTCTCTGCACGTCCACGATAATGAGGGCTGAACCCCTGATCGCGGCCACCCTACCCACCGCAACCCCCTGAGAGGGTTAACGCATGTGATCGTTTTAATTAAATCCGTCTAGGACTTTTGGGAATGTATCTTGGGGGACGTCCAAGAGTTGGTTAGGTTCCCCAGGCGGCAGAAGGAGGTTGAGAGGCATATAGTGGGAGAAGCCAACAAGACTGTGGAGAAGGTAGAGAATCCTCTTGTAAGGGACTAATCCGTGGTATAGCCCTAGATTCGAAGAAGCACGAGAATGTGCTGAGTGCGATCGAAGCTAGGTTAGTGGGGTCGACGCCCTTCCTCACGGAGGGAGAGAGGAAGGGGATAGGGGACTCAATAAAGAGGCACATTCAGTTGGAGGAGGCTATTAGGACGTACCAGGAGTTGATGGAGAGCATTCAGGATGAAAAGCTCAGGCTCCTCATCAGGTACATCCTTGAGGACGAGAAGAGGCACCACAACCTCCTAAAGAGGATAGACAAAATCGTCGTGGAGTCTGAGACCCTCAAAGAAGTGATGTACATGGTCTGGTTCTAGACGCTGTTCCACGGGAGCCCAGGGGGTTGATGAGGTCCCCAGACTTCCCTTCCAATATCGTAAGGGCCTCAAAAAGAGAGAGGAGTGTGTGATCAGACGCCGGGGTCTCCGTTCATCGTGAGGGCCATCACGGCCATCTTGGCGTACAGGTTGTCCTCGGCCTGCTCGTAGATCAC
>CBEVRO010000094.1:0-5039 GCA_965552295.1 uncultured archaeon | reverse complement strand
GCTATCTCCTCACCGCCCTCTCCCCTGCTGGAACGAGCTTGGAGATTGCCCTGCCCAGCGCCCTCCCCAGAGTCGTTGGTATCACCTCACCTTTCCTCGAGACCTCGATGAGGCCAGCTATGATCATTGAGATGACGTAGTCATCCCTCAGACCCCTCTGCCTGTACTCAGACTTGTCAGCGACGTCGCTGAGCAGGTCGGCCGCGGTCTTGGCGACGTCTGGAGGGTAGGGGAGTACGGGCATTTGCACTACTGTGTAATCCGTTTCTCGAGGCCAGAAGACGGACGTTAGGACCCTCTCCACCTCGGGGGGCAGAGGTTCGAAGGGCGAGTCAGGAGCGTTCTTGATCAGCCAGCTCCACCCGTGAGGCTCCTTCTGGCCTCTCCTGAGGATCACGTGGTAGACTCCGTCCAGCGGGAGGAATGGAGAGAGGAGCGTGAGGATGCTCTCCATGCCGGGAGGCGAGCCCGTGATAAGCAAGCTCACGGTGGGGGCCCTGAGCCTGAACAATGCATCAATAATTTGCTCCAGCCACTTGGCCACTACCTTGGGCCTAGTGAGGGGTTCGAGTTTCAGATCTATTGCCTTGAGCCGAGGGCAGAATTTCTTCAATGTCGCATCTAAGAGGACGCGGATCTGCTTCTGTTGGGCCCTCTGGGTCGTCAAGAGGACGAGAGAATCGGGGGGCCTGCCCTCAGTCGACAGGTACTGAATCAGTCTAGTTATAGACCAAGCCGCCCCACTCAGCGGCGCGATGAGGGCTCTTTGAGCCCCGTTCGACCCAGAGGGCATCTACCTGTGCTTCCTCTCTGAGGTCTTAATTCTTCTCGGCCAAAGTTTCCAAAATGTGGTTCTAAAGAGAAATATTGTCTTAGAGACTATCTCAACTACCTATGAGGAACTCTAAAGGGTCAGCCTAAACTCTCCCGCTCTTTTAAGCCGGATATACCTTAATCTAACTTTCTGGGACCGAAGGGAGCGGAGCCGGAACTACTGGACCGTTCTCCATCATTTTGGATCTAATGATAAGGCCCTACACAGAGGGATCAACGTTATTTGGCTGAACGGCAGGACCTCAATCTATTGAATAGGAGTTAGAGAGCCCGCGTGAAGGGAAGAAAATAGTTTAGTAGCCTCAGAATTTCTTGGGAGGCCAGAAAGTGAGCGAAGAGAGGTCCCTCCTCGACTTGTCTAACGAATTTCGAGAGGCTATCGAGACTGTCTCAGATGCTATGAAAATGAATTTGGTGAGGCAACCGCCCTCAAAAGTTATTCTTAGCGACTTCCCGGTTGAGGGAAATTACAGGAGCGGAGTAAGGTTTTACGGCAGATCCATGTGTATAAGCAGGAGGCTCCCCCCAGCTAGAAGAGAATCTGCTATACGAAGAGAGGCTTTTATCCTCCTAATACCGCCGAAGCTTGACTCTATACCTCAAATATATGATCTGGCATGGGCTTACTCTGGCGCGGACAGGTCTTGGTGGGATGAATGTACGCAGAGAGTCAGTAGCCCACTATTACCTTTTTACGACGCGCCCTGGATATTCGCCCAGGTCCCAGAGGGGAGTATAAACAAAGTTTTGAGGTCTGTTTTAGGAGTTCTAAGAGTTCAGATTGAATCCGGATATCTCGTCGACTTCGAGTCCTACTTTAACACACTGCTCGGTGCTACCGGTCTCCTCGATCCTGTTAGGCTGTCCAAGTCTCAGCTAACAGTTCTCCGCGCCCTGACAAGGGATCCCTACTCGACTCATAAGAAACTCGTGAAGAAAACAGGTCTGGCTCCCTCCACAGTATCCAAGGCTGTGTCGAAGCTTACAAGAACTAGACTTCTCAGCGGCCCCGAGTCTGTCAACCTAGAGAAGCTGGGCCTGGCAGCCGTCCTGATAACTTTCAGAGGTGAAGATGAGGGCATATTGAAAGGCCTAGCTGCTAACCCATTCACCTACAGAATATACCGGCCTTTAGGCTCTCATGGAATGCATTATTGCATACTTCTGTTCCCAAATGAAGGACTACCTGATCTTAGGCGTACTCTAAATGGGAGGGCTGCTGTTAGTAGAATTACGGCTCAAACCTTCAACGTTAACCCATCGTTTATTACGACAGTAGAGGCTATGACTAACATGTCCGAGGTGTATACAAGAACTAAGCGCTTTGCCCTCAAAGCCAAGCGTGAATTTAAGGTACCAAGACTAACTAGGCAGGACTTGATACTAATAGATCACGTTATGAGGACAGGTAGGATAAGCGTCTCTGAAGCTAGGAGGCTCGGAGTAAGATCAGCGGAGCTTCGTCTACGCAGGCTAAGAGGGGAGGAGATCCTGCTGAAGTTATACCTAGTGGCTGGAGCTCGGCTCGGAGAGCCTCTAGCCGTCTTAATAGAAGCAAGAGAAGAGGAATTACCAAAGGTGGCAAAAGCGCTGCAGAGTGTGTCTTCTGCCGTGGTGACATATATTGAGGGCGATTTTAATGGTGTCTGGGCCCTCCTGTATGCCCATCCTAGATCGGCGTTCAGCACCGCGAGGGCGGTGAGGCTCTTCTTCTCCTCGAAGGTTAAGGAAGTCACTCCGCTGATCGAATCCATGTCTCCAGTCTGGAGGCTCCCCATCGAGCTATGGGATGAGGAGTCGAACAAGTTCAACTACGAGCTGGCCCTACGGTCGCTCGCAGAGGCGTTAGCGCAGCATCCTGTCAACCGTTGAGGACCAACCGGCCACCAGGGCCCTGACGATGTCCACGGACGCGTTGGCCTCGTAAATCAAGACTTCCCTCCTCCCGGACCCCTTCCTGCCGACTCTCCTCTGGATAACCCAGCCGGGCGGGCACTCTCCCGCCAGGAGGCCGTAAAGCCTGGTCTGGGAGATTGAGGGCAGGAGACGCGCCATCTCGGTCGCCGTGAGCCCTCTGAAGTCTTCCCTCGAGGCTACGCTCCTCTTGATCCTCTTCAGGTCGTCGGGGTCTATCCTCCAGGGGAGCGCGATTGCCATAAGGTCGATCGCCCTATCTGGATCGAGACCCCTTGAGTCTATGGCGTGCTTGAGGGCCAGCACGTCAATTATCGAGAAGCAGTCGTCCTCCACGAGCTTTACCGGCTCCTCCACACCTAGGGGCAGGCCGAGCCTGTAGGCGACGGACTTGGCCCTCATCAGGGACCTCAGCTGCTCAGAGGTCAGCAGGGTCCTGAGCCTCGAGAGAAGGGAGGAGTACAGCCTGTCCACTCCAACGGCGCCGGCGATTCTCCCGTAGATCGCTATGAGCGGCCTCTCCCTCACGACCAGCCCCGACCTCCAGAGGTCGGGGGAGAGGTGCACCAGCGCCTTGAAGAGGCCGTCGCCGCTCATCGTCACCGCCGGGTTTGTGAAGGCCACCTCCTGAGCCAGGACCACGTCCACCGCCAGCTCTAAGTACCTCCTGAGCCTCCTCCTGGCGTATCGAGCGTGCCTGCCCACAGATCCGACCTGGACCACGGCGCCGGAGGGGGTCAGGTAGTACACGTCGCCGGGGAACATGCCGTGCTCGAGCCTCCCCCTAGACTCGGCGTACCCCCTGCTGACCAGCCTTGGCAGGAGGGGCGCCGTGAGACCGAAGAGGAGTTCCGGAGGCTCATCTTCCACTGAACCGTCCTCTATCACCTGAACGACGCTGAACTGGCGGGAGAGGTTCATCCTCCCGCGGAGGAGTGAGTCCAGCCTCTCGTCCGCCCACCTGGCCGCCGCCCTCCAGAGCTCGAGGAACTCCTCGGTGGAGGCGTTCGGCTGGGCCTTGAAGGTTATCCTGACGGAGGTGAAGCCTAGGGAGTAGTTCCTCACCTCGAGCAGGGGGGGCTCGGGAAGGTTCAGGCTCGCTGCCAGCTCCCTCGGCGGGCTTAGGTACCTCCTCTCTGCCACCTCAAAGCCGAGGCACATTGGCTCTCCAGCCAGCCTGGAGACCCTCCTAGAGATCCTCCGGAGGAACCTAGGCCCGGGGCACCCTCTCACCTCAGAGGGCTCCACTGCCACTCTTGTGAGAGATGCGAGAACCCGCGATATCAACGAGAGGGCACCCGGAGTGAGTTTTCCAGCGAACTCCTTAAACCTCACCGCTGCGGGGGGTAGTCAGTAAACCAGGCTCGAGAGACGTATTTCTCCTGTAGAGGGCTGATCAGCTCCTCCTCTTGGGGAGGCTCTTCAACCTCCTCTGTCTCTATCCTTCGATGCTCACGCGCAGTTTTTAACTCGGTCACTTGGTCTCTCTTAATTCTTGGATGAACGCATTCAACAATTTAAGAGCTGTGGAGCAGTACGTTACTACCGCCAGATTGTTCTTTGCGTCCAACGATTATTGAAAATGAGTCCTGCAATCGAATAGTAAGTTAGAACCGATCCCAGCATGACTTAATCTGCGAGGGCGGTTAGGCCTCCACCTGCATGTGTGGGAACAGAGATTAGGCGCTAAGAGTTGATCTCCTTTGTTTTCCTGCTCCCAGATAAGGCTTTAAATACCCGATGTAAGCAGATTTCTCGTTCCCCCTCTCAAGACACAGCCTGATTTGATAGGTTGTTGGGCATGGTGCACAGTTTCAGCATCCTCTTCCGAGTGAGTCGATTTATTAAAAGGCGTAATAACTGCCTTAACCATCAATTACGTCTTCAATGGTAACACATGCACATCAAGGTTAGACGAATCTGAGCGGCGTGTCGGCTTGAAACTTTGTACAGAGCATACGAAGGGTTGATCCACAGTTGTGGCTGCAGCAGGGCCGCCCGCTCTCAGCCTATGGCTCCCTCCTTCCTCCTTACATCTTTATAAAGGGGCGCGCAGAAAGGCGATGTAAGCGAACTGACCAAAAATGGGCAAGCGAGGCAACTCTTTAAGGCAAGAACGGAAAGATCAGTCTCAGAAGCAGACGAGCCGCTTATTGCGGCAGGGTTGAAAGGCCTGCGAGGTCAAGGCGCTGGAGGCTAGGCTCCTAGAGCTCTACGTGGGGGACGCGCCTGGCTTGCAGGTTCCCACGGAGGTTGAGGCAATGTGGGAGAAGACCTGGACCTGCGTCAAC
>CBEVRO010000093.1:0-5072 GCA_965552295.1 uncultured archaeon | reverse complement strand
CCTCACAACTACTTCCTTATCCAGAAGTCCCTCCGCCGCGATGACCTCTCTTAGCTTCTCCCTGAGAGTCTCTATCAGCCCAGTCATCAGATAGCGTCGACTAGGACGTGCCAAAAAATCGGCGCGCTTGAGGAGGGATCGACCGCGCGATTATTTTTCGTGCGGCGTGGAGGCTCTGCCAGGCTTACGCTCCCTTCAATGCGCGAGGTGCTGAACTTGAGGCTGCCTAGGGAGTTCTTCTGCAAGGACCCGGTCACGCTGGCAATAGATCTGCTGGGCAAGCTGCTAGTCCGCGAATCCCCAGAGGGTATGACCTCTGGCATCGTCGTGGAGACTGAAGCCTACCTAGGTAAGACGGATAGGGCATCCCACGGCTACGGCGGCAGGAGAACCCCGAGGATGGAGCCCCTCTTCGGCCCTTGCGGACGCGCGTACGTCTACGTGGTGCACGGAAAGCCCCTCCTCAACGTCGTAGCGGGGCCGCCCGGAGAGCCAACTGCCGTGCTCATTAGGGCGCTCGAGCCGAGGGAGGGGATAGAGCTAATGGCCAAGAGGAGGGGCATCCTGCTGAGCAGACCCTCAGACCTCAGGAAACTCTGTTCTGGGCCAGGGAGGCTCACTCAGGCCATGGGGATCACTGTCGAGCACAACGGAGCGGACCTGGTGGAGGGGCCGCTCTACTTCGAGGACGTTGGATACGAGGTCAAGGAGATCGTCAGGAGGCCCAGGATAGGGGTTGACTACGCTGGAGAGGATGCACTCAAGCCGCTGAGGTTCTACATAGCTGGGAACAGGTTCGTCTCTAAACGCTGAGCCTAGATGCCACCTCGAGGCTGACCGTTCAATCCCTGAGTGGCAACGCCGTTACTGCAGCTTTAACAGCTCGTCTCTAGCCATCTGGATCATTCTCTCGGCCGACTTAATCTTGGCCTTCGCCATTATCTCCTTGCCAGACTTGAGAGCATCCTCGGCCTCATCCAATAGCTCGAGGGCCTTCTCATATCGGATCTTGGCCTTCTTAACGTCCTTGCCCTCGGTCTCTAGAATCTCTATCTCCTCGCCGAGAGCCACAGCCTCCGTGTAGACTTCTTCCAGCGTCTGCTTGACCCCTTTGATCTCCTCCCTCTTCTCCTCCTCCGCCCTCTCCCTAGCCATCTTTATCTCTCGCAGCTCGTCCTCAACCCTCTTGATCGAGTAGGCTAGGAGCTTGGAGAACTCAGTAGCATCCTCCATAGCAGTCTCGAAGCCGTCCTTCAGCCCGTAGGCTCCCCCGACGACGGCCCCAGTCAGCGCGTCTAGTATGCTGTCTCTGTCTCCTCCTAAGAAGCCGCTGGCCAGGCTTGCCAGACCACCTCCGGTTATGGCCCCCCAGATCGACTTCCTGAGGATTCCCCCGCCCTCGACCTCGTAGACCACCTTGATGTCCCTGCCCACTGGAGCGGCCACAAGAGTGCCCTTCTCATCCTTGTACCTGACCTTCATTCGAGCAAAGTCGCTTGAGATCTCCTTGTCGCTTATGGAAGTCCCCTCTAGTGCCAGACTCGTCATGAGTCGTTCTACAAAGCTCTCAAAGTACTCGCTCAGATCCTGAACGAAGTAGTAGAAGGAATTTACTTTGTAGCTCATACAATACACGAGAAGGCGAAGTAATTTAAACGGCTATGAACGAAGGGTCTGGATCCCAAAGGCAGGAGAAGCACCGGCGAGCGCGCGTCCTACTCTGAGGTGGCCTGCCGCGTCTCGCAATTGTCACTTTCTGAGTAGAGAGCTTAGGAAATGTGGCATTCTAATAGCTCACTGCTACAAGCTATGGAAGTACGCGGTGCTGAGTACGACGTTCATCTGGTGGGGTGTAGGAGGCCCATCTTCTTGAGCTGAGAGAGCGTCCTCTCCCTCAGCTCAGCCACGGATGGAAACTCGGTGACTATCCTCCCACCTTCAAGGAACTTCACATACGCGAGTTCTGTCCTGACCCCGCAATCGGGGCAGGTGGGCGCCTCCGCACCCTTTCTCACCACAAAGTACCGGAGACACTCTGGGCACCTAAAGACGTCCTTTGCCCCGGACTTTATTCCCCTCTTCGCCCTGGGGACGCCCTCAACCTCTACTACATCCATGCCAAAGTCCACAGGATCTGCGCCACAGATCCTGCTCCCCACCCCGAAAGCGTCGGCTCCAGCTCTCGCGAGCCTCTCGACGCTGACCTCGTCCAGCCCTCCCGAGACGAAGATCTTGACGTGCTTGTAACCCCTGACGTCTAGCTCCCACCTGACCTCCCGAATTATCTCCTCCATGTCGCCCCTGCGAGAGGAAGGAGTGTCAAGCCTCACTCCCTGGAGCCTCTCTCCCAGGGCCTCGGCCGCCTTGATCGCTTCAGTCTTCTCGTCGCAGAAGGTGTCCACTAGAGCTATTCGGGGCACCTCCTCTGGCACAGCTTCGTCGAACGCCTTCCAAGCTTTCACTTGGTCTCCGGCTATTATTATCAGAGCGTGGGGCATGGTCCCCATCGGCTTGAAGCCTATCTCCTCAATCAAGATCCCTGACGAGCCATCCAACCCGCCTATCAGACTTGCCCTCTCTATCGCTAGGGAGATGGCGGGGTGGTTCCTCCTGATTCCAAAGTTGACGACTGGCTTGCCGCCCGCAGCCACCTTTACGTGCGCGGCCACCGTGGCGACTCCCGACAGAGAGCAGAGGAAGCCCAAGATGCTCGTCTCAAGGGGGCCAAACTCGGAGTAGGGACCCTCTATCCTCATTATGGGCAGCCCAGGCTCGAATATGCTCCCGTCAGGCAGAGAGTAGAGGTCGACCTCTCTCCCCTCCAAAAGCTTTGCAACCTCCTCCACTCCGGCCAACACGCCCCACTCGAAGCGGCCTCCGCGTCTCGATTTGGGGAGACTCCTGGCAGCTATCTCAGCAACTACTCGAGTGTTCTCGAGCCCTAGATGCCTCAGAGCCTCCATAGTCCTGATGAAGTAGACGTCGACGACCTTACCTGCCTTTATCTCCCCCTCCCGCACTACGTAGAATTTCCTGCTCCCATCCCCTACATCGTGGCTCCTCATGGTGATCCACTCGAGTCTGACTCCCCTCTCACCGTAAAAACGTTCGCAACTGTCGCAATGATCTCCGGAATTGACGTCTGGCCTGCCGAGAGTGCGGTTAATAATATCGACTGGAGGGTTGGCGCGATGCGTATGCTCGGCGCGTCCGACCTCAAGCTGAACTGGGAGGCCGTTGCAGACGAGATCTCCTCCTTCTGCTCCAGGATAGTAGAATCTGCTGGAGCGGAGGGGGCGGTCGTGGGCCTGAGCGGCGGGGTAGACTCAGCCCTCACAGCCAATCTGCTGACGAGGGGGCTCGGCGCCGACAGGGTTCTGGCCGTGATCATGCCTGAGGAGGGCGTGACCCCGGAGAGAGACGTTGAAGACGCAGTAGCCCTGGCAAAGTCGCTTGGGCTCAGCATTGAGTGGGTCGACATAACTCCGATAGTTGGGGAGTTCGAGAGAGCCCTGCCCCCAGCGGATAAGGTTACCAGGGGGAACCTCAGGCCGAGGGTCAGGATGACGATCCTCTACTACTTCGCCAACTCTAGGAACATGCTCGTCGCTGGTACTGGAGACAGGAGCGAGATAGAGATCGGCTACTTCACCAAGTACGGAGACGGGGCCGCGGACTTCCTCCCTATAGCAGATCTCTTCAAGACCCAGGTGAGGGAGCTAGCCAGGCATCTGGGCGTTCCAGAGGAGATAGCCTCGAAGCCCAGCTCTCCGCGTCTCTGGCCCGGTCAGACGGCGGAGGGAGAACTCGGGCTGAGCTACGAGCAGGTGGACATAGTGCTACACGCGCTGTTGGACCTCAACATGGACCCCAAGGAGATACCAGGGGCAACGGGCGTCGAGGAGGACGTGGTTAGGAGGATCATAGAGCTGAGGGAGAGGAACTGGCACAAGAGGAATCCACCGCCCTTCCCCACAGTGAGGCACCTGAAGTAGAATTGGCCCCCTAACACACTTAAGGCCCTGCTGAATCGGAGGAGAGTGCAGGAATCGCTTGTGCCTCCGCGCTTCGACCTCGCGCTGTCCACCGTTATAACTGCTAGCCCTCAACACATCTCGAAGGAAGTTGACTCCACGCATTGAGCTTGGAAAGTTCTTGGATACGGACGATCCTTGCGAGATCAGCGTGGATAAGCTGATGACTGGCAGGACGGCAATAATCGCCAAGACGGGCTACGGTAAGTCTTGGACGCTCAGGAGAATAGCGGAGCAGCTGCTTGATCTGGGTTACCCCATTGGGATAATTGACCCAGAGGGAGAGCACGTCAGCCTGGCCAACGCCTACGACATGCTGATCATCTCGCCAGACGGTGACGTGGACCTCGCAGAGGAGGGGTCTCCCGAGAGGCTCGCGAAGGCCGCCGTGCGAGGAGTCAGCTTCGTCTTGGACCTCTCGAAGTACATGACCAAGCCCGAGATCGCCGCGGGCCTAGTCGCCGACGTGATCAGGGCGCTCATGGAGCAGAAGGGCGACGGCTTCTTGGTAATGGTCGACGAGGCCAGGGAGCTGGCGCCGGAGCGCGGAGCTAGGAGCCAGCTGGGGAGGCACGCATCCACGACAGAGACTTGGATCAACGCTCTAGCCACGAGGGGTAGGAAGAGGGGTGTTGGGCTCGTGTTCACGACGCAGAGGCCGCAGTTAGTCTCCAAAACAATCCTCAGCCAGGCCGAGAACAAGATCGTGCTGAGAGTAGAGTACAATGCCGACTTAGCCGCCATAGGGAAGTTCCTCGGGCTGGACAAGGCGGTCATAAGGAGGATCCGCAGGCTGAATCAGGGCGAGGCGTACATCGAGGGCCCCTTCGTCAAGAGATCTGGGTTCATCAGGGTGGGCGAGGTCAAGACGGCTCACCTCGGATCGACGCCTCAGGTCAAACCCAGACCTCCGCCGAGCCTCAGTGAGGTCGTCTCCTACATAACCGCTGACTTGGGCAGGCTTGTGACCGCTGAAGAGGTGGTAGCTGAGGTAGAGAGGCCTGAAGCTCCCCCAGCCGAGCCACGAGAGAAGGTCAG
>CBEVRO010000092.1:0-5105 GCA_965552295.1 uncultured archaeon | reverse complement strand
GGCATCCTGCTCTACGGGCCTCCGGGCTGCGGCAAGACGCTCCTGGCGAAGGCAGTCGCCACGGAGAGCGAGGCCAACTTCATCAGCGTGAAGGGGCCGGAGCTGCTGAGCAAGTGGGTCGGAGAGAGCGAGAAGGCCGTCAGGGAGGTGTTCAGGAAAGCGAGGGCTGTCGCTCCAGCGATCATATTCATTGACGAAATAGAGTCCCTGTTCCCAAGGAGGGGGGCGGGGTACGCGGACTCTGGCGTCACCGAGAGGGTTGTGAGTCAGATGCTCACCGAGCTAGACGGAATACAGCCTCTCAAGAACATCGTAGTCATTGGAGCTACAAACAGACCAGATCTCGTCGACCCAGCTCTGCTGAGACCTGGTAGGCTTGAGAAGCTCATCTACGTAGGTCCTCCGAACATGGAAGGAAGGCTGTCGATACTGAAGGTTCTCACGAGGAACGTCCCTCTCGCCGAAGACGTGGACCTCATGGAGCTAGCCGCAGTGACCGACGGCTTTAGTGGAGCCGATCTCGCGGCTCTCGTTAGAGAGGCAGCCTTAGAAGCTTTGAGAGAGGACATAGAGGCGAAGAAAGTTAGCATGAAGCACTTCAGGAGCGCTCTGAAGAAGATCAAGCCAAGCCTCACGCCTGAGATCATCAAGTACTTCACAGAAGTCGGCAAGATGCTCAGAGGGTACGGAATAACAGAAGAGAGGAAGGAGGAGACCTACGTCTTCTGACCATGGAGAAACTCTTTTTTATGGGGGACCTTCCCCCCTCCCTCTAGGCGGGGTAGCTCAGCTAGGTAGAGCGCCCGGCTGTTAACCGGGCGGTCGTGGGTTCGAGTCCCACCCCCGCCGCCACTGCAAACTCTTCTTGCGTGTTAGGCTGAACCTACAAACACGGGTCTCCTGCTGAGTCTCATGGGTACGTTTAGAGGCTTAAAGGGCATTCCCTCAGTCTTTGACTTGATCTCTGAGACTAGATCCTCCAGGGTGGCTGTGTACTCGGCGCCGTCGCTCCTTCGCCTTATCGACAGAGTGCCGCTGTCCTGCTCCTTCTTTCCGACCACGACTATATATGGTACCCACCTCCTCTCCGCCTCCCTAATTCTTTTGGCCAACGTCAACTCCCTATCGTCGACATCAGCCCTTATCTGCAGTTCATTCAGCCTCTTAGCGAGTTCTACTGCGTAGTCCACATTCTCCGGAGAGACCGGAATCACCCTGACCTGCGTGGGGGCGAGCCAGAGGGGTAGCATCGGCTTCTCGCCTCTCAGCGATGCCTTTGCGGCCGTCTCCAAGATGGCGTAAATCAGCCTCTCCACGCTCCCCATAGATGTGTGGACGATGACGCCTGGCTTCCTGTTCCCGTCCTTATCGACATAGAAGATCCCGTAGCGCTCAGAGTCTTCCACATCGAGCTGGACCGTACTGAGTTGAGCGCTCCCCTCTGAGGTGTCCACCACTTGGAACTCGTGCTTAAGAGCCCAGTAGTGCTTCATCTTGGGGAGTATCTCGATTAGGGCGGGCTTGTTGACTGCGGAGAGCATCTTGACTATGCTCGGCTTGAGCCTCTCGTAGAACTCCTCCACGACTCTGAAGACGACGGCGTAAACTACGCCCAGCTCCTTGAGCAAGCGGTGATACTCGAGGAAGAACTTCTCGTACATCTCCATCCCTTGCTCAATGTCAGACACGAACGAGTGTATGTCTGGCATCGTGAAGCCCCTCAGCCGCCTAAGCCCTACGCACTCTCCCCTCCTTTCTAGACGGAAAGAGGGGGAGATCTCGTAGAAGCTGAGGGGTAGGTCTCTGTATGAGATGTTCATATCCCTCATCATCGAGAAGAGTCCGAAGTCCCCCGCGAACCTTAGTATGAGGGTGGTCTTCCCGGTCGGTATCTGGTAGTTCCTCTCTCTGAACTTCGCGGCCTGACCTGCTATCGCGGGATCGTCCAGCCTGTAAATTAAGGGGGTCTCAATCTCCATGGCGCCAAGCCTTCTGGCGACCTCAAATGCCAGGTCTTCTATTAGCCTCTTGACCAGAGTGCCCTCTGGATAGAACCTGAAGTGCCCAACGTCGGAGGAGGGCTCGTAGTCGACCAGCTCCAGCCTCCTCATGAGGTCGATATGTGCGGGCTCCTTGCCTGAAGGGGGCTTCCCGAATAGCTCATTCCTCACGAATATCCTCAGGTCCTCGTCTTCAATCTTCTTCCAATCGGTGATTTCCTCCTCTCTGCCGTCAGGGAAAAGGAGGACGAACCTGCTGGCCTCTTCATCTTCCAAGACCTCCAGTTCTTCTGCTGGCCTCTCCAATTCGGGGGGCCCTATAGTGCGCAGCGACTCAGCGAGTGGGTGTCCCTTAACCTTGATCTCGAACTCTTTGTACCAACCGATCGGGACTTTGTGAACAGAGAAACCAGCCTCGACTAGCGCCTTCAGCAAACTCTCGTACAGATCCAGGGCTTGTTGAAATGGAGCCGGCTGATCGGTGAGGTGGACCCACGGGTAGAGCACCAGCTCAGTTACACTTAGGCGCTCTGCAATTGACTTGACGGCTTCCACTGCTCGAGGGATGGAAAGCTCAGAATCGAAGGTCTCAAAGGCGGTGAACAGGACAAGAACCTCATTGTAGCTCGCCTCAGGAGCCTCGGGGTCTGGAGCCGAGGCGATCGCTTTTTCCCTGACTCGATACCATAATCTGTCAGAGTGCAGCGCGAATATTCTCATCTCACCACCTCCTCAACTCGGACCCCCTCTCTGGCCAGAGGAGCCACCAGTGCAGTAAACCCTATCGACTCAATCGCGGATTTAACTCCAGTCGGCTCTTCAGAAAGAGCGACCGCGCAACCCCCACCGCCGGCGCCCGACAGCTTTGCCCCAAGGGCGCCAGCCCTCCTTGCAGCCCAGACTATACTATCTAGCTCCGGAGTAGACACCCCTAGCGCGGCTAGAAGACCGTGGTTTATATTCATTAACTCACCAAGAGAAGTCAGATCGCCTGATGAGACTGCTTCTTTGCCCATTCTGGCCAGATCCCCTATTAGATTCACTATACTAGTGTGAACCTCGGGTCTCCTATCGGCGAAGTCGGCCACTATGCGTATCATCTCCTTAGTTCGGCTTGGCGCCCCTGTTAATCCCATCACGAACGTAGGTGAGGCTTCTACCCTTAGCGGGGTTGCTTTCATGCTGTTCGAGTCCCATTCAACCCAGATGAGCCCTCCAAACACGGCGCAAGCTGGGCCGGTTTTGCTGGCCCTCCCGTGTATTATTGCTTCAAACACATAGACTGCATCCAAGAGTTCTTGCTCACTCATCCTGATATCTAGGGCTGCGGTCATCGCAGTCACTACAGACGCTGACACGCTCGCGGAGCTGGCCATTCCGCTGCTCACGGGAACGTCAGATTCTATACGAATTCTGAAGCCCAGATCTGAGAGACCCCTTGAAGCCGCGATCTTGGCCACGCCATGGGCTATACTCTTCAGTCCAGGCTCACCGACGCCGGAGACCTCGCCTGAGGAGTCAAAGTGCCCTCGGAACGGTCTGGGAAATGCTGAAGACTCTACCTCTAAGAACCCAGCTTCTGAGACGACTTCCACCTTGGCGCGAGATCTGATATCCACGGAGGCAGCCAGAGCAGGCTGCCTGTACAGGACAGCGTGCTCTCCCAGCAGAAACGCCTGCGAGGGCGCCGATGCTAGGGCCCAAGGGGGCATCTCTGCCCCGGAATCTATGCAATATATTAACTCCCCAAGATCACAAGGCTAACGGCTGGTCGGGTCTGAGGGTAAAAAGACCGGGGAAGGGGGCTTCACTCGCCCCTGATGAACTTCTCTACAAGCTCCTTGGCGACAGGGTCTGGGAACTGCTTGGGCGGGTGCTTGAAGAAGTACGCGCTGACCTCGACGAGAGGACCTGCTATTCCTCTGTCCATGGCAATCTTCACCGCTCTAATAGCGTCTATGGCCACTCCGGCCGCGTTAGGCGAGTCCATGACGCTGAGCTTGACGTCTATGTACACTGGGAAGCCTCCGAACTGCTCAGCCTTGAACCAGACGTACATCACCTTTCTGTCTCCGAGGAAGGGAACGTAGTCGCTTGGGCCTATCCTTGCCTTGATCTCGTAGGGCACCAGGCTGGTCACTGCCTCGGTCTTGCTGATCCTCTTGGTCTTGAGCCTGTCCTCCTCGATCATGTTCAGGAAGTCCATGTTGCCGCCTATGTTCAGCTGGTAGGTCTCCAGCACTTTCAGCCCTCTGTCAACCGCCAGCTCGACTATTGCTCTGTGGAGAATCGTGGCACCGAGCTGGCTCTTGAAGTCGTCGCCAGCGGCGGGGACTCCAGCCTCCTCGAACTTCCTGGCCCACTCGGGGTCGCTAACTATGAACTCGGGTATCCCGTTGACGAAACCAGTTCTGGCCTCCAACGCAGCCCTAGCGTAGGCTCTGCTGGCCTCATAGGAGCCCACCGGGATGAGGTTCACGAGGACGTCCGCCCCAACCTCCTTGAGAACATCGGCGACATTCACGCTAGGCCTGGAGTCGTCGACCTTGAAGCCCTCACCGTACTTGAACTCTTTCATGTGCGGAGCCACTCCGTCGAGTACTGGTCCCTTTAGGACCTCTACTCCCAGCTTGGGCACGTCAGCGAACTTTGGAACGCAGTTGGGTGGTGCGAATATCGCCTCTGAGAGATCCTTGCCAAGCTTCCTTTCATCAACGTCAAAGGCCGCCACGAATTCGATGTCACCCACGTGGTACGGGCCCATCCTCACGTGCATGAGACCCGGAACGAAGCTTTCGTCGGGGGCATCCTTGTAGTAGAAGACTCCCTGAACGATCGAGGACGCGACGTTGCCAATGCCCGCCAGTGCCACCCTGACCTTCGGCATATACATCACCCCATATTACGCATAAGAACTCCACTTTTATATTATGCGGTTGCATAATCTTCGTCGATCGACGTCTTCAGCCTTCGTACCGGCAAGAGAAAGCTTCTTTTAGAGAAAAGAAGAAAGTATAAGTGGAAGTTTACATAAAAAGCTTGTTTAATTCCTCCGAATTGAGGGACAGATTTGCCCTCACACCCTCACCCTCGTACCTCATGGCT
>CBEVRO010000091.1:0-5120 GCA_965552295.1 uncultured archaeon | reverse complement strand
TTGCTATGAGGATGCTGGAAGAAAAAAGCCTGAACTCTCAACTGATGAGGCAAAGACGGCACCGAGATGTGAGAGAGAAAATCGTCCTAGATCTGCTCAGCGGAAGAAATACCAGGCTGTTAAAGTTGTTACATGTCTCCCTGCAAAGACGTGTGCTGTGTAGAGAGATTTCAAGGCTTTTTCTCGGATATATGCTTACTGGGGGATTTCCCTCCTCAATTTCTGACTGGATGGCACTTGAAAGAATCGAGAAGGACAAGTACTCCACCTACATCAGAGCTATACTTAGTGATTTAGAAAGATGGAATTACGAAAGAACGAAACCTAAATTGGTTTTACACTCGATTCTTGATAACTACTGCAATCCCATGACCTGGAGGCACATAGCAAACGTATCGGGTATTTCTGTTGAAGATGCCCGAGATGTCTGTATTGCATTGAGATCTACGTATCTTTTTGATTGGTACTACCGATTTGATATCGGAAGAAGACACGGAGAGCTAGCCGCTCCAGCTAAATTTTACTTTTTAGATCCTTTCATCTATCATTCAGTCAAATTTTGGACCGTTGGTTCGGATGATCCTTTCAGCCGATCTCTAGAAGCCCTAAAAAATCGCAGAGAACTGTCGCACATCATTGAGGGAATGGTAGCGAGTCACTTGGTTAGATTCGCTTACATCTTAAGTGATAAGAAGGACTTTTTTGATCCTCAAAACCATTTGTTCTATTGGAGAGAGGGTCCTCAAAGCCGCGTAGAGGAACAAAAAGAAGTAGATTTTCTTTTGAGGCTAGGAAGTACTCTGTATCCCATAGAAATTAAATTTCGGAAACGGATTGACGAAGAAGAAATCGAAAAATTCGGGGAAAGAGTGAATAAACTTAAAGAATCTCTCGAGAATTCTGGTATCGCTGTTGTAGATGGGATAATTCTTTCCCTGAATGATTACATTGTAGATGATGAGCAACCTGCCAAACTAATTTCAGCACCCGCATGGCTGCTTTTGCTCGTAGTGTAGAGCATTTCAAGAGTGACCGTGTTAAGCTCAGCCAGTACTTACTTCAATGACTAACACTAAGAGTATTAGGGGGAGGAGAGGAATTTCCGCAGATGAGGATATATTTTTCGGTCCGACAACTATCTTGGGATCTCTCATGACCTGCTGGATCTGCGTCACCAACAGAGCCAACTTCGAGGTCGTTAAGAAGGAGGGTCTCTGGGGAGTGGCCGACAGGTACAAGAACGTCATAGCCCAGGTGGAGCCCGGAGACACGCTGCTGTTCTACCTCATGCAGGAGAGGGGAGAGAAGGGCGAGGTCCTGGAGACGGCGATAGGGGGAGCGTTCCAGGCAACGTCTAGGGCGTTCAGGGACGCCAGCAGGGTGTTCAAGGGTGACCTGTACCCGAATAGGGTCAGGGTGAAGCCCCTGATCCTGCCCAAGAAGCCCGTACCGTTTAAGCCCCTGGTGCCAAAGCTTTCGTTCATCAAGAACAAGCAGAAGTGGAGCGGGTACTTCAGGAGGGCCATGGTGGAGGTACCGGGAGAGGACTGCGCGCTGATCGTGGAGACTCTCAGGGTGAGCTGAAAGGGGCGCGATATTGGAGATGGATATAGGGTCTCACTAGAAATTATCTCATCACAACAAGCCTTAAACTAAACACAACTATAAGACAGCAGGGGTCTCTGATGAGGGTTATTGGCGCCATATTTCCACTCCCAGAGAGATTCGTTGACAGGATCTTCAAGCAGGGCAGGAACGTGTTCGTCAAGCCTCCGACGGTGTACAGGGACTTGGGACCGGGGTCGAAGATCCTGTTCTACGTCGGGGGCGAAGTGGGGGCTATCGTGGGAGAGGGTACTGCGGAGTCGGTTGAGCTCATGGAGCCTGAGAGAGCTCTGAAGAAGTACGGAAAGAAGATCTTTCTAGATGCTGAGGAGCTGAGAGAGTACCTAAGGGGTAAGAAGAGAGTTTCAAAGATCCTCGTGATACCTCTAAGGGATCCAAAGCTTTACAATAGACCGTACAAGCCGAGAAGGTTCATATCTATGGCAGGAAGGAGGGTTACGGAGGGAGAGTACAGAAAAATTGCCTCAACGGTTTTCTAACACAGCTCCTAAGTGACGCCGAATTCCTCCGCCAGAATTCCCCTCAGCTCTTCTATATAGTTCCTGAATTCTTGCATTAAGTTTGTCTTTTGATCAAATACCTCAACAGTTATGTTCTTGTATACAGCCGGAGGCTCCCCTTCAAAGGGGTAGTGGTACTCTCTGAGGACTTCTAAAGGATTCAAGAATCCCTCTATTTCGCTTAGAATCTCAGCACCAGCTTGTTCATCATATTGAGCTTCAGTGCAGGGCTCAGTCGACCAAGTCGATCCTCTCCCAAGGAGTTTCTTGGAGACGGAGTCCTTAATGTACTGCAATCCCTGGCCAGGAGCCCTCCAGAGAAGATACCTCTTCCACTCCTCTCCTCTCTCAGAGTTTTCAATGAATTGCTTAAACGCCTCCACCGCCAAGCGAATCGCGGTGACTGAGGCAGACCTCATCCGACTCAAACACTCGAGGTACGCCTCTGTCATTAGGCTATGTCCGTGCTGATGGGCTGACAAGAGACCCTCATAGGTAACTGCCTCTCTTAATCGTTTGGCCGAACCCAGAAGATTCCCCAAGGAATTTATTTCGTCAACACTCAGTTGTGAGTGTATTCTCTCTAAACCGGCAATTAGCTCGCACCTTGTGAGAGGGTACACACCCAAAGCATGTCTAATCTCCCTATTCCTGTCATCTCGGCCGATTAGCTTCTGGAGCCAAGAGTCTCTTGGGGCTGCACTCCCCATAAAGAGTTGGGCAAGATTAGAGTGACTCGTGGGAAAGTCTCCGGTAGAAATGAAGCACAGTAACCTCAGCGAGTGGAGTATCGAGTAGTAGTATGCTGCTATGCCCCAATCGTACTTACAGTGCTTTTCGAGATCTCTCGCCGTAGCATAATCCCCTAATACCGAAGCAAGTATACAGAACGCGACATAGAACATTTGGTCTCTCTTTCGGTTATCCTCATTCCAAAATAGAAGGGCGGCCTCTGAGTGGGAACACTGCATGTCGCTTCAGGAAAAATCCTTGATAAGATTTATTATAATGATAACTAATCACCAGGACTGGCTCCTCCAAAAACTGGGGCGCGCGTAGTAAACGTTTTGATTTAGCCAGAGGTTACACAAAATGTGCCCAGCGTTCCAGAGAGGAGCTTTCTAGAGTCGACCAACTTCCCGATAGATAGGGTCAATGAGGGCTCAGCCAAGGAGAAACAGAGTGGTGGTAGACCCGAGTACTGGGAGATGGTCTTCTGGTGGACTAGAAAACCCCTCACATCGGCTAGGGCTGTAATAGCTGGGGCTCTCCTCCCTGCGGATATAGATGGCAACGAGTTCGTGAGAGCCCTCCGACTTAACGAGAACGTTCCTCACAGGCACAGCCCAAGGATACCAGAAAAATGGAAGAAATACTTTGAGGGTAAAAATCTGCTAGATCCTTTCGCTGGCTTCGGGTCTATACCCTTGGAAGCCCTTAGGCTTGGATTGAAGACGGTGGCTGTAGAATTACTTCCGACAGCTTATATCTTCCTTAAGGCTGTGTTAGAATATCCTGTCCAGTATCGGGAGATGAAGGTTAAAATAAGTAGGGAAGAGGCCGATGAGTTAGGGATTCCTCGGGCCAAGGATGCTCTGCCACAGATTGAAGTGCCAAAGTTACTGTATGATGTAGCTAGATGGGGAAAATGGATTGCAGAGAGGTTAAAGGAGGATTCTGACCTCAGAGAATTGTATGACGACGATGTGGCAGTATATATCGGGACGTGGGAGGTGAAGTGCCCACACTGTGGAGGATGGACTCCTCTTGTAGGAAACTGGTGGTTAGCTAGGGAAAAGGAGGATAAGAGTGGGAAAGTGGTGTTCAAAAGGCTAGCGTGGATGCGGCCGGTGATCAAGGAGAAAAAGGTTGATATAGAGGTTGTAGACCCGGTGAAGCAGGCCCTAAAAAAAGGATTGGGCCTAGACAGGCTGCCAGAGGGCACCAAAGTTGACGCAGCAAGGGGCTACGTAAGGATCCCCGGGCTAGGAGAATGGACTGTCCCAAAACCGAATGTCGTCGCAAAAAACGACCAGGCCACTTGCTTAGTATGTGGAAACCCCATAAGGCTAATAGACCCTAGAGACATGAGGCACTACGAAGACTCCAAGTTAGCTCCAACCACAGTCAGGAATAGGCTGATTTGGTACGTAAAGTATGCGTTGGGGAGATATAACTCTGGTGATCCGAGTTTAGCTAGGCAGAGATTGCTTGTTAAGGTAAAGATGGTGGGGAAAGATTTGGAATTTGAGCCTTGTGACGAAAAAGATCAGCAGGTTCTTGAGAAAGCTAGGGAGAAATTGAATTCATTACTCGGCAACGCAGACCCAGACATTCCAAATGAGCCGCTCGCTCCTTACGGTACTCAAGCTATAGGCGGTTATCTTCAACCTCTTAACTATGGCATGTCCGAATGGTACAAATTATTTAATCCGCGCCAACTTCTAAGTATCGTCAAACTCGTCAAGATAATCCGGGAAGTTGGAAAGAGAATTGATATAAGTTCAGAGTCCGAAAAGACGGAAATAGATTACGCGGAGGCTGTTGTTACATACCTCTCAATCGCTTTGGTTTCCCTAGCTGATTTTAACTCATTGGCCTCACGATGGGCTCCACATGCTTGGAAAAAAGTTAATAGAGTATTCACGCAAAGAGGAATTGCTATGATATGGAATTGGTGTGATGTGACACCATTTAGTCATTATATAGGATCATGGAATAATTGCCTCAAGAACGTAGTAGAAGGCCTTTCAACCATTATGGAAAGAATTGATATATCAATCACGACTCAGAGAAGAAAACCGGTAAGTATAATACTCGACGATTCTACCGCACTAGAAAGGGTTAAAGAGAATAAGTTTAGTCTAGTGGTGACGGATCCTCCATACTACAGTGACGTTCCTTATGCAGAGTTAAGCGACTTTTATTTTGTATGGCTTAAAAGGGCCCTCAGTGATCTATCTGTCTCAATCATTTTTTCGCCTCCACAAACGA
>CBEVRO010000090.1:0-5267 GCA_965552295.1 uncultured archaeon | reverse complement strand
AGCATGCCGAAGGCCGCGGGAACGGCTTCAGCTGATTCGATGCCAGCCCCCACTAGATTGTATATCTCTTCCGCGGCCTTCTCGGGATCTGACATCTTCCTTGCCAAGTCTACGGACAGCTTAATCCGCTTTGCTACAGAGGGAGCTGCCACAGGCCTCCCCTTGGAGAACCCGATAGTCGCGCCGAGCAAGGCGGCCTCCACTATCGAGTCAATGGTGCTATCTCTCTTCGCAGCCTCTGCGACGGCGGCAGCGACTGCGGATGCTGCAGAGGTTGCGACTCTGCTGCCGTGCGTTGGAAGGGAGATCTCGGCGGCTTCTTCTGCAGCCATCTCCGGCCTGCAGGCGTTCACGATGCCAACCGGGGAGGCTCTCATAGCCGCCCCGCAGGTCGTATTCAGCCCGCCAGCCTCTCTCGCCGGGACTCCCTCCATGAGCTTCTGCACGGCCTGCCTGGTGCTGGGTCCGAAGTAGTGCTTCTCCAGCAAGTTCTCTCTCTTCGCCCACTCCACCAGGGCGGATGCGAAATCCTCCGCGCGAAGGGGGGCCCTCTTCTCGACGAGCAGCTTCACAACGAATAGAGTCTGCTCAGTGTCGTCCGTCACGGTTCCAGGCTCCAAGACGTGGTGCGGGTGGAAGTCTGGCGCCCTGACGAACCCCCTCACCCTGCCGTACAGACGCTTTATCTCGTCGGGCGGGAGCATCTCTACGGGCATCCCCATCGCGTCTCCGAGGGCTACTCCCGCCAGGCACCCCCACGCGGCCTCGATCAGCCTGTCCCAGCTGAGGTGCAATGTGGATCAGTGGAAGATGGGCGGGAGAGAGAAAAAGATGAGCAGGGTTAGGCCCGCGCCCCTACTAAGAGGACTTGGGGAGCAGGGCCCACGGGCCTACGTCGATCCTGGCCTTCCTGAGTCCAACCAGCAGGGGGACGCCAACGAACGTGGCGGCAAGTGCACCGAATGTTCTCTCTATCCAGTAGATGCCCAAGACGAACACGTAGACCTGCGCCGGCCCCTGGTAGAGCCCGATATAGATGGAGTTTCCTACCATGTGCTCAGACAGAGTGCCAGCCAGCGCGGCCAGGAACACTGCTATCGCCATCTTCTTAGTGTCGCCAGAGGAGATCCAGTCTGAGATCTTCCTCCCGACTATCAGGACAGAGATGAATGAAGCCCAGTGGAGGAACGGGAAGTACCATCTGACCCCCGCCGCGGGCTGGCCCCTCCACATTATTGTAGTGAGGACGTACCAGGCGAGGATCGTGAGACCCTGCACGACGATGGCCGTCTTCCACTTTCGGTACGCGAGGAGCCCGGCGACCAGCGTGCAGGCAGTTGGGCAGACGAAGGTTATCAGTCCGAATATAGCTCCGTAGGGTGCTACTATCTGGCCCAAGAAAGCTCCTATCGCCGTGGCTAATGTGCCCGCGGTGGGACCCAGCAGAATCCCAACAAGTGGAACCACTATCATGCCGGCGCTTATCGTTGTGCCAGCCCCTATCACGGGGAACATGGGTATGTACGCGGCCAGAGTGACCATAGCGGCCGCGACCGCTATGTAGGCGACATGGACGTTGTCGATCCTTCCTCTAGCCCTCCTGTGGGCCATGCGATCACCTGCTGGACGGTTGGTGACAGAGATAGCTATTAAGATGCCGCTCTCAGAGGCGGGAGACTCCGAATCCCATCGTGATCCTCAGCGCCAGGCACACGATGGTACCGCCGAGCACGATGGCCAGGAAGAGCCAGTCCAGTTTCCTCATCTTGATTTCAATTAGATAGGTTCTCTTCTTGTAGGCTCCAAATGCCCTGGACTCCATGGCGATCTCCAGCTGCTGTCCCTTCTTTAGCGCTCCAACCATTAGAGGTACTATGAGCGGAGCAAAGGCCTTTAGCCTCTGGAGGAGGCTCCCCTTCTCTATTGCCGTAAACGCCCTGGCTTTCTGGGCCTCTATGGTCTTCGCAGCATCTCCTTGGAGCACTGGCAGTAGGTTGAGCGCTGTGGTGAACGCAAAGGCCACCTCGTAGGGCATGCCCGACTTCACTAGGCCTATGACGAGTTGCTCTATCGACGTGGACATTGTCACCGCTGGCATAGTCAAGACTATCACGAAGAGCCTCAGGGCCATGGCTATCCCGTTGATCAGACCCTCTAGAGTTATCGCTGAGGTCCCTCCCAAGTAAGGGATCCACCTGGGGACGCTGTAGGAGACAAGTACGTGCTCGCCAGGGCAGAACAAGAGCTGGAATATGAACGTTAGAATGGCCACGACCGTCAGCGCCTTGAAGAACAGCTTGAGCTCCGAGTAGGGTATGCGCATGTGCACCCAGAGAGCTAAGACTATGGCGAGCAGGATAGACAGGTGGAGCGGGTGATTGAACGCAAAGGCCAGCAAGAACATGCACACGAGCCAGACCATCTTGACTCGAGGATCCAGCCTGTGGAAGAGAGACCTACCCGGATAGTAGTGAACCAGCGACATAAGATCACCCCGCCAACTTCTGGGCCACCACCTCTACCATCTCGTCCACCGTCATGACGCTGGGAGGTATCCCGAGGTCTACTAGCTCTCTAGCCAGCTTTGCGGTCGGCGGAGGTTCTACGTTGCTCTCAGCCAGGATGTCTGGCCTCATGAATACCTCCCTCGTCGGGCCGTCGAGGAGCACCTGGCCTCTACACATTACCACGGTCCTCTCGGCGTACTTGGCGACGATCGACATGTCGTGAGTTACCATGACTATGGTCTTGCCCGCCTTCCTCAGCTTGTCAACCAGCATCATGATCTGGTTGATTGCCACCTCATCTTGCCCCGTCGTCGGCTCGTCCAGCACTATCACCTTTGGGTGCATGGCCAGAACCGAGGCCACGGCGAGCCTCTGCCTCTGTCCCCTGCTCAGCGTGAACGGGTGCCTGTCCCTCATCTTCTCTAGCCCAACCGTCCTGAGCGCCTCGTCGACCCTCTGCTTAATCTCCTCCTCGCTCAGCCCTAGGTTCCTCGGACCAAACGCCACCTCTTCCTCCACGCTGAAGCAGAAGAACTGGTGGTCCGGGTTCTGGAAGACGTAACCCACCCTCATCGCTAGCTCAGTCACTAGGGCGTCTCTCGTGTCCACGCCGTCAACGAGTACCCTTCCCTCTACAGGTTTGAGCAGTCCGTTGAAGTGCTTGGCCAGGGTGGTCTTCCCTGCCCCGTTCCTGCCTATGATCGCCACGAACTCCCCGTCTCTAATGTCGAGGGTGACGCCCCTGAGCGCCTCCGGCCCACTCCTGTACCGGTACCAGACGTTCTCAACGCGAATGACGGGTGCAGTTTCGGGTCTGGTGGGGGTAGCCGGCGGCCTTACCTCTACATCTTTCGCCCTAGAGAGGAGTTCCCTGAGGATCCTCGCGCCCTCCCCCACGGTCAGCGGGATCCTACCGCTGTATAGACCTCTCTCCTTCAGCTTGTAGAATATCTGCGCGACCTCTGGTGGCCGCACTCTCGACTCTCTGACCGCCTCGGCCCTCGAGAACACCTCGTCCGGCCGCCCCTGACAGACTATCTTCCCGTCCCTCATCAGGATGACCCTGTCTGACATGTGAATCATTCCTTCCTTGTGCTCGATTATCAGGAACGTGATCTTGTACTTCTCGTTCATCTCCTTAATCAGCGAGAATATCCTCTTAGTCCCAGCGGGGTCTAGCTCTGACGTGGGCTCGTCCAGCACCAAGATCTTGGGCCTCATTGCCAGAGCAGATGCCAGAGCAACCTGCTGTTTCTCCCCGCCCGATAGCCTAGTGGGCTCTCTGTCTTCGTAGCCAGTCAGCCTAGTGGCCTCCAGGGCCCACTTCACTCTCTCGAGTATCTCCTCCCGCGGGATGGCCAGGTTCTCTGGGCCGAAGGCCACCTCCGACCTGACGGACGCGCAGAAGAGCTGAGTTTCAGGGTCTTGGAACACCATGCCCACTCGGCTGGCGAGCTCCGGTATGTCGTGCTCTAGCACGTTCAGACCGTCAACGACAACCTTGCCCTCGAGCTCTCCGCCGATCGCGTGGGGTATTATGCCGTTGAGTGTGAGGCACAGCGTGCTCTTCCCGCACCCCGTGTGGCCCATCAGCGTGACGATCTCGCCCTCTCTAATCGTTAAGCTCACGCCTTTCAGAGCAGGCTCGTCAGACTGAGGGTAGGTGTAGTGGAGATCCTCGATCTGAATTATCTCCCGCGTCAGTTGAGACACCCCTCTTTTGGCCCTCCTTGAGACCGGCTGGGCTCCCTAACAAATTATTTAATCAAGTTTCTGCCTCCGCGGGCCTCAGAATGCAGAGACCTAAGACCCGATCTATCCTAGCCGTCCTCGTTCTGATCGCGATAGTCGCCCCCACACTCGCTCTCGCAAGTGAGGGAGAAGACAAGCCGAGGCTGGTGATCCTGATATCGATAGACGGCTGCAGGTGGGACTACTTGGACATGGCGGCGACGCCAAACATCGACGCTCTGAAAGAGAGGGGTTCCTACGTGGTGAGGGCCGTCACGGTATTTCCGTCTCTCACACGAACTGGACACGCCTCCATACTCACAGGAGCCTATCCGGCTCAGCACGGGATCGTTGGGCATGTATACTACGACAGGGCCCGAGGCAGGGAGTTCAAGTGGTCGCCCGAGGACCTCAACGCGACCACGATCCTCGAGCGCCTCTCGAGCTACGGCTTCAAGACAGCCTCCGTCCTGTTCCCAGTGAGCAGGGGAGGAGACGTCATGGTGACGAAGGATCACATCCCAGATTTCGTGGAGCGAGAACTCGGGCCGATCCCCAGCGACGTAGTCGAGAGGGACAATTGGGCCCTCAGGGCAGCCCTTCTGGTGCTAGAGAAGGAGGAACCCGACGTGCTCCTGCTGCACTTCAAGTCGGTAGACGCCATTGGCCACAAGTACGGTCCCGAGTCCCCAGAAGTGATCAACGCCCTAGAGCACGTCGACTCGCTGATCGGACAGCTGATGGATTGGCTGGGCAGCCGCGGCCTCCTGGCTCACACGCTGTTCATCATCACAGCCGACCACGGGATGACCAAGATTGAGGAAGCCGTCCCGCTCAGAGTGATACTTCAGAAGGCTGGGTTCAAGTCCTACGTCACGTACGAGGGCAGGATCTCAAAGATATACCTCTCCTCAGAGGACGACCCGGAGGAGCTCGTTGAGTTCCTCAAGGGCCTGGAAGGAGTCGAGGAGGTCATAACGAAGGACAGGTTCCCAGAGCTCAACCTCCCGGCTTGGTCCGACAAGGCGG
>CBEVRO010000089.1:0-5287 GCA_965552295.1 uncultured archaeon | reverse complement strand
TAGCTGAGGTAGAGAGGCCTGAAGCTCCCCCAGCCGAGCCACGAGAGAAGGTCAGGAGGATCTCCGTGGGTCTAGAGTCGGCCTTCACAATGCCCAGCGAGAGGCTCACATCGCCAGAGCTGAGGAGCCTCCTAGAGGAAAGGAACAAGGCTAGGAAGATGCTTGAGCTCCTTGAGGAGAGCAAGGAGGACATGAGGGAGGAGGTGTACGAGTTCCTCAGAGAGGAGTACGAGAGGGCGCTGAACGAGCTCGAGGCCGAGATAGCCCCCTACAGGAGGGAGGCCAAGGTCTCAGAGCTGGTCCTCGAGGCCGCCCTGAAGGACAGGGAGCTCAAGCTCAGGTTCTTGGACGGCGAGTCAAGAGGTTTCCTGTACGGCATTCGGACTTGGCGGTTGAGGAGGCGCCTCGGGAGGGAAATCAGAGAGCTTGAGGAGAGACTAGCGAGGGTCAAGGAGATCCTGAGGTCGCTGGAGTAGCCGCATGCCCGATGGAAGTCAGACGTCGGCTCCAAGCTTCTTCAAAACCGAGAGTGGATCAAAGATCTCCCTAGACCTCACCGCAGCCTCCTCCACGTAGAACCTGATCGCCAACTTCAGGGACTGCTCGTCCACCTTAATGCCCTCGCTCGATCCGTCGGCGAAGTACCTAAGCAGAGCCATCGCTGAAGCGAGCTGTACAGCCCTGACCTCTAGCCTCGGTGAGAACCCAGGCCTCTCACTCGGTATCTCGCTCAGAACAGCGTCTCTTGCCCTGGCCACGGCCTCGTACACTCTTTGATCGACCACGACGGGCCTGCGATCCAGTCGCTCCCTCGCGAGTGGGTGCTCCGTCTCGGCCGCGTGCACGAGCGTGAGGTGGGCTCTGAGCATGTCCGCGCCCTCGAGGCTTATCTTCCCCATGGCCATCTCCATCTGCCTCCGAGCGATCTCCAGGTAGCGCTCCTTGGTCATCCGGTGGAGCCTGCACAGCATCCTCTCCTCTATAGCGTTAAAGTTGGGGTCAGACACCGTGACCTCGTACCCCCTCGTGCCGACTCTGGTGTTGTAGGCCACGCTGAGGAAGCACGTGAACCTGTAGGGCCCTATAGTCTTCCTAGCCGTCTCATACCTTATGGTGCCATGCTCCATGGCCAGCTTGAGGATCTCGACCATTCCGGAGTTGTGAACTAGTATGGCATTGGCGAAGAAGTTGCGGTTACCAGGCACGGCGATGTCGTACACCTTGAACTTGCCCTCAATAGTCCGCTTCTCCACGATCCTCTCGAATACAATCGGACCCGCGGCCAGGTGCTCAACCAGCTGAAGTGCCTCGCCGTGGGGAGTCCTGACAGAAGACTCCTTCAGCGCCTGTACGTACTCTTGTAGACCGGTCTTGTTTATAGAGCCCCTCTCTCCGTGCTCCCATCTCCAGAGGCTTCCATCTGAGATCTTGCCTCTCATCTCCGAGAGGGACACACCCTCGCCTACCCTGGCGACCACCAGCAGGGGAGCAGCGACGCGAAGCGGAACTACTCTGCTTTTCGTCCTGGGACTGCTCCTGTACCTCTGCACTAGGGCGTTGAGCTTGGCAGCCTTCCTCTTGGAGGAGAATCCGATCTCTTTAGAGAACTTTATCACGCTCATTCTGTCGGCTATCTCGACGGTGTAACTCCCCACGGACGACTCGTAAATCCTCGAGGTGATGCCAAACCGAAGGAGGAGTAGGTGGACCTTAAGCGCCAGCAGGTGGCTCGCCGTAGCTAAGGCCACTCGGCCCCCGTGGGTCTTCCTGATGTAGACAGTTCCGTCCGTGTCGAAGAGACCCCTAAGAAGCTCCCTTATGTGAGATTTGGGCATCCGCATCACCGCAGAAGGAATGTCTACCTTTCTGGCCTTGCGTCCCGCAGGCACTCCAAATTTCTCAAGCATAGAAGCTAGGACCGAGTTGTTGACGAAGAGCGAGCCCTGCTTGTCGATATACCCTACCCCAAATATCCTCCTCACTATTTTTAGGCATCTCTCCACGATGTCCTGATCTAGTGGGCAGTAGAGGCGGATCCTCCTGTTCTGATTTATTGTCCCGTCACCCATGATCGCACCAACGAAATACATGAAGTCTGGAGGGATCTCCCCGGGTAGCTTCAGTTTACTACTCGCCATAGAGGCGCTCTCCAAGAGGCCGTAAAGGTCGACGTCCATCTCGAGTTCAGATAGGATGCGTCTTAGGGTCTTGAGGGGGGTGGAGCACCTTCCGGCGATGTAATGATACAGCGTCGAGCGGCTCACACCAATCCTCTCTGAGAGAGCTCTCAGGCCACCGCGCTTGAGTTCTATCTCGTTACGCAGGGCCTCGAGAAACTCTGCCTTTACTCTCACGCACGCACTCTCAGGGATGAACTCTGCGAATCTCGGCGGATGACTCACCCTAATGAGCTCCATCTCTGGGATCTCGGCTAAGGAGATCGCGTAATCTCCCACTTCGAACTCCTTAGCTGGTCTCCAGACGATACCTCCTGGGGTCAGAACTGGGAGGGGGTGATCCTCAGTCAGCCTCAGGGACTTGCCGCTCTCGGTCTTGATTTCAATCAGCCTATTAACTTCGCGGCTGCTGAAGCTCGCTACCTGGATAGCCTCCAGCTCCAGGGTTCGCGGGTTCACTGACAACACGAAGATGGGTTCTTCATTCTCAACAAGCTCTCCTATTGGAACGAGCCCTCCATCCGCTGAGAGCACCAGAGAATCGTATGTCAGGCAGTACTTGAACCAGTCGTTGAACTCGGGGACGATGAAGTTGTATCTGAGGCCCTCGTAGGCCTGGCCCAACCGTATGAACTTGGCTGGCGTCATTCCCCCACAGTATCTGTTCCGCCCAGGAAGGCCGTGCGCGGGTATCGACCTCCTCTCATCCCCGAGGATCATCGTGGCTATGGAGAAGCTCTTGCCTGTTCCTGGCTCTCCAAACAGGGCCAGGTTGAACCCGGTTCTCATGGTGACCCTGCCAGTAGTCGCAGAGACCACGGGAGCGTCGGCTATCGAGTACTGCTGGACTATGGCGAGCAGGATGTCGTAGTAGAGCAGCCTCCCGAAGGTGGAGCTGAGCCTCTCGGCCAGCTTCGCGGCCGAGAATGACCTGCCGAACTCGGCAACCTCCTCAAGCCTCTCGTCCAGAACATCCCTCAGGTGCCTCTGGAACTCAGCCTCCATGCGCATTATCTCAGGCATCTCGAGTTTGGCTGCAGAGTCGAACCTCTTGTACTCGCTCATCAGCTCTTCCATTGACGATCTGATCGGCTTAAGGGCCTCCTCAAGCCTGCAGATCCTGCCGTCAGGGAGCCTGTAGGCGAGCCCGACATCTATGAGCCACCTTACAAATTCCCTTGAGTAGGGGATTCCCTCCAGCTTTAGCTTAGCCTCGAACTCTCTCTCAGTGAGCCCATCCTCAGCGGAGATGAGCACTTCGAGAGCCCTGAGGCCTGCCTCCCGCCACAGGCGCGCCGTCTCCTTGACGGCAGACTCGACCTTGCTCCATGACCCCTCGGCCCTCAGGTCGCTGCCCCTGACAGTGTAGAACCTGCCTAAGAAGAGGAAGTCCTCTCTAGGGGACAGCTCCCTGAGGAACTCGGCCAATCCTTCATCGGTTATCGTCTTGGCAGATCGCCAGACCTTCTCATTGTCTATCTCTTTTCCAAAGTAGCTTGCGACTCTCTTGATGATGAGGTACCGCTCCCAAGCCTTCGTGCCCCTCTTCTTGGACCTGCCCTTCCGCCGTCGAAGAATGCCCATCGACCTCACTCCTCACTGGTGAACAATTTCACGTTTCCACGTCAGGGTGTGAACCCTCTTGGTGGAGTCGTCAGCATTCCATCAGAGCCGCCTGATGTGAACCAGATCGTGGCAAAAGCTATCACGGGCTCGCCTGTATCTGGGATCTCACAGTAGAACGTTCCAGCTCCCTTGTCCTGCATCCTGAGCTTTATCCACTCACCGCTGGGCCTGCCCGCCTCGTCCGCCGTCGCGTACCATAGATCCACGTTCCTCACAACGGCCCCTCTCGCCTCAAGTTTGAGCGAGGCTCGAATAGTGCCGTTAGCAGGTTCCATTGCCAATTCCCCTATTGAGGGGAGCGGGGAGCCGGTGACCATGTGCTTGAGGAAGGTCCTCCAAGCGTAGCTGGCCTGCGGCAGCGACTCAAGCTCCGCTCCTCCCTCGTCTGGAATTATGGCAAACAGAGGAGCGTGCTCTCTCGGTTCGAACGACATACCCAGCGGCCCTGGGTACTCAGAGGCCCCAAAGATCACCATTAGGTTCCCCTCTAGTGAGGAAGCGACGGTCTTTGGATCGTAGCACTCCAAGAACGTCCTCACCTGCTCCTCAGAGAGGGCTGACAGCGCCTCTCTAACTGACTGGATGAACGGCCCGCCCTCGGAAGACTCAATGACTCCCCTCAGGTCCCAGGCCGGAATTGACCTCACAGCAACGGCCACTATTCTAGGGTCGGCGTTCGCCGCGAGGATGGCGCCCCAGGCAGACAGCCCTCCTCCGGAGACTACAAACTTCGTTGGGTGGGTGTGAGCGACTGTGTTCACGAGCGTTGCGGCTCTCATTATCGAGGTGGCGACCGCGTAGATCAGGACATCCGACGGCTCGCCAGAAGAGCGGAACTTAGATATCGAGCCTATCAGGAGTTCCTCCTCGCTCTTCTCTCCCAACGCAGACTCTGGGGGAACGTCATAGAGAAGCAGGACAGGAACTCCGGACTCTACAGCTGCCCTCAGCCCGTACATCTCCAGGAAAGTCTCGTTGAACGATGCTGGACCTGAACCGGCGAGAAATATTGCGGCGTACTCCTCCCTCGCGACCATAGGTTCAACCAGTATAGCTCGGTGGTTCCAGGTCCCTCCCAGCCACGTCACGCTGTCAAATCTGAGAACTGTAATCACTACCCCGACATCCTCATAGATCAGAGGTTCTCGCGCTCCAATCACCACGTTCAAGGTGTCGTTCCTCAAGATCTCTTCCACGTCAAAGTAGAGAGGGCCGACTCTAAACTCCTGCTCCTGCCCAGGCAGGACGAAGATCGCGAGGCCGGCTATGACCACTAGGGCTGTGGCCGCGATGATGAGACGTTCGCGCTTCATCGCAGGACTACACAGCCTCCCTTGGCGTATAAAGACAACCTCGCGCCCTCTAGGGGTACCTCACGGCCTCTTCAGCAAGCCTGAAAGCGTGCTTGGCGGTTGTTGGATCAAGTCCGGCGTTCTCCAGACCCTTCACGCCTACAGAGAGTACGTCCATTAGAGTCACTATGC
>CBEVRO010000088.1:0-5294 GCA_965552295.1 uncultured archaeon | reverse complement strand
CTGCCCCCCGGCCTCCTCCCTGTACGGCTCGTAGGAGTCCATTGGACCCGCTTTGGAGGCTGACTGAGCGCTAGGGCTCTAGCGGGTCTCTCCACATGTATATCTCTCACTGCGCTGGTCAGCCCCTCAGACTCCATGAGTCGATCGCTGGGCCAGGCTGATGAGCGACGAATTTTGAACGTTCCTATACTGCTTGTGAGGTACCTTTAATAGGGTCTTAGACTTTGCACCCGAGGGTGACGAGCGTTGAGAGCCCGCTCCAAGCTCGTAGAGGGATTCAGGTCGGTCATAGACGACGGAAGAGGTCATAGTGTGGTTACAGATCTCCCAACGGACATGGGAGGTTCCGACACGGCGCCAACTGCCTTAGAGCTGGCGGTCATGGCGCTCGCCGGTTGCATCACGACGATCTTCGCCATGGTTGCGAAGGGTAAGGGGGTCAGCTTCGAGGACATGGAGGTCGTGGTGGAGGCCGAGAAGCCAAAGGGAGAGCACACAATCACCTCAGGTCAAATAAAGGGATTCGTGGTGTCGAGAGAGCCGGAGGAGAGGGTCAGAAAGATCTGGGAGGACACTCTGAAGATCTGCCCGGTTGGCGTGCTCTTCAAGAGGGCCTGCGTGGAGTTCGACACCGAGTTGGAGGTTAGGAGGCCAGGGTAGCCTCTCTACTCCAGCATCTCTTTTTCATACTTCTTCAGGTGTTCTACGGCCTCTCTCAGGTCGCTGAACTTCTGGGCGACGTCTTTAACGTCCTCTTCCGTCACCTTGGATCTGCCCACGGCTCTGGCCCTCACGCCCGCTATGCTCAGTATTTGAACGGCGTACCTCAGCGACTTCTCGGCCCCCAGCTGCCTCAGGAACCTGAGAGCCCCCTCATCCAGTTCCACCTGCTCCTCCCTAGCCCTGATCTTGAGGATCTCCTCGACCTCCTCTGGCGAGTACTTGCTCGTGGTGATTATGACCAGCCTGTCCAGCAGGTCGAGCGGCATGCCGAACGGAGACGTCAGATCGGTCCCCCTGATCTTGGTGATCCCCCTGTTGGTGGCCATCACTATTATCGGGACCAGCTCACCCTCCATAGCCCTGCTCAGGAAGCTCAGAGCCTCTATGTCCATCAGGTGAGCGTCGTCTATGAAGAGCACTCCCGGCACTATCTCGCCCCTTCCCTCCCTGACCCACTCCATCACCTGCTGGTCCACCGCTGCTCTTATCTCAGGATCGATCTCCTTCTCCTCCGCGGCCCCGAATAGCAGGCTGAACAGGGAGCCCCCTCTCCTCCTGGCGTAGAGGCGATCTAGGTCATCGAGGGTCATCGTGTAGACGAACTCCTTCTCCTTGAGTACCGGGCCAGTGGGCCTCTCGACGACCCTCACAGCATCAACATCGTAGCCGCGCCTATCGCTGACCCTCCCGAGCCTCGACACCCTGCCAGACTCCGCGTCTATCATTATGACGTCGCTCTCTTCAACCCCGAACTCTGCGAGCTGCTGAGCGACGTTCGGTCCAACCTTCAGGGTCTTCTCCTCCTCGGTCGTAGCCAGAGACAAGACGGCGCTCTGGGGGACCTTCACGAACGGGTTGTAGGGGCTGGAACCCATCTTGATGTCTATGCTCGTCACCTCTCCCTCATAGACCTTCCTGACGTCTCTGAGTCGGACCCCGATGGCCTTCCTGATCGCCTCCATCAGCACCTCGGTCTTCTTCCTCTCCGCGCTGTAGATCTCCGAGCCGCTGAGCTGTATGAATGGCACGTCTTCGCCCAGCTCTCTCGCTACCGCCAGGGCTATGGCCGTCTTGCCCGTGCCCGGAGGCCCCGCCAGCAGGACGGCTTTCCCGCTGAGCTTCCCCTCCTTCGCCATCTGAACAACTAGACCCGCGGCCTCCCTGGCCTTTATCTGACCCACTAGGCCGTCAGCAACTGGCAAGGCCCTCATGTTCTCGTCTAGACCCAGGCCTCTGACGTGACTGTGGGCGCCGACCCTCTCGAGCCTGCGGGGCCCTATCTCCTCAATCTCGGGCATGGGCTCACCCAAGTGTGACACCGCGGTTGCCGTGAAAAAGATTGACTCAGATCACGGTCACGCTCTTCGCCAGGTTCCTAGGCTTGTCGGGGTTCCTGCCCAGCAGGACGGCCACCCTATAGGCCAGCAGCTGCAGGGGGACTATGAAGGGTATGGGCGTCAGCTCCTCGGGTATCCCCTCGGGGGCCGCCGAGAACTCCATCTCGGCTGGAGCTTCGCCGTCGTCCGCTCTCACGAGTATGACCTTGGCCCCCCTTGCCCTGACCTCCATGATATTGCCGATCATCAGCCGTCTCAGCCTCTCCTCCTGAGGCAGGATCGCCACGGCCGGAGTGTCCTGAGATATTAGGGCCAGCGGGCCGTGCTTGTACTCTCCTCCGGGGAAGCCCTCCGCGTGTATGTAGCTGATCTCCTTCAGCTTGAGGGCTCCCTCCAAGCTCGTGGCTAGGTTGACGCCCCTGCCCAAGAAGAAGACGCTGTGGTGCTTCACTAGGTACCCCGCGTACGAGGAGGCCAGCCTGTCCATCTCTCTCAGCCTGGCGTCGACGATCTTCGGTATCTCGGGCAGCCACTCCACTATCTGCCCCGCCAGGCTCGTGTTCCTGCCCGCTCGGACGGCGAGTCTCGCCGTCAGGTAGGTGAGCATGGCTACCTGAGAGGTGTAGGTCTTCGTCGCGGCCACACCGATCTCTGGGCCAGCCCCCATGTAGAGAACCTCGTCTGACTCTCGAGTGAGGGTCGAGCCCGGGACGTTCACCATGGCGATTACCCTCGCCCCGACCTTCTTGGCTGCCCTCACCGCGATGAGGACGTCGGCGGTCTCTCCAGACTGGCTGATCGCAAACACCAGGTCGCCCTCACGCACGTGCGGTAGGGCCCAGTCCTCGAACTCCGAGGCGACGTAGCTCTCCGCCTGAATGCCAGCCAGCCTGGCCAGCAGGAACTTGCCCACGAGGCTGGCGTGGTACGACGTGCCGGCGGCCGTGAACACGATCTTGCCGCCCGAGTCTACCGTGGATAGAAGGAACTCCACAGCCCTCTCGGAGTAGGTCTCGGCCTGCGAGAGAGTTCGCTCAAGCGCCTCGGGCTGCTCATAGATCTCCTTCAGCATGAAGTGGTCGTAGGGGCCCTTATCAGCCATGGAAGCGGTCCAGTCAACTTCTCTGACCTCTCTGCTCACTGGAACAAGCTCTCCCCCTGGACCCAGCGCCCAGATCCTGACTCCCTCTGGCGAGACTACGGCGATCTCCCCGTCGTTGAGGGGGATGTACCGGTTCGTGAAGTGGAGCATGGCGGCTATGTCTGAGGCGCACATGTTTCCAGAGTCAGAGACTCCGAGAACCAGCGGGGAGCCCCTCCTAGCGACCAAAATCTCTTTAGAGCCGGCCAGAATGCTGGCGATGGCGTAGCTCCCCTCGAGCATCGAGATAGCCCACGCAAACGCCTTCAGGGGCGGCATGTCCCTCGCGAGCCCCTCTTCGAAGAGGTGGGGGACCACCTCCGTGTCGGTCTCCGACTTGAACTCGTGTCCCCTCTCCTCGAGCGACTCCCTCAGCTCCGCGAAGTTGTCTATGACGCCGTTGTGCACCACGGCGATCTTGCCCTCGCAGTCAACGTGAGGGTGAGCGTTCCAGTCGGTGACCCCTCCGTGAGTGGCCCACCTCGTGTGACCCACGCCCACAGATCCTGGCATGCTCGATATGGAGAACTTCCTCTCGAGTTCCCCAATGGTTCCAACGCCCTTCAGTACGGTCAACGAGTTCCCGTCTACTAAAGCGATCCCGGCGGAGTCGTAGCCCCTGTACTCAAGTCTCCTCAGTCCCTCGACGAGCAGTCGCGCCGCAGAGCCCTCTCTGAGGGCAATGCCAACTATGCCGCACAATGTGAGGGCGCACCTCCCAGCTCAGCGTGTGTTGAGTAAGAAGCAACGGCTGGCCTCATGCTATCGGCAGTGTTCATCGGCCGCGGGTCTAATAAAAAGGACAGTGGCGAAACGGTGAAAACGGTTGAAGCGATTGGCGCGGAGGCTCCGTAATCTTCATCCCTTTATGCCGGAAGCTGCAACGGACTGCCAATGGCGGGATGCAAAGGTCCACTTGAGGGATTGAGGCAGGCGGCTAGAGACCTGAAGTCTGGAGCGTCGGAACTCTTTGTAAATGTCTTGGAGAATCTCATAGCCGCCGCGTCAGCTCACATTGACCGAGAGATCGTGGAGCGTGAGCTGTTGAGGGTCGTCTCGTCTCATCCAGAGATGGTGCCGCTGAGGAACCTCCTGATAGTCTTCAGGAACCTACCGGAGTGGCCCTCACGCGCCGAAGAGCCTTTGATCAAGCTGAGGAATTTGGCGGTCAACTCCAGGCTCAGAGCCGCTCATACAGCAGCCTCTGCCATCAGGGATGCCGAGTCTGTCATGACGCTCAGCAGAAGTTCGACCGTGCTATCGGCCCTCGAGATGGCGGCCAGCCGAGGCCAACTGTCCCGAGTGCTCGTGGCTCACAGCCTGCCCTTGGGAGAGGGCACACAGACGGCGGCGTGGCTCGCGTCTCAGGGGATCCGCGTCGAGCTGATACCCGACTCATGCGTGGGCAGGTTCGTGAGCGAGGTTGACGCGGTCTTGGTGGGCGCCGACGCCGTACTGGCAGACGGATCGCTCGTCAACAAGGTTGGCACCTTCCACGCCGCGCTAGCCGCCAGGGAGGTTGGCATACCGCTGTTCTCAGCCACAGACCTCATGAAGGTCGACTTGTCCGGAGAAGGGGAAAAACTCGCGACCGCGTCGTGCGAGGGACTGCCTGAGCCGAGCGAGGGAGTTGAGCTGAGGTGCAGCTTGTTCGATCTGACTCCAGCCCATCTCGTCACGGCCTACGCCTGCGATGTCGGGATGGTAGGACCTGGAAATATCGTTTCTAAAGCGAGGGGCTTGCTAAGCAGTATATTAGAGTCATGAAATATGTGGTAACGCTTATTAGCGGGTCTTGTAAGGCGAATGCAACCCACTATTTCGACGTTCAGCGATGCCAACGATTCGCAGCAAGAAAACGCGAGTGGAGGGTAAATTAGATGCTGATTAGCCTGGAAACAGCTGAAAGTATAGCCGAGTCGCTGATCTCGCGCGTCGAGTCCTCAAAATCCGTCGTTAGCCTCACTCCGTGGCAGGCAGCTGAAGCGGCCAGGATTCACGCAACCCTGACGGACTTTGGGGCCATGGCGTTCTTCACCCACATCAGGAGCAGGAGCGCCAGCAAGACCCTATACATAGGCCCGCCAGAGGTT
>CBEVRO010000087.1:0-5312 GCA_965552295.1 uncultured archaeon | reverse complement strand
TCGAGCAGCGAGACCGTGGGCAGAGTGATACGCGAGAGGGAGCCGAGCCCGGGCTTCAGGACCATAATGAGAATAGGGCTGGCTGGCGAGAACCTCGTCAAGTATGCGTGCGTGGTCACCGAGACCTACAGGCACTTCGGCAGGCTGGGACTGGGCGCCGTATTCGGGTCGAAGAAGCTGAAGGCCGTGGTTGTCTCTGGCAGGAAGTCGCTCAAGGTGCCCGACAGGAGGGGCTACAGGGAGGTGTACGACGAACTCTACGACCTGGCCACGAGGTCCAACCTGATGCAGAAGTATCACGACCTCGGAACTCCAATGAACGTGCTTCCGCTAAACGAGATAGGCGCGCTGCCCACCAGGAACCTGAAGTCAGGGAGGTTCGAGCAGGCTGAGGACATCTCTGGAGAGGCCATGGCTGCGAATTACCTAGCAAGGCGTACCGCCTGCTCTGGATGCCCAGTCGCCTGCATTCACCTGGCGGCCATAAGGGAACCCTACCCGCACGAGAAGTACTTCTACAAGACCACGGTCGTGTCATACGACTACGAGCTCATCTACGCTCTGGGCAGCATGCTCGGTGTAGGAGACCCCGTCTGGCTGCTTAGAATGATACACGAGGTGGAGAGGTTAGGCCTAGACGCCATGAGCACAGGCGTCGCTCTAGCATGGGCAACCGAGGCCCTCGAGAGGGGTCTAGTGAGGGAAGAAGACACCGTGGTGAAGCTCAAGTGGGGGGACGCAGAGGCCTACAGGAGGGCCATAGCCCTGATCGTCGAGCAGCCCAACGACTTCTACAAGGCTCTCGCTCAGGGGGTCGAGAGGGCCTCGGAGATCTATGGCGGCAGGGAGTTCGCCATGGCATTCGGCGGGAACGAGATGCCTGGCTATCACACCGGTCCCGCCGCACACATAGGCTTCCTGATAGGAGGGAGGCACAGCCACCTCGATAACGGGGGCTACTCCTACGACCAAAAGGTGAAGGAGCTTCCAGAACCAGAGAAGGTCGTGGACGACCTGATGAAGGAGGAAGCCTGGAGGATGGTGCTCAACAGCCTCGTGATATGCCTATTCGCCAGGGGACTCTACAAGCCGGAGATGGTGTCCAAGGCCCTCGCTCCGCTGGGAGTCAACATGACGCCAGATGAACTCAGAGAGCTTGGGTGGAAGATCTACAGGGAGCGAATGGCCTTGAAGGTGGGAATGGGCTTCAATCCTACAAAGCTCAGGGTGCCTGAGAGAATATTGGAGACGCCGAGCCCTCACGGTCAGATCACTAAGGAGTACGTGGTGAAGGCTCTAGAGCACTTCAGGGAGAAGCTCGGGGCCATGGGGCTACTGAGTTGATGGCAGTCGAATGTCAGATCTAACGCGCGACGTCTCAGAGCCTCTAGAATATCGCTCATAGGGCTTGATGGTAGGCTGCGCGGACCTCTCGCCTGACTAGCGTAATCACAGGGAAAAATAACTCAACCCATTGAGGGGGCTCTTAGGTGTTCTCTCGAGTTGTAAAAACACTTTGAGGTTTCACACATTCCTAAGACTTGAAATTGCGTGAACCTCCTTCAATGAAAGCGAGAGATAGAACATTCTAATCTGAGTGCCGATCGAGGTCTCTACAGGGAAGCGACCCCACGACTTTTTCTACAACCCACCCATTGTTCTGGTGAGCCTCGAAAAATGGAGCCCCTGATGAGGGCCGTAGTCACCATGGGAACCCTAGTATTTGCAGGGAAGATGCTCGCCGGCGCCATGGGGGCTCTCAGGCTTCCGTCGATGTTGGGCGACCTGCTGGCCGGAGTGATTCTGAGCCCCTACGCTCCAGGCGGGGGCATCGTGATCTTTGGAGAGCCCCTCATCGTGATCAACGATCACGTGATGGCGTTTGCGAGATCACAAACGCCAACATATGGGACGAGGCGTCCCATATGCGGCATCCTTCTTGCTTCACAGCGCCGCCGGGAAGAGCAGGGTTGCCGCTCTGATAGCCTCCACCGTATTCATGGCCACTGGAGTTGCGATAACTATTGAGACGATGAGAGAGAGGCCTGCTGGAATCGGCGATGGGCGAGCTGCTGGTCAACGCGGCCGTGATAAACGACGTTCTGGTTCTGTCGTCGATGGGCATCGTGCTGGGAGCGGTTGAGAGCAAGATTCCAATAAGCCTCGGCTACGCGATAACGCGAGGAGTCGTCTTCCTGGCAGCCTGGCTGATGGTCCTGGCCGCCGCGACCTTCCTGATCCCGCCGATAGTGGAGCAGGCCGCCAAGGTTGGCGCGAGGGGGGCGGTGGAGACTGTCACGGTTTCCCTCTGCTTCATAACCTCTGCAGGAGCTGCAGCATTGGGTCTGAGCCCTCTCCTAGGCGCCTACGCTGCCGGACTTGCCGTCGGCGAGTCCAAAGCCGAGGTTGAGCAGTTCGTAGATCACCTCCGACTGATGTTTGGCTCCCTCTTCTTCACCTACGTTGGAACCCTAGTGGACGCGAGCTGTTCCTCGTGCCCACGGTTATCGCGACCACATCAGCACTGAGGGTGCCCGCGCTTCTGGTCAAAACGTTGGCCGCGGCCGCTCCAGCGGCCCTGAAGTTCGCCCCCAGGCAGGCTCTCTCAATAGGCATGGGCATGGTGCCCATGGGCGATCTGGGACTCGTGCTTGTATCGATGGCCCTGCAGACTGAGGTCATAGGGGGGCAGAGAGTGCGCAGAGCTTGTTGGGGGTGGTTGCAGTCACCACATTCTTGCTCCGGCTCTCTTCACGAGGCTCTGTAAAGATGTAGGGGGAGAATGACTCCAGGGAATTGTCAACTTCTTCCCAGTGGATAAAAGGGAAAAGGGAGAAACAGACCCTGTTTTGCCTCACAGGAACAGTGGGGCGAAGGTCAAGGCGACTATCGTTATCAGCTTCACGAATATGTGCAGCGACGGGCCAGCGGTATCCTTTAGCGGGTCTCCAACGGTGTCTCCAACGACAGCAGCCTTATGAGCCTCGGAGCCCTTTCCTCCGTGCAGGCCCGATTCTATGAGCTTCTTGGCGTTGTCGAGGGCACCACCCGCGTTTATCATGAAGACGGCGAGGAGCCCTCCGACTATTGTGCCTCCAACTATGAACGAGCCTAGCGGTCCAACTCCCAGCGTGACCCCGACGATTATCGGGGCTGCGAGGGTGATCAAGGTTGGCGCTATCATCTCTCTCAATGCGTGCTTGGTGGCTATGTCTACGCACCTGGCGTAGTCGGGCTTTGCTTTACCTTCAAGGAGACCGGGTATCTCCCTGAACTGCCTCCTCACTTCTGCGACCATCTCTCCGGCGGTCTTCCCAACGGCCCTTATCGCGAGCGCCGAGAACAAGAACGCCAAGACGCCGCCGAGTATGAGACCAACGAGGATCTCTGGGTCAGCTATGTCTACCCTGGGCCCAACCGCATCGGCTAGGCCTACCACCTCCAGGTACGCCGCGAAGAGCACGAAAGCGGAGAGCACCGCGCACGCCATGGCGTAGCCCTTCGTAATCGCCTTGGTGGTGTTGCCAACTGCGTCAAGAACGTCTAGACTATCTCTGATCTCCTTGCTGAGTCCGCTCATCTCTGCAATGCCAGCGGCGTTGTCGCTAATGGGGCCGAACGTGTCGGAAGCCATGATGATTCCAGTGGTCGACAGTATGCCCACGGTGGCGGCGGCTATGCCATAGAGGCCCGCCAAGGCGTAGGCAATTACCACGACCGCTGAAATGACGACGAAGGGCAAGAAGGCGCTCTCGAGGCCAACAGACAAGCCTGCTATGACGTCCAGCGCCGGTCCAAACACGCTGGAGTCCGCGATATTCCTGACGGGCCTGTAGGTGGTTCCGGTGTAGTACTGCACGATAAGCCCCACGAACAGGCTGGCCAGAAGCCCCAAGAGGGCGGCCACGAATATCCGAGGATCTCCCAACAGCCTTACGCTCAGGACGTAAAAGACCAAGGCGTTTAAGATCCCAGCTGAGAGCAGAGCCACGTTTATGGTGGCAACGGGATCCTCGGTCTTCTCCCTGATGAGGAGCACGGCGACTATCGTGGAGAGGACGCCGATGGCCTCGGCCACCAGCGGGAAGAAGATGCCAGCCTCTCCGTACTTGTGGAAGAACGCGATGCCCAGTATCATCATGCCGATTATGTTGTCGGAGAAGGACTCAAAGAGGTCTGCTCCACGCCCAGCGCAGTCTCCAACGTTGTCTCCAACCTGATCTGCTATCACGGCAGGGTTTCTCGGGTCATCCTCTGGGATGCCCGCCTCTACCTTACCCACTAGGTCCGCTCCTATGTCGGCCGCCTTGGTGTAAATACCTCCGCCCAGCTGGGCGAACAGGGCCGCCAGGCTCGCACCAAGTCCGAAGGGCACGACGGCGTCCAGCGCGGCCTCTCTGACTCCTCCCAACACTCTGGTGAATACCGCGAAGAGCGTTCCAATACCCAGCACGCTCAGCCCGACTATGGAGACCCCCATGACGGCTCCGCCCCAGAAGGCGATCTTCAGGGCCTTACCTGGGGACTTCATGGCGGCCGCAGCAGTTCTCACGTTAGCTCTGGTGGCGGCGTTCATTCCAATGTAGGCCGCGAGCAGGGAGAGCCCGGATCCAAGTATGAAAGATACCGCCGACAGCCCTCCCCTGAAGATGCCTATCACGACGGCCAGCGCGAGGATGAAGTAGGCTATGGTGGTGTACTGACGCTTCATGTACGCATTTGCACCCTCTTGAATGTAGCTCGCAATCTCCCTCATCCTCTGGGTTCCTGCGTCCTCCCTCGATACGTTGTAGTACAAGAACTGAACGAATGCTAGGGCTATTACACCGATTATGATCGGCACTGATTCTAGCATGCCAGGCACCGGCTCGGCAGTCTTAATTCTCAATTTAATGTTTGTTCAGCCGCAACAAGAGAGCTGAGGTGCGCCACACTACTCGCTTACTCATTGGGTGAGCCTCTGGAGATCGAGGATTGAGTTGGTCTACTCGCCCGCCAGTGAGCTCCTCTAACGAGCTGAGAGACGGGGCCGAGGCCGACTCTATTGAGGTAGGATCTGACTCCTTCAGTTACCTCTCTGAAGATCACAATACCCTTAGAAGCTATGGCAGTTCCTATCTCAACTGCGGACGCCCCCGCTAACAGGAACTCAACGGCGTCTCTCCAACCCTGCACGCCGCCAACGCTGACGATGGGCACCTCACCTCGGAACTCCTCATACAACTCATAAACAACCCGAACGGCCACCGGCTTGAGCGCTGGCCCAGAGAGACCGCCGAACACGTTTGAGAGGACTGGAGAGCGCGCCTCGA
>CBEVRO010000086.1:0-5421 GCA_965552295.1 uncultured archaeon | reverse complement strand
TACTTCCTCATCTCCTCTATGTCCCCCTTCTCGGCGGCCTCCATCCACTTCTCCCTGGCCTCTTCTCTCCTGATCTCCCTCTCCTCTATGGTCTTCCTCTTGAACTCCGGCGGCTCCCCGTCGAAGACGTAGACCGGTATTATCCCGATAGACAGGAGGTTTGCCGTCCTGTAGAATATCCCAGAGTGCACGGAGGTGATCTCTCCCCTGCTCGTCATCAAGGGGGTTCCGTCAGCCTGCCTCACCTTCGCTAGGAACTGGTACATGGCGTTGTAGGCGTCCAGGGCCAGCTTCTTCCCAGCCAGGTCTTCCAGATCCACGACCCTACCCTTCACGAGGTCTCCCAGCTTGACCCCCATCTCAGGCCCATTCACATGGCGCCTACGAGAAACTTAAATCAGCGGTTCGGCGGCGCTGAGAGGTGCGGATAGTTCTTCTGGGTCCTTACCACCCCGATATCGGCGGGGCTCAGGTATACAACACTAGGCTCGCCGAGGAGTTCTTGCGCCTCGGTCACGACGTTACCGTCGTATCGTACGGTTGGGCTAGGAGCCGGAGCGGCGAGAGGGTGGTGAGCCTGCCGACCCCCCGAGTGAGGGGTCTGAGAGGGATCTCGTTCATGGGTCTGGCGGCAGTCAAGCTGGCCACAGAGTTCGGCGACCACGACGTGGTGGTCGCTCACTATGCGAAGACCTCTGGAGTCGCCGCCTGGCTCGCTAGGTTCCTGGGTGGTCCTCCATACGTCCCCGTCTTCCACGGGACGGACGCTTTGGTCAAGAGGGGCGGCAGCCTAGTGTCTCGCGCCTGCCGGAAGGCTGCCGCAAATGTAGCGGTCAGCAGGTTTCTCTCCTCGTTAGTGCAAGAGAGGTTTGGCGTCCGCCCAGAGGTCATAGGAGGTGGTGTGGACGCTAGAGCCTTTCGAAGCCTGCCCAGCAGGGAGGACGCCAGAGAAGAGCTCGGCATCAGGGGTGACGGCCCCGTCCTGGGGATAGTAGGCTCTCTGGTTCCAGTCAGAGACCCCGAGCTGGCGCTGGAGGTGGCCCTGTCCGCGAGGGACGCAGTGGTGGTAGTGGCGGGGGGAGGCCCGCTCCTCGGGAGGCTGAAGTCCAAGGCAAGAGAGCTGAGGTCCGAGCACAGAGTGCTCTTCCTAGGACCAGTTCCACACGACAGGATCCCACTGGTCTTCAGGGCCTGTGACCTCACCATACACGCGCCGAGGTTCGAGGGATACGGCCTCTCGGCGCTCGAATCCATGGCCGCCGGAACCCCTCCCCTCGCCGCCAGGGTCGGGGCCCTGCCGGAACTCATTGAGGATGGGGTCACCGGTTTTCTAGCTGAAAGGAGCCTAGAGGACATGTCCAAGAAGCTCTCGGCCGCGCTGAGAGATGCGGAAGCTCTTGAGAGGGTCTCCAAGTCGGCCAGAGAGTTCGCCCTATCTAGGAGCTGGGAGGCCGTGGCCAGGGAGTTCGTCAGCCTGCTGGGGGAGGTGGCCCCGTAGTGACGGAGTTCGCGTACAAGCAGGTGATAGCTGTCCGACGTGATCTCAAGATGAGCGTCGGCAAGCTGGCCGTTCAAGTGGCCCATGCAGCCTGCATGGCAGCTGAGATGGCGAGGGATAGACACCCCGAGGCCTACAGGGCTTGGAAGGAGGAGGGGAGCAAGAAGGTTGTGGTGGCCGTCTCGTCTGAAGAGGAGCTCCTTGAGGTGTACAGGCAGGCTGAGAGGCTCGGACTCCCCAGAGCAATCGTGAGAGACGCTGGACTGACGGAGCTACCCCCCGGAACTCTCACAGCCGTGGCGGTCGGGCCCCACAGGTCCGACCTAGTGGACAAAGTCACAGGGAGGCTCCCACTCCTCAGGTGAGCTTTTTGCCAGAGCCGCCGGGGCTGGATAGGCGTATAGGTATCCTCTGCTACTACAAGAATTGGAGTCGAATTCCTGGGAGGCTAAGGTCCAGGCTCTCGGACTTCGTGGTGGATGAGATCTGGGGTGGAGCCTCAGCTACGGAGTCCGCCTCCGGGCTGAGAAGCCCCAACGTCGATGAGGGACCGCACGCGGTGTTCGTCGTGATCAAGTTCGGCCAGACCACGCTCGCCGCTGCGGCGAAGCTTGCAGAGGTACTCAGAATCCCAGTCAGGAAGGTCTCCTTCGCGGGGCTGAAGGACAAGAGGGCTGTGGCCGCTCAGTTCATGAGCGCTCCGGTCGGCAGACCGCCCGACTTCGTTCGGTTCAGAGACGTACTCATTCGCTTCGTCTGCAGGTCTGAGAGGCCTGTCAGCAGAGGGTCAAACAGCGGAAATAGGTTCGTAGTGGTAGTCAGGGGCACGGCGTCTCTCGAGCTCTCCGCGAGGCTGAGGGAGCTGGCGGGCGGGTTCCCAAACTTCTTCTCCTATCAGAGATTTGGAGACAGAGAGCCGCTGAATCACGAGTTGGGCAGGCTAATTTTGCAGAGGAGGTTTAGAGAGGCCGTGGAGAGGATCGCTTCCAAGCCAGAGGGCGGCTCCTACGAGCGGAAGGTAGGAGAGGCCCTCAGGAGGGGGGAAGATCCGCTGAGAGCCCTCAAGAAAATTGGAAGGAGCGTGCTCGAGCTGCTAGTCCACTCGTACCAAGCTTACATCTTCAACAGACTGCTCTCTATGCGAATCTCTGAGCGCAAGCTGGAGCCCGCGGCTGGAGATCCCACGATCGTCGATGAGAACTCTGAGCCGATCTTGGCGCTGCCCCTCCCAGGCGTGGGCACAACCCTACCCTCTGGGTGGGCGAAGTCCAAGATGGAGGAACTCCTCAGCGAGGACGGACTCACTCTGAATTCTTTCGACATTCCAGAGCTGGGTCTGACGTGCAGAGGGGAGCTGAGGCCAGCTATAGCCTACGCGCGAAATCTGCGGGTGCTTGAGATGCAGGGAATCCTAGCCGCACACTTCGTGCTCCCTCGCGGGGTCTACGCCACTTCGCTGCTCAGAGAGGCTCTGCTGCCCTCAGACCCGTCGGCCCAGGGCTTCCTCTGAGGCCTGCACGGGGCGGATATTCACGACGAGCCTCTCGCCCCTCCTCAGGAGGGCCACCATCTCCCTCGGGACGTCTCTCGCGGCGGCCTCGGCTCTCACGGCGAGCGTCCTGTCGTCGACGTAGTCCGACCTTCTTATCACAATGTTCCGCTCACTCCTCAGGGTCAGCCGAGGGTCTCCCTGGGCTTGAAATGAGAAGGTGAAGTCGCCCACGCGGAGCTCGATGACGACGCCCCCTCCGGAGGTGAGGTGCTGCCTCAGCCACTCCGGCAAATCCGCGCAGGCGGCGCTGGAGCTTATTCCAACGATGCAGTCCCCCCTCTTGGTGACGTAGTCATCCTTTGTCAGCTCCATGGTGGTTCTGTGCGTGGCCGAGATGTTCGGGTGGCCGACCGCCCTTATCGTGAAGACCCTCTCACTCAACTCTAAAGCCTCCCTCACCGGGCATGACTAGGGGGTGGGCAGGGGTCCTGGAGGAAGAGCGAGCCGAGCTTGTAAAAAGGCTGGAGATGCTGGGTGTGATAAGGACGCCGGAGGTTCGCAGGGCAGCCCTAATGGTCCCTAGGGAGGAGTTCGTGCCCTCGCGATACAGGGGGGAGGCCTACAGGGACCACCCCCTCCCGATAGGCGAGGGGCAGACCATCAGCGCGCCACACGGCCCTCGGGGGCCGGGCGAAACATGGTATTCATGATGGATGAGCTCCTCGCCCTGCGGAGGGGGATGGTGGTCTTCGAGGTGGGCACAGGCAGCGGGTACCACGCAGCGACGATAGCTGAGGTAGTGGCCCCGACGGGGGAGGACCCCACCGAGTGGGGGCACGTCTACACGGCAGAGATAATCCCGTCGCTGGCCAGGTGGGCGTGGAAGAACCTGAAGAAGACCGGCTACTCAGACAGGGTCAGCGTGCTAGCTCACGACGGGAGCGCCGGGCTCCCTCTTCGCATCAGGCCAGATAGGATACTCATCACCGCAGCGGCGCCGAAGCCTCCTGAACCCTTGCTCGAGCAGCTCAAGGTTGGCGGGAGGATGGTTCTGCCAGTGGGAGAACCCACATGGTGGGGCGGGCAGGTGCTGGCAGTGATTGACAAAGAGGAAGAGGGTGAGTACAAGACGACCGCGATAACTGAGGTCGCCTTCGTTCCACTCAGGGGGAAGTACGGATGGCCAGGCTGATCCACAGAGGGGCAGAAGCTGAGGTCTACGAGAGCGACCTGTGGGGCCTCCCCGTGATCGAGAAGAGGAGGATAAAGAAGGGCTACAGGCATCCAGCGCTGGACATCAGGCTGAGAACGGCGAGGACGCGACTCGAGGCCAGGATACTCATGAGAGCGAAGGAGAAGGGCGTCAGGTGTCCAGCAGTCTTGGATGTCTGGGAGGACACCATGCTCCTAGAGAAGGTGGAGGGACCGACTCTCCTCGAGATACTCAAGAGCGAGCCCATTCAAGAATCCCTCGCCGAGGAACTCGGCAGGCAGGTGGGCCTGATGCATGCAGCTGGAATAGTGCACAACGACCTCACTCCCCTCAACGTGATCTTGACGGGAGAGCGCGAGATCTGCCTCCTCGACTTCGGCCTTGGCGAGTTCTCAAAGAGCGTTGAGGACATGGCAGTCGACCTCCACGTCCTAAAGAAGTCCGTGGCCGCGCTGGCACCCTCTGAGGCAGAGCGATTCTTTGAGGCACTTCTGCGCGGCTACAAGGAGGCCAACCCCAAGGCGGACCTCGTGGTTAAGAGGCTGGAAAAGGTTGAGGCCAGAGGGAGGTACAGGAGTTGGATAGGCTGAGATTCGTGACCCACAACAGCCACAAGTTCGAGGAGGCTAGGAAGATACTCTCCAGGTACGGGCTCCACGTCGACTGGGTCAAGCTGGAGTACCCTGAGATCCAGGCGGACAGCCTGGAGGAGGTCGCCTCCTACTCGGCCGAGTGGCTGAAGGGTAAGGTCGAACCGCCGTTCTTCATAGAGGACGCAGGCCTCTTCATAGAAGCGCTCAACGGCTTTCCAGGGCCTTACTCCTCCTTCGTCTTCAGGACGATAGGGAACCCAGGGATCCTGAGGCTGATGGAGGGGGTAGAGCACAGGAGAGCGGTCTTCAAATCCGTCGTCGCGGTCGTCACGGCCGTCGAACTCCCACCCGTGATCCTAACGGGCGAGACGCCTGGCAGAATTGCAACGTCCATAAGAGGCGGGGGATGGGGGTTCGACCCGATATTCGAGCCTGACGAGCCCGGAGGGCTGACCTACGGCGAGCTAGGGGAGGCGAAGAACCAGGTCTCCCACAGGTACAGGGCGCTGAGGAGGCTGGGCGAGTGGATTCAACTTAGCTTGCAATAAAGTCTATTACAGTCTATAAATAAAGAGTTCCAATTATTTATTTTTATCACAGTTAAAGATGTCTTCGGTTCTTGGAC
>CBEVRO010000085.1:0-5455 GCA_965552295.1 uncultured archaeon | reverse complement strand
ACTCGGCGCTCGTGCTCCTGGCAGCAATAACGACCTTGACGCCCTCTTACATGGCTGCCAAGCGTCACCTCGAGGAGTTGGGCAGGGACGGCCTCGTACCCCAGAGCTTCACCAAGTACTCGTGGCTATTCACACTCGTCGTAGCCGCGATAATGGGTCTGCTAGAGACGGACACGTTGGTCGGCATTGCCGATATAGGGATCCTCCTGTCGCTCTCGGTGATAGCCCTGGCGGACCTTCAGCTGCGGAGGAACATCATTGGGCAGCTGGCTGCTATCCGGGACTTGGCGGTATCGGCCATCTGCACCATAGTCTTAGTCACCTTTTACCTGATCGAATCGCTCACCTTCGTGCTGGGGATAGTATTCCTTGTCATGAACTGGTTCGTGTTCAATGTCTTCAGGCTCGGAAAGGGAGTTGACCTGTTCATGGCCACGCTGACCTTCATGACATACCTGATCATCGAGAGGCTAGAAATCTCTCAGGCCCTACTGGGGGTCTGGATCACGAAGAGGGTCGGCACAATACTCCTCCTGCTCAGCTTGGTCTACCTCGTTCAAGCGATCCCCAGGCTCAGATTGGACGCCATCTGGTACGACTTCCTTAAGCTACTGGGCAGAGTCATCGGAACCCTCGCCGGGGTCTTCGACCCTCTAATCAATGATCTAAAGCAGCGGATGGATAGAGCCTCGCTGGTGAGGAGGAAGTACGACGTGATAAACGCGGCCATTAGGCTTGAAGAGCTGAAGGACAAAAATCCAGAGCTGTATAGAGAGATGGAGGCTCTAGTCAGGAAAGATCTGGAGAGATTGCTGAAGTACTCAAAATCTGGGTAGTAGGGGAGCCCCGGACCGACCTGCTGAACCTGAGGATCAGGATGATCAGCGGTACCGCCAGAGCGTTGTAGGCCGCGGCGGTGAGGAAGGGGGCCTCTGGCCCGAGGTGGTCCCACAGGATGCCCCCCAACAGGAAGCCAACGGCTGAGGCTATCCCCGTCGTAAGGTCCACGAGGCCCATTGCCCTCGCTCTTTCCCTCCCCGGCTTGCTCAGCTCTGATATGAGAGTCCTCCTGGCTGGCATGTCGAGCGCGCCCACCACGCCGCCGGCGAGCAGGATAGCCGCCGCAGACCAGTACCCTCTAGCCAGAGTGAAGGAGGCCCACGCAACTGATGAGAGGGCGACGTGAGCTGTCAGCACCTCTGCAGAGCCAGTCACCTGGGTCAGGTAGCCTGCGGCAAGCTGGCTGAACAGGACCCCCGAACTCCTTATCGACATGAGCGTCCCCACTAGAGCCTCGCCTATGCCCAAGACCTTCAGGGCATAGAGCGAGAAGAAGGGGCTGACCGCCATGAAGCCCATAGTGTGGAGGAAGAGGGCCAGGAGCAGGAGCTTCATGGGCTTCGAGATTCCGTCACCTTGGCTGACCACGTCACCTGATTCTTGGGCTCCCCTCCTTCCTGCGGACCTCCTCAACGACAGAGCGGGAGGTATTGCAGTCGCCATGATCAGCCCCGCGGACAGCAGCAGGTAGCCGTAGCCTAGCCTCTCGATCAGAACCCCAGCTACCGTTCCTGAGAGGGTTCTCCCTAGGACCATCGCCGTGTAAAACGCCCCAAACGAGACGGCTGCTCCCTTGGGGCCCGGTATCTCTGAGAGGAGGCCCACGGCAGCGGTGCTGAAGGCGCCGCTCGAGAGCCCGTAGATCATGACGCATGCTGCGGCGACCGATGGGACGAGGGCGACCGAGTAGAGCGGCGTCACGAGCGTTGGAGGGATCAAGGCGGCGAGGAGCGCGCATGCGTACCCTCTAGACGCCGAGAGCCTCCCTGCCGTCCACGAGGCCAGCGCCGACGCTACGGTGAATCCGGCGTTGAAGAGGCCTATTCCCAACCCTTTGAAGCCCATTGCGTCGAGATAGAGTGAGAGCAGCGAGATTATGATCCCGTGGGCCAGAGAGACGCTGAATGCAAGGTAGTACAGCGTGATCCGCGCCGATTGGTCGCACTCCATCTCAACCGACCTGCTGGCGCAGGGGCACTCATAAAGCCACGCATCGCTTACGCAGGGGACCTACTGAAGGTGGCCAATTAGATTGGGCCACGCTCAGATCGAATTTCGAAAACTACTTCACTAGTAGCCCACTCAAGCCTAATGAACCAAAAAGCAGACGGCATTCACGAGAGGCGACCTTGGAATCTAAAGCTGCCTCGCCTGAGCCACACCCAGCTTCCTGTACCCCGCGCGACCGGTCCTGCCCTCTGGGTACGATGCTAGGTAGTCAGAGATTCTCCTTGCGACCACCTTCCCCCTATCGGTGAGCCAGATTCGGAAGGATCTACCCTCCTCTCCTGGAGAGGGGCCTACCACCACCAGCCCGGCCGGCTTGAGGTACCTGTTAATGTAGTAGTCAACCGTGGCCACCCTCCTCCTCACCTCGTCTGTCTTCCCCTTCCTCCCTCCCTTCTCCCTGTGCTCCACCATCGAAGCCAGCTCGCTCAGCTTCACTCCCTCTTCCCGCGCGGCCAATGCTGCGACTATCTCAAGCACCTTCTTCGGCATGGCCAGCACGCTCGCGGGCGGGACTGGAATCTCGGCAGCGGCGTCTCCGTAGGCCACGATCACTCTCAGGCCAAGGAAAGAAGCAGACGCTTCGAATGCAGCCGGCACGACTGGGGAGACTGAGTTAAGCAGGAGGAAGACCTCGCTATCTGTCCTATCAGCATCTTCCGCGATGTGGTGCACCACGTCCATGATCTCGTCAAAGTCGTAGAGGTTCAGCTCAAGGACCTCCACTCTCTCGACCAACCCCTCAATGTGCTCGCAGTACTCCTTGACGGGTGAGTGGCGCTTCCACCCTCTGTGAAGAAGTCCCACGACCACGCTTGGCCTAGCAAACTTGTGTCCTGCCTTTATCTCTTCGAGCGAGCTGTTCTCGGCAACTACGAGGTACGCTCCGCCGGCCAAGCGTGGTCGCCTTCCGCTGCATAATTCATTTTGATGATCCTAAATAAGTCTTACCTTCAAAAATGCAGTGCTTTCGCAAATTCTCCTTTTGATTGAAAATCTACATTTTAGACCTGAATAAGGTACAACAATCCTTTAATTTCCAAACTTTTCGAAAATTTTCAGTCGGGGGAGGCGCTTGGCCAAGGTCGCGGAGCGCGCGCCCAAGGGGTTAGGTTCGCTCGAACCCTACCTCGATGGGGCGCGCATAGAGTACAGGCTGATCCCATATGACAGGCTGCGCGCTGAGCTCGCGTCTCAGGCTCTAGAACACGTCGACGACGCATTTCGCCTAGCTGCAACCCTCGAGAGGCTGAGGCCTCCCCTCAGAAGGGCCCTAGGCGTAAGGATGACGAGGCCCACGGATCCCTCCTCCGCGAGGCTGGGCGCCGTGGACGCGGGCGCAAACGGCAGGGAACTCGTGATAGGCCTGTACCCGGTGATCACAGCCGTCGGGGCAGCCTTTGAGGGGCCTTCCGTTGCAGTAGGACCGATATCCGCCACCACAAGGCTCCCCCGTCTGTACGGCGATGAGGAAGAGGCCAGGAAGCTCGCCACGCTTGTGGGGTACTACCTCCAGTTTGAACTCGCGCTGAGACTGCTTCACGAGGCCAGAGACGGGGTCCTGCTGGACGGCCCGCTCCTGCTCAGGAGGAACGTCTACAGCCCGAGGGGCAGGCACTACGGAGAGACCTACTTAGAGACCTTCTGGACGGCCTGGAGATCTCTGGTCAGGTTGCTAGCCGAGGCCAAAGACTCGGACGTCCCGGTCGTCGGCGTCGTGAAGAGGGTCAGATCCACGATCCTCAGCAGGAGGGTCGGTCTGGACGGGGTTGGCGACTCCTCCCTAGCGGCGCTCTGCATGTCGCCCGGAGAGTACACCTCCCCCGTGCCAGCTGACTCCGGCTGGGCCGACCTAGTCGGCCACCTCAAGGAGGCGGGAGTGGACCCCGACGGTCTCAGGCCTCACGTCGTTCTGGTCAGGGCGGGACCAGGGGGTTCGCATTACAGGCTCGACGTGCCGGAGTACGCTCTCGACAGGGTTGACGACCTCGTGAGCACGTTGTACTCCCTCAGGGCTCCGCCAACCGGGCTTCCACTGCCCATCGTGGCCGTAGACAGGCTCACGAGGGTCACCCACAGGGAGGCTCTGATTCTGCACCACAGGATGTTCTCGTCCCTCGCCTCCAAGCTCGGTGCGGCACGAGCTGAGCTGTTGAGCCTGCTGGCCCTTCGTCACGGAGAGTTATGAGGTGTAGCGAGCTTGGAGGAGGCAAGGATCGTCGGCTACGTGATGTCAGGCTCCACGCCCTCAAAGGTGGCTTTCGTAGTTCGCAGAGATCGCAGAGTTGCCATCGGAAGGTACTACGCTTTTAGGCATCCGTTCTTCGGCCCAGCAGGACCCCCTGTCTTCATCAGGGTCCACGAGATCACTGCGGTCAACGAGGAAATGGAGACCGGTCGCGCCGCAGTCCTGGCCTCCTCCTCCGGCCTCGTGCCGGACTACCCAAGCGAGCTCGAGTACCTTCTCGCGGAGTGCGAGGTCCTGGGCTACAGGAATTCAGATACAGATGAGATCTGCCCACTCGAGGCACCTCCCTCAACCATGACTCCCGTCTACGAGCCGACCGCTGAGGAACTGGCCTCCTTCGTTGGGGACACCGCTAGGGGAGGCACACCGGTCCGCGTGGGTCTGATGCGAGGGTTGGGAGCGGCCCTGCACCTAGACCTCGACGCGGTCGCCAGAGGACACATGTTCGTCGCTGGAATGACCAGGTCTGGCAAGAGCGTCTCTGGAGACTCGATAATAGTGGTCTACGACTCCAAGGAGGACAGGCTCTGGGTCGGCCCTATAGCAGACTTTGCGGCAATCGTGGAGAGAACTGGAGTGGGCTACTTCAGGTACCTGACGCTCGCGCTGGACAAGAGGTCCATGAAACCCGTGTGGGCGGCCATCTCCGCCGTCCAAGTCCACAGGCCGCCTAGAGCCCTCTACGAGGTTAGGACCGAGACTGGCAGGAGGCTTGTGGTGACTGGAGATCACTCGCTCCTCGTCTACAGGAACGGGAGAGTAATCTCGGTAAAGACGACCTCTGTAAGGCCAGGGAGGGACTACCTGATAGCCCCATGGGGTGAGGGAGCCCTCGGGAGGGTTAAGGTCGACCTCGCTGAGGCTCAAGCCGTGGGCATAGTCGCCACGACTGGGTACTGCGCCGACGGGAGGGAGGAGGCGTACCTGTTCGGCGTCCCTCCAGGATTCGAGTTGACCTTGGCATCGCTAGGGGTGGAGTGGACCGATCTAGCGTGGCCGAACAGTCTGATAGTCAGAGACAGGCTAGTGCACAAGGTGACAAGGGAGGGGGTCGCCTACGCTCTCAGGTTCGACCAGAGATGTTTCACGGCGGCCTTGCTGTCCGCGCTCGACGCGCTCAGCGTGCCCTCGAATGACGGA
>CBEVRO010000084.1:0-5528 GCA_965552295.1 uncultured archaeon | reverse complement strand
CCACGCCGCATATCTCCAGCAAGCGATCAGCCAGCGTGGACTTGCCGTGGTCGACATGTCCCACGAACACGACGTTCACGTGCTCCTTCTCAGGCATCTCACATCACCCTCAATACACATAATACCGCGACTCAGCGGGTCCTGGTCAGGTTTCCACTCGCGTTTTAAAACTTATGTGACTTAAGCTGACTGCGATGTCTACACGTCCTCGTTGGGGCATTACGACGAGTGAGCTGGACCAAAAGGAGCTTGTCATCCGTAGAATGGGCCTAGCCACATCATGGGCCTGCCTAGGACCGGCTGGCTCTATGCTGGCAGCGGCGCTAGCCTGCGGGAGGGTTGGCTGTCCCTTGATACCTGGGTACGGCCCTCTAAACCTTGCTGCTCTAGCATTCGCGATAATGCTCTTCTTCTACGCTGATAGGGCTATCAAGACGATACGAGCTGGAGATCCCAGGCCGTTCTTTAGAGTACTCTTAGTAGGGGGAGTGGAGATACCGCTTCTAGGCCTGGCGTCTTCCCTCGCAACTCGAACTGGGGAAACGCTCCTCACGTCGCTGGCCTTCTCAGCACTAGCGTACAGCATACTGGCCTCCGGGTGGAAGAGCCTCACTCAACTAATTGAGGGAGCCTCTGCTCAGGAGCAGAAAGAGAAGAAGAGGGTGAAATGACGCCGATCGGAGGCTCATGGGAATCTGAAAAGCCTCCCCTTGGCAACGCCAATGGAGTTGTCTGTTAGGGACATCGATCTCTCGGCATCAACATCAGTGAGCATCGACCTCACGGCGTCGATATTCTCAGGAACCACGATGGCCTCCTGGTGTATGGCTTGAATCAAGAAGACCCACCTGCCGTCCACCTTGATGGACTCAGCCCAAACGACGTTCTCATAGATGTCTGCCCTTGGCCGACCGAGCTCCCTTCCGATCTCTAGTAGGTCGGCGGTGGACTTGAATCCGTCACCCTCGCGTGATACCAAGACGATTCTTCTCTCTCGCGACAGCATGCTTAGCACTTCCTCTCGAGACGTCTCCTGAGACAGCTTGAGAGCTATAGAGTGTACGTGTCCGTGCGTTGACGGAACTTTGACGGCAGACGTGACTATGTTGAGGTCGGGGATTACTGTGAGAACGTCTCGAGCGTGGTGAGAGGGTACGGAAACTGGGTCGGGTACTATCGCGTCTATAGGTCCTCTCTTCACTTCTCTGGGGTCGGCAGACCTCCTCACAATGGTCACTATGACTCTCTCCACTCCGAACTCTCGCTTAAACGCCCAGAGCAATCTGCTGAGCCCTGTGGTATTGCAGGACACGACCCTAACGTAGCGCTTCCCCCTAGCCGAGTCGTAGTTCACCTGAGCTACGAAGCTCACTTCTGCAACGCTGGGATCCTCCCCACCCTGAAATACAGCTGGAATGCCTGCAGACTCGTAAGTCTGCCTGAGCTTGGCACCCTCTCCACCCGGGGTTGCGTCTATAACTATTTGCCAGGATCCTAAGTTGTCCTAAAGTTTCCCGTGGCCCCGGATTTCCCTGTTCTACCCAGCTTTTTACCCCCAAACAAAGGCACGCTACTACCTGAGCCCCCTAGTCGAGATCGCAATGGACGCCCTGTAGTCGGGGGTCCGCTTGACCACGCCGACAAGCTCCATGTCTCCTTGGGCTCTGACGGCGCCCGCGATCCTAGATCCTATCGTGCCAAAACCCACTACCCCCACTCTAATCATGATGTCACCTCTCGCACCAAGACGTCAACTGCCGGCAAGGGTAGGCCAGCCAGCGCGTACAGGATTGCTCCGCCAGCTGTGTATATCCTGCCCTCAACACCGGTCATCTTGGCGGCGACGCTTAGGTGGCCGCCGCACAGGACGGCCTCAACCCTAGCCTTAGAGCAAGCCTCAACGAATTCCAGGGTTCCCCTCCGAAACCTCGGATTCTCAAAGATGCCCATTGGACCGTTTGCTTCGACAAGGTCGGCGTCTTCGACGCGGTCTGCGTAGATCCCAACGGTACCTGGGCCTATGTCGACGACGCTAGCCCCCTCGGGGATGTTGTACACTGGTACTAACCCAACTTCTCCGCTCTGCTCGATGACCACGAAGTCCACGGGATAAAGTATCTTCCCCTCAAAGTCGGTCAAGAGCCTCTTGGCAGCTGGAAGAAGTATCTCCCTCCTCCTGTAGATGGATGCGGATCGCGGTATTCTGTATCCTGCGGCCTCGGCCATCAGAACTCCCAGCAGCCCGCCCGTTAAGATCTCCTCCACAAGGCCCTTCCTTAAAGCCGCATCCATCACCTTGATCTTGTCCTCGAGCTTGGAGCCTCCTAGTGCGAAAAGTCTCCTTCCGCCGATCCTGTTGATCTCAGCGAGTTCCTTGAGCATCGTTGTCATCAGATTTCCAGCAGCCGATGGCTTAAGCAAGGGGAAGGCCACCAATGAGGGCTGCGACCTGTGAGCTGCTTGAAACGCGTCGTTGACGTAGACGTCGACTAGAGGTGCCAATCGCCTGATCATATGTGTATTGACCAGTTCCCTGGGATCGGCCTCCAAGTTCTCCTCAGAGTGAAACCTCAGGTTCTCTAGGAACAGCACCTCTCCAGGTTGGAGCTTCTTAATCTCCTCTCGAGCAGACTTACCCACTACGGAGTCTGTCCACTTTATCTCCACGCCCTCTAATATGTGGCTCAGGATCTTGGCGTGAGCCTCGGTGCTAATGAAGTCTGGTCCTCCCGGTCTCCCTTGGTGAGTGCCCACTACTACGGCTGCGCTCTCATTCAACAGAGTCTCTATCGTGGTGGTGGCCTGCTCTATCTTGGTTGTGTCCATTATAATCGGCTGACTGCTGTCTTCTCTCCCAATTGGGACGTTCATGTCCACTCTTACGAAGACCTTCTTGCCCCTAACGTCAAGGCTATCGAGCTTAGGGAGAGTCTCCAGTTTAACGTCCCACTCGCTCCTCACTCGAGTGGCGGAAGGCTTCATGCTTCCACCACTGCACCCTCCAAAGCGTCCTTGCAGGCACACTTCCTCTCAGGCGGTATCTTAGCTACAGCTAACCTCAGAAGGGCTTTGACATCATCTATTCTTCTCGAGAAGACTTCTGCAACTTCCTCGTGAGTTAGCTTGACTGGACCTGACACGCCCGCCGCATAGTTTGTTACGACATTGACGGTCGCGTAGCACGCCGCGACCTCTCGAGCCAAGGCCGCCTCTGGACATCCAGTCATGCCTACCACGTCGCCGCCGAGTATCCTGAACGCCCTTATCTCGGCTGGGGTCTCAAATCTGTTTCCCTCGGCGCAGACGTAGACTCCACCATCTACGATTTCTAGACCGAGTTCTCTTCCAGCCTCCAACAGGGCCCTCCTCAGCTCTGGGCAGTACGTGCTGGGAGTCATCGACGCGTGCACGACGCCGCCAACCACACGATCTCCGATCCTGATCTTCGCCATTCCATCGTTGAAGGTGGTCGCTCTGCTCTTGGTGGAATCTATGAAATCAAGTGGAATGACTATAGTTCCAGGCGCCCAGCTTGGATAGATCGCGCCCACAGCGTTAGTCGCGAGTATCCTGACGACACCTAGCGTCCTGAGAGCCAGTATATTGGCCCTGTAGTTGACCATGAAGGGAGGGATCTCGTGCCTCTCTCCATGCCTAGCGATGAAGGCGACCTCCTTACCCTCAAGCACTCCAATGGATACCTTGACCTGGCCGAATGGTGTGTCCACTAAGAGCTTCTTGGGCTCTTCTAGTAGCTCATAGACCCCGCTGCCGCCGATTATACCGACTTCGGGCAAGACGACCCTCACCCCGAGGCTCCTCCTTTTTTGGCAATATTTTAAATAGCGAGACTCGCAGTCAATCGACGGAGCAGAGGACCCTCAGGGGTCCCTTCGCCTGAATTTGGGGAGGTGACTTCAATTGGCTCTGGCGACGATAGGAGGGAGACCGGTCCTGATACTCAAAGAGGGCACCCAACGGACTAGGGGGGAGGAAGCTAGGAGAATCAACATAATGGCGGCTAGAGCTATTGCAGACGCCATAAAGACGACTCTAGGCCCCAAGGGCATGGACAAGATGATCGTGGACTCTCTGGGCGACATCACCGTCAGCAACGACGGCGCAACCATTCTTGAGGAGATGGAGGTAGCTCACCCAGCTGCTAAGATCATGGTGAACTTGGCCAAGGCCCAAGATAAGGAGGTCGGCGACGGGACCACCACAGCAGTAGTTCTCGCTGGAGAACTCCTCTCTGAGGCCGAGAACCTGCTCGAGAAGGACATCCACCCGACCATAATAATAGACGGCTACGAGAAGGCCCTGAGGTTCGTTGAGGGAGAGCTAGAGAAGATAGCCGTCGAGGTAGATCCAGACGATCTCGACCTCTTGAAGCTGGTGGCGGAGACCTCTATGAGCAGCAAGCTGGTCAGGGGCGCCAGGAAGAGACTTGCCGAAGTAGTCGTTGAGGCGATCAAGTCTGTGGAGGAGATCCAGGGCGGAAAGAGAGTCGTTGACGTCGACAACGTGAAGATCATGAAGAAGAAGTGCGAGAGCCTCGACGAGACCCAGTTCGTCAAGGGCATAGTGCTCGACAAGGAAGTAGTCCACAGGGACATGCCTAAGCGAGTCAAGGACGCAAAGATAGCCTTACTCAACGTTTCTCTAGAGGTCAAGAAGCCTGAGATTGACGTTGAGATCCAAATATCCTCGCCTGAGGAGCTCAGGGAGTTCATAGATCACGAGACTCAGATGCTAAGGGAGAAGGTTGAGAAGATAGCCTCCACCGGAGCCAACGTCGTGTTCTGCCAGAAGGGCATCGACGAGGTTGCCCAGCACTTCCTGGCCCAGAAGGGCATCATGGCGGTCAGGAGGGTCAGCGAGAAGGACATGAAGAGGCTTGAGAGGGCCACCGGCGGCAAGATCGTCAACAACCTCGAGGATCTCACGGAGAACGAGCTTGGCTACGCTGGCCTCGTGGAGGAGAGGAAGATCGGCGAGGACAGAATGGTCTTCGTGGAGGACTGCAAGAACCCCAAGGCTGTGACGATCCTGCTCAGAGCTGGTGCCGACACTATACTCGACGAGGCTGAGAGAGGTCTGAAAGACGCGCTAAATGTCGTCAGGAACGTGGTCGAGGACGGAAAGGTATGCTACGGAGGAGGAGCTGTCCAGATCGAGCTAGCTAGGAGGCTGAGGGACTACGCCGAGAGGGTTGGAGGTAAGGAGCAGCTCGCAATGGAGGCCTACGCCACCGCTTTGGAGTCTATCCCGAGAATACTTGCCGAGAACGCGGGCATGGACTCAATAGACATACTCGTGAAGCTTAGGAAGGCCCACGCGGAGGGCAAGATCTCCTACGGCGTTGACCCAGTCGGCGGAGACATTGCTGACATGGCTGAACTCGGGGTCTATGACACCTACAGGGGCGTCAAGAACGCTGTGTCGTCTGCCACTGAGACGGCGATTCTAATCATAAAGACAGACGACATAATAGCCGCCAAGCCATACGAGAAGGAGAAGGAGAAGAA
>CBEVRO010000083.1:0-5559 GCA_965552295.1 uncultured archaeon | reverse complement strand
CATCGGCCTGCCGTCGTACCTCAGCACCAAGTGGTCAACGGCGAGACCCGTTTCCATCCTGAGCAGCTTCGCGAGCTGTCCCGTGGCGTTGTTCTCCACGGAGACCAACTTTTTCACGCCCTTGAGCGCCTCGGTTATGTCCTCGATTGGGAAGGGCCAGAGGTAGATCACTCGAACGCCCTTTACCTTCTTCCCATCTCTCCTCAGCTCCTCTATGGCCTCTTGAACCGCTCCCTTTGTGGACCCCCAGTAGAGCAGCGCCACGTCGGCGTCTTGGTCGCCCGTCACCTCAAGCGACACGCCCTTGAGGGCCTCCCTCACGAGCTCGAGCTTCCTCAGCCTCTTCTCCTGCATCCTCCTCGCGTTGTCTGCGTCGGCGGTGGCCCACCCCAGCTCGTTGTGCTCAGAGCTGTTGTGCTTCACTATGGCTCCCTTCGTGCCTGGGATCGCCCTCGGCGACACGCCAGACTCAGTGAAGAGGTACCTCTTGTACTCGCCGGGCCCCTTCCACTCGCCGGAGATGAACTCGCCCCTGTCGATCTTGACCCTGCTCTGATCGAAGGGCTCGACGTCCATGAAGCTCTCAGTCAGGTGCTTGTCCAGCATTATCACCACGGGCATCTGGAACTTCTCGGCGAGGTTGAAGGCCTCTGCTGTGAGGTAGAAGGTCTCCTCTATGTCCCCGGGAGCGACTACCGCTCTTGGGAACTCCCCCTGAGAAGCGTGAATCACGAAGAGCAGGTCTCCCTGGGCGGTGTAGGTTGGGAGACCCGTGCTGGGACCTGGCCTCTGAGCTAGGGCTATGACGATCGGGGTCTCCGTGGCGCCAGCCTGGCCGAAGGCCTCGGCCATGAGGGAGAAGCCCCCTCCCGACGTTCCCGTCATGGCCCTGACGCCAGCGTAGGCCGCGCCAATCACCATGTTGATCGCCGCTATCTCGCTCTCCGGCTGAATCGCCATTATGCCAGCCTCCCTCTGAACCCTAGCCAGGTAGTGGAGGATCGGGGAGGCTGGGGTCATGGGGTAGGCGGCGTAGAACTTCATCCCGGCCGCAATCGCCCCAAGCGCGCAGGCCTCGCTGCCGGTCATCACCAGCCTGCCGCTCCCTGATTTAGGCCGAAGACCACGTGGAAGGCGATCAAACCTCTTCAAGGCGTACTGATAGCCGGCCTTGGCCGCCTTGGCGTTTACCTCGTACACCTGGGGCTTGAACTGATCCTTGAAGACTCCGAGGGGGATGTCCAAGTCGTAGCCTAGCAGGTACACCAGAGCCCCCAGCGCGGCCGCGTTCCTGACCAAGAGTGGCCCGCCTGCCTCCTCGGCCATCGTCCTGAGTGGGACTGGAAACAGGTCTGCCCCCTCTACGCTCGGCTCGCTCACAGAGTCGGAGTCATATATGAGGGCGCCGCCGGGCGAGAGCTTGGGGGCGTGCTTCCGCACCGTGTCGTCGTTGAGGGCTATTAGGATGTCCACATTCCGCTTGGGGGCGAGCACCCTCCTGTCAGAGACCCTCACTAGGTGGAAGTTGTGCCCTCCCCTGATCAGAGACAGGTAGTCGAATACCGAAAAAACGTGGAAACCTCCCCGCACGAACATCTTGTCCATTAATAAGCCGGCCTGTCTGATACCGTCTCCGGCCTCTCCGCCGATCAGCAGCGTCAGATCTGGGCCCATGACCGCTCGATCGGGCTCTCTTGCTGATAATAAAAATCATTTCCTAATTGCAAAACAGGCTGATAGAAGTGGGCCACTGCCCACTTTCGGTTGTCTCCCGACCGCATGGCCCAGAAGGGCTATGGTGTAGGGTACAGCAGGCTGGCCACCGTCTTGAGCGCCTCTATTCCCTTTACCTCGGTCTCGAGCAGAGGAATCACCGAGGCACCGGGGTTGGGGTCGAACTCTGCTTTGAGCTCCCTTAGATATCCCTCCTGCATCTCCCTCCGGCGCCGCAGGAACTCGCACCCCCTGTCGTCCACGATCAGCTCATTGATGATGACCCCTATCACCTCAAGGCCGAAGTCCCTCAGCTCTGACATCACTCTCCTGGTCTGAGCCACAGAGAGCGCCTCCGGGATGGTGACGACGATTGCGCCGGTGTCCGGAGACCTGAGCATTGACAGCACGTCGAGGGCGAGCTTCCTCCACTCCTCTATGATCTCGAGGGGGCTCCTGCCTCCCCTTCGAATCTTCTCCAGCGTCCCCTTTATCCTGAGGTAGAGCTGGGCTGCATCCCCCATGTGGCTGTAGAGCTGCTCCTCAAGCTTGATCAGCCTAAGCGTCCCTCCTGCCGGAGCGGTGTCCCATACTATGCAGTCGTACTCGTCGGACCTGTACGCGTCCAGCATGTAGGCGAGCATGAACTCGTCGGCCAGCCCAGGCGCTCCGGCTACGTAGTCAATGATCTCCTTCCCCACCGGGAGGAACGAACTCACGACCTGGTACACTTCCTCTCCGTATCGCTCCTTCCAGAGCCTTATCACCTCCTCCTCGTCCAGCTCCACGGCCTTCAGCCCTGGCAAGACCTCCCTCGGCGTCCTCCTCACGTTGACCTCTAGGATGTCGCTGAGCGAGGGTTGAAAGTCGCTCGAGACAAGCAAGACTCTCTTCCCCGTCTCAGCCAGCCTGATCGCCGTGGCGGCAGAGCACGTAGTCTTCCCCACGCCGCCCTTCCCTGTGAACATCACCAGCCTCCTCTCCAGCGCATCTGCCACGGGCATCAAGCTACGCGACAGCACCACCGTAAAAAGCGTGAACCAATTAACCACAATGATGGCTGACTTGACCCCAGAAGAGGAGGAGTCCATAGCCCGAGCCGCCAGGCGATACTACGGCGCAGATCCTGCGCACGGCTGGGATCACGTGCTGGCAGTCGTAGCGGTTGTCAAACGCATCGCAGAGGAGCTTGGGGCCGACGCTAGGGTCGCCGTCGCCTCCGCCTACTTCCACGACGCGGCGCCTAGAGGGAAGGCGGGCCACAGGACGCACTCAGAAGCCTCGGCTAGCATCGCGAGGGAGGAACTCCTGAGGCTGGGCTGGAGCGAAGAGGAAATCCAGAAAGTAGCTCAGACTATCGTGGAGGCTTCGTACGAGTCCCACCTGAGCGGCAGAGAGCCCAGGAGTCCAGAGGCTCAAGCTCTCAGAGAGGCAGACCTCCTCGACGCCATGGGAGCGAGGGGCATAGCAAGAGCGTTCGCCTTCGCCGCCTTCTATGGCTCCCCAGAGGGTCTGGGCGTGCTCGACTGGGATCCCGAGAACCCGCCAGATCTGCAGATGAACCCAGACGGCCCAGACCCCTCTGCCATCTACCACTTCGCCTCGAAGCTCCTGAAGCTGAAGAACCTGTTCGTTAGCGAGACCGGGCGGAAACTGGCGGAGGGTAGGCACGGGTTCATGGTGGAGTTCCTGAAGAGGTACGGAGCCGAGATGCGGGGAGAGGTGTGATCAATTATTACTGTGAGCTGGCCTCCTAGTGGCAATGCGGCAGGAAGTGGAGAGAGGGATCGAGAGTACTCTCAAGCTCATGAGGGAGCTGGGTGTAGAGGGCGAGATCTTGAGGCACGAGAAGGTCAGCGGGAGAACCTCGAGCGGAGCAGCTGAGGCGCTGGGTGTGCCGATCTCCAGGGTGCTGAAGACGCTGATATTCACCTCCAAAGGAAAGTACGTGGCGGTAATAACGAGGGGAGATAAGAGGGTAGACACCAAAGCTCTTCAGAAGGTGTCAGGCCTAAAGAAGCCCAGGTTGGCTCGTCCAGAGGAGGTTAAGGCTCTAACGGGATTCAGCCCGGGTGGCGTCCCGCCCTTCGCGCCCATCGGAAAGGTTCCATGCTTCGTTGATAAGTCGGTGTTGGAATTAGACTGGGTAGTGGGAGCGGCTGGCAGCGAGTATGCGGGAGTGAAGTTCGACCCGTCGGTGCTCTTGGGTCTGAGCTGTACCCCTGCTGAACTCTCAGGCTAAGACGTCGTCAATCTCTAGGGTCAATCTGCCTCCGGACTGCCTCAATGACCAGCGTTGGAGACGCTGTCAGAGTCGTGATCACAAGAACTGCTGCCGCTGGGGCCAAAATCGAATAGACCTTTAAGACAGTTCCAACGGCCAAGGCGACTATGCTCGCAACCCACGTGAGCCCAAGAGCTTTTAGCCAGCCTCTCCTTACTCTGAGCCCGGTGGCCCTCAGGACGACGTAGCCGGGGGTTGTTAGGTACGATATCCCGATGAGGGCAGACGCTAGGAGGCCAGACAGCACAACGCTGAACTCTGAGGGCCCCCCGAAGACCCCGACGACCGTCTTCGAGATGAAGAGCGCGCCAAGCAGAGGAGCGAGAGACGCTCTAACGACGGATCTGATGCTCGGTTTGTTGCTAATGAACCCAGCGAGTGCCGGACTCCAAGAGTAGTAGAAGGCGTTGAAGGCCCCCAAGAACGAAGAGCCTGAGAAGGTCCTTGAGACAATCCGGTCCCTGAATGTTCGGAGCTCTTGAACCTCAGGGGCAAGCTCAGATCCGTATGCAGCGGTGGCGATGACGCACCTCCAGGGAGGTTCTCCCGACGGTCTTACCACTAATGTTCCAGTTGCGCTCCCGGTAGTTCCTCCCCCCTCTCCAACAACCGTGAATGTGAAGCTACCGATCAACTGCTCTGTAGAGACCTCCAGAGTGGCCGCGCCTGGGGTGGTAACCGTCTGCGGCGTGATCTGATAACTGGCGTCAGCTGGCAAGCCTGAGAGTCTCAGGCTGACCTCGATAGGAGAGGAGTAGTTCGTAGAGACCACTATAGTGAACGTAGCAGGGTCTCCCTGGGTCACCTCGACTCTTTCCGGGTTTACAAAGATCAAGAAGGAGGGTTGGGCAGCATTGGATGGAGAACTCCCTCCTACTAGTAGAGAGAATATCAGGATCGCAGCAAGCAACCTCAGCGGGATTTGAATGGCAGAGGTTAGCTTCTCTCTCATAAACAAATAACGCGTTTAAAGTTTATAACCCTGACTATGGCTTGGATTTGGGTCGTGGGGCTTAATCTATTGTCTCCTACTCTTAGCGAGCCGTTAATTCCAAGGCCAGCAGGCTGAGCGCCGTAGTGCCCGCTACAAGCCCTCCACTTCGAACACCTTTGTTCTAGATCTGTGGCCCGAGACTAGTCTTACCTTGGATCTATTAACCCCGAAATAGCGAGAGAGGAGCTCCCGAGCCTCCTCGTTGGCCCGCCCTTTCAGAGGAGGAGACTTCACTCTGACGACTAGCAAATCTCCCTGAGGCTCCACGCCTGAAGACTTCGATCTGGGCTTAACTATTACCCTAACCCTCAACTAAGTTCTCCCCCCTTCACGAAGAGCCTCAGACCCTCTTGCTTGCTAACTCAGCCTCGATGCCTTATCGAGTTTATGCTTGGATTTGGAGCGGGGTCTCAGCACCTCGACTTCAGTCTCTCAGTCACCACGGCTGGGCAGACCCTCTTGACCCCCTGCATCGCGCTGATCTCCCTGATTATCTCATCCATCTCGGCCTCATTTCTGGCCCATATCTCCAGCATTATCTCGTGATCGCCAGCGGTGATCCAAGCTG
>CBEVRO010000082.1:0-5573 GCA_965552295.1 uncultured archaeon | reverse complement strand
TGGGGGTGGCTAGAGGGAGATCCGTGACGCTGGTCAACGCTGAGGGCTACCCGATCGGCTCTGAGGTTAGGGCTGTCGTGCTGAGGGACAAGGACAACGTGTACGTGCTGAGACCAGCCCCGTGAGCGACAGGATTATGACCCACCACTCGCCCATAATCGTGAGAGTTGAAGAGGACAGGAGAGGCGCTGCTACCGCTGCACGTCGGGAAGGCTCCGCGCTGGCTCTTCGTGAGGATGAAGAAGCTCGCAGGGCTGATAGCCGAGGCAATAGTCGGCGAGTACGGGAGGGCCGAGCTGCTCAGGAGGCTGTCCGACCCTGTCTGGTTCCAGGCCTTTGGGTGCGCCTTGGGCTACGACTGGCACTCCTCTGGGGTCACGACCGTTGTCACGGCGGCCCTCAGGGAGGCACTGGAGGAGAGGGAACTCGGCGTTGTGGTCTTAGGGGGAAAAGGGAGGGCCTCCACGAAGATACCTGAGGACATTCAGAAGGTTGTCAGGAGGCTCGACCTCGGGGAAGGCGAGGCTCAGAGGCTCCTGAGGGCCAGCAGGATGTCCGCTAAGGTGGACAATGCGGTCCTGCAGGACGGCTACCAGATATACCACCACGCCCTGATAGTCACGGAGGACGGCCAGTGGACAGTCGTCCAGCAGGGAATGAACACGGAGAGGAGGCTGGCCAGGAGGTACCACTGGCTGGGTGAGAACGTATCAAGCTTTGTTGTAGAACCTCACGCTGGGATCGTAGGGGAGAGGAGGGAGCCCGCTGTGCTGGACATGACTGCCAGGGAGAGTGAAGAGGCTAGGAGGGCCTCGGTGGACTTGGTGGCGGAGGGGCCTGAGAGGCTCTCTAGGATGCTCAGAGAGGCGGTCAGGGGTCCTCTCTCGCCCTACCTCGGCGAGGAGGGAGGAGTCCCAATGCTGGTGATGCCGAGGAGGGTCGACTGGGCGGCGCTGAGGAGGGCGTACGAGGCGGGGGTCTCAAACTATGAGGAACTTGTCGAGATAAGGGGAGTGGGACCTGCGACTGTTCGAGCACTTGCACTCCTCGCCGAGCTCATTGAAGGAGCGGAGCCCAGCCGCAGGGACCCGATCAGGTACTCCTTCGCCTTCGGCGGCAAGGATGGCGTGCCGTTCCCAGTCAACGTGAGGAGGATGGACCAGGTGATATCCTTCCTCACGGAGCTTGTGAGAGGGTGCGACCTGCCGGAGAGCGAGAAGAGGCGGATCCTGAGGAGGCTGAGTGGTCTGATGGAGGGCGGCCCCAAAGGTTAATTAAGTGCTGGAGACAGGCCCGACCGCTGGGGGAGGAGGCGATGCTCTGCCAATTTACGCGTGCCTGAGCTGCCCGCTCCTAGGGTCAGCGGGTAGCCTGGCTTCGAGGGTTCTCCGCATCTCACCTCGTCCGCGCCTCCCCGGCCGCGTTGCTGCTTCTGGAGGTGATCCCGTGTGACGAGAGAGATATCTGTCACAGAGGGTGAGCTGCGCCTCATTCGCCTCCTGGCCTCTAGAGGAGGGAGGGCCGAGGTCGACAAGATACCCATGGAGAAGAGTTCTGCGCTGGCTCTAGCATCTCTACTGGCAGACAAGGGGTTGGTTCTAGTCGAGAGGCGTGCGAAGAGGGTGCTGCGCCTCACGGACAGAGGGAAGGATGCGGTGAGCAAGGGGCTTCCTGAGGAGAGGCTGCTTGACCTCTTGAGAGCGAGTGGAGGATCTGCTCCACTGGCAAGAGTCAGAGAGAGCGGCCTGTTCGCAGACAAGGCCGAGCTGGACGCCGCTCTAGGCGAGGCCAGGAGGGCTGGCTGGATCTCATTCAAGAAGTCGGACGGCGAGACCGTAGTCGAGCTGGTCTCAGCTCCCGAGAGATCGCCTCTCGGGGAGGCGCTGAGGTCCATCGCCGCAGGCGTTGGAGAGGTGCCGGCCGAGATCGCTTCCAGGCTCAGATCTAGAGGGCTCGTGGAGGAGGACGAGGTGGCGGAGTTCACGCTTGCTCTGACCCCCCTGGGCTTGGAGGTAGCTCACGGAAAGGTTCCAGTCGTCATGGAGGTCGCCAAGCTGAACAGAGGGCTTATTGAGAGCGGGACATGGCGGAGCGTAAGGCTCAAGGCGTACGACGTGACGCTGCCGCCCCCGACGGTCTACCCGGGCAAGTCGCACCCCTACGTTCAGTTCCTAGAGGAGGTCAGGGAGATACTCATTGGCATGGGGTTCGAGGAGGTCAAGAGCCCCATAGTTGAGGCTGAGTTCTGGAACTTCGACGTCCTCTTCCAGGCCCAAGATCACCCGGCTAGGGAGGTCCACGACTCCTACACCTTGGCGTACCCAGCCACAGCGCCTGTGCCACCTAACCCAGAGCTAGTCGAGAGAGTTAGGAGGACCCACGAGGACGGCTGGGTGACAGGCTCTAGGGGCTGGGGGTACAGGTGGAGCTTTGAGACCGCCATGAGACTCATGCTCAGGTCTCAGACCACCTCAGCGTCTGCAAGGACTCTGGCCAGCAGGAAGGATCTCCCGCTGAAGATATTCGTCATCGACAGAGTGTTCAGGCCCGAGGCGCTGGACAGGACGCACTCAATGGAGTTCCACCAGTGTGAGGGAGTGGTGCTCGCGGAGGGCCTCAACGTGAGGCACCTGCTGGGATACCTGAAGGAGTTCGCCAACAAGCTCGGCTTCGAGGAGGTAGCATTCAGGCCGGCCTACTTCCCGTTCACGGAGCCGAGTGTTGAGGCATACGTCAAGCACCCAGAGATGGGGTGGATAGAGATAGCGGGCTCCGGCCTCTTCAGGCCCGAGGTCATGATCCCACTGGGCTACGACTACCCGAGGGTTCAGGCGCTGGCTTGGGGCATAGGAATAGGCAGGCTGGCGATGGTTCGACTGGGTCTCGATGACATCAGGGACCTACACAGCCAAGATCTCCAGTTCCTGAGGGAGTTCCCGGCGAGGTGGTGAGCATGCCGGTTATCACGGTGGATTATTGGGACCTGTGCAGGCTGGTCGGGGAGGAGATCCCCGAGGATAAGCTCGCGGATCTCCTGGCCCGCATCAAGGTGAGCCTGGAGGGAGAGGAAGACAGAGAGCTTGAGCTAGAGATCACCGCAGATAGGCTGGATCTCGTCGCTGTGGAGGGTCTAGCTAGGGCTCTCCGCGGTCTCCTAGGGAGAGAGGTGGGGCTGCCCAACTTCGAGGTCTTCGACTCCGGCTGGGAGGTCAAGGTGGATCCGTCGGTCAAGGCGGTCAGGCCCTACTTCGTCGGGGCCTTGATAGAGGGGCTAGAGCTGGACGAGACGGCTCTGGTCGCGATCATGAGGGCGCAAGAAAAGCTCCACCAGACTCTGGGCAGAGACAGGCGCAAGATGTCTATGGGTCTCCACAACGCGGACGTTCTGGAGCCTCCAATAACCTACGCGGCTGAGCCCTCCGACAGCGTGAGGTTTGTGCCCCTGGGCGAGACTGAGGAGATGACCGCTGCTGAGATGTTGAGGAGGACCGAGAAGGGAAGGGAGTACGCGCACCTGGTTGGGGACGGATCGGTGGTGCCCGTGCTTCGTGACTCGAGGGGAGACGTGCTTTCGGTGCCGCCCATACTCAACGGAGAGCTGACGAGGGTTACCTCCTCCACTCGGAACATCTTCTTGGACGTCACCGGCCCCGACATGAAGGCGATAACTCAGGCGCTGGTGCTGATGGCGACGGCGCTGGCTGAGAGGGGAGGAAGGATCGGAACGGTCGTCATCAGCTACCCTGACGGCCCCATAGTGACTCCCGACCTCTCGGTCTCTGAGATGACCGTCGAGCTCGATTACATCAACTCGATGATGGGTCTGAACCTCTCGGCGCAGGATGTCGTGGACCTGCTGGAGAAGGCAAGGCTGGGGGCTGAGGCGGAGGGGAACGTGATAAAAGTCAAGATACCGGCCTACAGGAGCGACTTCCTCCATCCAGTGGATGTGGTCGAGGAGATCGCTCAGTCGCTCGGCTACGACTACTTGACCCCAGAGCTGCCCATGCACGTGACGACGTTTGGCAAGAGGCACCCCGTGGAGAAGGCGTCTGCGCTGGTCAGGTCCCTGATGATCGGCCTGGGGTACCAAGAGGTGCTCAACTACATCATGACTAGCAGGGAGGTTCTCTTCCGCAGGGTCAACAGACCCGAGTCGCCAGTGGTCGAGGTGGCCAACCCGGTGACGGCCTCTTACACCGTGCTCCGAGACTCCCTGCTCCCGGGACTCATAGCGTTCCTGTCGAGGAACATCGGGGCTCCACTGCCACAGAAGATCTTCGAGGTCGGCGACGTCGTCATCCCCGACGAGACGGCTGAGACTGGAGCTAGGGATGAGAGGAGGCTGGCCGCAGCCGTGGCCGACAGCGAGGTGGGCTTCGAGGACATACAGGCTGATCTGTACGCTCTCTTGAGGAACCTGAACGTGAGCTTCGAGCTGAGACCTGCAGAGCACCCGTCGCTGCTCAGAGGCCGCACCGCAGAGATCTTAGTCGACGGCGTGAGCGCCGGAGTCGTGGGAGAGGTCCACCCCGAGGTCCTGGAGCTGAACAAGATCAAGACGCCAGTGGCCGTTTTTGAGCTATCCTTGGAGAGGCTTAAGGTGATAGAATGAGAGTGGAGAAGACGGGCTTTGGCTACATAGTGGTGGACGGCATGACGTACAAGCACGACGTTGTGCTCACGGACAAGATTAGCGCCAGGAGGAAGGAGCTTTCGGCAGGCATGCGGAGGGAGTTCGGGCACACGCCCCTGACGGACAAGGAGATCTTGGAGTACTTCTCTGACTACAGGCCTGAGATCATCGTGGTTGGCACCGGCCAGTTTGGAGCACTTCCCCTAGTTGAGGTAGAGGAGGCGGCCAAGGAGCTGGGCGCCGAGCTGGTGGTTGAGAGGACACCTTCCGCAATCGATGCCTACAACAAATTGAAGGAAGAAGGGAAGAGGGTGGCGGCCGTCTTTCACGTGACGTGCTAGCTGGACTTTGCGTAGGCGAGCGTGTACTCGGCTAGAAGCATGCTGTTGAAGACGACGTCTCTGAGGTCCACCATCTCGACTCCGCTGTGCATGTACCTGTTGGGTATCGATGAGAGAGCAGTCTTCACTCCTCCCCTGGCTATCTGGATAGCCCACGTGTCGGTGCCAACCCCCCTTGGATCTGCCTCCCTCTGAAACGGTATCTCCTTCTCTTCGGCTATCTCTATGAGCCTATCGACGACGTCCGGGTGATATATCGGCCCAATAGAGATTGCCGGACCCTTGCCCAGCTCGACCTGCACCTTCCCCTGCGGGACCCCCGGCGAAGTTGCGAACGTCACGTCGACCACGAGGGCAACGTCGGGCTTGAGTTCGTAGCCCACCATGTAGGCGCCCCTAAGCCCTATCTCCTCCTGCACGGTCGCGACGATGTGCACAGCTACGTCTCTCAGCTCAGATTTCCTCTCCCAGATTCTCTTTGCCGCCAAGAAGATGGTCGCTACGCCGGACTTGTCGTCGAAGCCAGCCCCCACAACCCTGTACTTGGTGAGCTCCCTGTATGGAGCATCTATCACGATGTAGTCGCCGACTCTCAC
>CBEVRO010000081.1:0-5610 GCA_965552295.1 uncultured archaeon | reverse complement strand
CAGGCTAGAAGGGTCGCTCCGATGGGCTCTCCAAGGATGGCCAGAGCGACGGCGTGGGCTTTTAGGTACTTCAGAGAGTAGTTGTAGGAGGTGTGGGCTACGCACGAGGGGCCGAGGGCCAGGGCCGCGAATATCAGGTACTCTCTTGTGGGGTACCCAAGCAGGCGCTGGCCTGCAGCTAGCGCTGCGACGGCCAAGATGACGGCGGAGATTCCGTAGACTAGCGCAGCGTACGGGATGACTGGGAGTGATCGCCTTGCCGATCTCCCGGCGACCAAGTAGGCAGACAGGAATACCGCCCCTGCCAAAGCGAGCACCGCACCCGTGAAGTCAAAGTGGCTCATGGAGAGTGACCTGCATCCGATCACCAAGGCTCCCATCATACCCAGGACCACGCCCAGAATCTCCTTCGAAGTAGGTAGCTCCCCTAGAATCACTCACGCGAACAGGACGGAGAATATTGGGGCCGAGTCCGTGAGGACCACGCTGATCGCCACCGATGTGTACTTCAGAGACGTTATCCAAGTCGCGAAGTGGAGAGCTAGCGAGACCCCAGAGAGAAAGAGCGCCTTGACTTGTCTCCTCACCTCAGCTGACACAGAGCCGAGCGTTGGCGTTGAGGCCGCGAGAAGAATCAGAGACGCTATTCCGAGCCTATGCGCGCCTATGACTAGAGGGTGCGCCTCGCTAAGCTTGATCAACACGCTAGCGGAGGACACCACTGATACCCCTGCCAAGAGGGCTAATCTGGGGTCTATGTGCGGGCTGCCGTCCCTGTCCACCGTTACGGCTTGAGAAGGTCGAAAAAGAAAAAGATCTACGTCTCAGAGGTTGCCAGAACCTTGCAGAATGCCTCCAGCTGCCACGACCGCAAGATCTTTCTCTCGGGGAAAAGTGAGGTCGCTGGACAGCATGTTTTTGTTGACCTAGCAGAGATTAAGCCTCGATGAAGATTAGAGAAGCCGATGAGGCCGACGCTGCAGATATCGTAGAGGTGTACACCTACGGCGAGTCGATCGACGACAGGCTGGAGAGGGTCAGAAGGTTTGGATGGTGGGGTGACGAGGAGGCACTGGCCTGGTACCTGAGGGCGCTCAAGTCTGTGGGCGGAGTTTCTCTAGTGGCTGAGGAGGAGGGAGAGATTCTAGGAGAGGCTGAGATCGCCCCAGACAGGGATCCCAGCTTAGTAGGAGAGCACGCGTTCTTGCTGAGCCTCTGGATTCACCCAAAGTGGCGAGGCAAGGGGGTGGCCAGGTCGCTCCTAGAGGGCTGCATAGAGGTCGCGAGGGGCTGGGGCTTCTACTCGCTGGACACTGTACCCTTCGCTGGCACGGAGAGGTTCTTCGCCAATGTAGGATTCTCTAAGGTCGCCAATCAGATCGTCGTGGAGGCTGAGACTAGGCCTGCCCCTGAGCTTGCTGGCTTGGTGAAGCTTGGGCCGGGCGACTACCCCGAGAAGCTGGCCATGCTGGCCGGGCACTTCAGGCCTGGGAGGCTGAGTTGGAAGCTCCTGTGGGGTCAGTCAGAAATAGGTCTAGCCCTTCCTTCCCCCCAGGCCTACGCGATAAGAGTTGGATCGTGGAACTTCACCGTCCTACTCTACGCTCAGCCGTCTCGCGACGGTCCGCTCGCAGTTGCGTTGATGTGGGGGGAGCCTAAAGTGGGCTCAGGGCAGGTGTTCGACGCGCTTGAGGTGAGCCTCAGGATCGCGTCAGAGGCCGGATTCGCCAAGGTGAGGTCACAACCCTGGGAGAGGTTCAGATCGGCCTTCGCAGCAGCAGGGTTTGAAGAGGAAGAGAGGCGACCTTGGCTTAGGAAGACTATAAGGACAAGGTAATCGCTCCCGCAGGGATTCGGAGATTATTTTACTCGCCTACCTTCGTCGGGCTTGGGAGGCTAGAATCGTTGGAAGCCAAGCAAGGTAGGAAATACGACGTAGTTGTTGTGGGGGCCGGGATAGCCGGGCTAACTGCCGCCCTGTACCTCAGCAGGCAGAACCTCAGGACTTTGGTTGTATCGCTCGACGTGGGCGGACAGCTCATGCTAGCCCCAGAGATCCAGAACTACCCCGGATTCAAGTCGATTGATGGATTCAGCTTGGCGAAGAGGGTAGAGGAGCAGGTTAGAGCATTTGGAGCGGAGTTGAAGTTCGATGAAGTAGTTGAGATCCGTGAGGGGGACGGAGGGTTCTGGGTCAAGACATCAACCGGAGGAGAGTACTGGAGTGAGACTCTAATCCTGGCATTCGGAAAGAAGCCCAGAGAGCTGGGTGTTCCTGGAGAAGACCGATTCAAGGGGCGGGGCGTCAGCTATTGCGTCACCTGCGACGCGCCTCTGTTCAAGGGCAAGAGGGTCGTGCTAGTCGGCTTCGGGCACATAGGCGTGGAGGCCGCGAGCATGTTGTCGGACCTAGCTGGGAGGGTCTACTGGGTGTTCCAAGGCGAGACTCCAGGAGGAGAGGAGGGAGTCGTCCGGTCAGTCGCCAGTAAACCCAACGTCGTTTTGATGCCAAGATCCAAGGTTCTAGAGATTCGCGGGGACTCGAAAGTTAGGGAGGTCGTGGTAGAGACTTCCGAGGGGAAAAAGGCGCTGGAAGTGGATGGCGTGTTCGTCGAGATAGGCTACGAGCCTAAGACGGACATTGTGGCAGAATTCGTAGAGCTTAACGAGAAGGGAGAGATCAGGGTGGACAAGCTCTGCAGAACCTCCAGAGAGGGCGTGTTTGCAGCAGGAGACGTTACAGACATTCCGTACAAGCAAGCAGTCATATCTGCCGGAATGGGGGCGATCGCGGCGCTTTCAGCTTACGCCTACCTGATGAGAAAGAGGGGCAGGGAGGCCACGGTGATAGGCGACTGGAAACACCTCAAAATAAGTAAAGAGGAGGAAAGAGGGCCGGGCGGGCTCTTTCTAGCCCCTCCATCCTAAGTGGGATCTCAGACAGGCTTTAGGAAGCCCCAGTATTCAAGCGCACGCCTCAGCTCCTTGTGCGTCTTCGAGTATTCTTCTAGGGAGATCCCTTCTAGGTAAGCCTCTATTGCCTGCCTCACCGCCCTAGCGCCGGCCTCAGGGCCATCGGGATGCCCTAAAACGCCACCACCGGCCTGAACCATTATGTTGGTGCCCAGGATCTCAAGCACGTCTGGGATTATCCCCGGGTGGAGCCCGCCAGAGCTGACCGGTAGAGTTGGCTTCAGCCCCTCCCACGTCTTCTTGAGCAGCTTTCTCTGAGGATCGTCTGGAATAGAGTCCTTCCTCAATATGTCTGCACAGGACTTCACCTCTTCAAGGGGCGACACGAGCTTGCCAACCACGGTGCCTATGTGTATGTGATCAACGCCGACGAGCCTCGCCGACTGGGCTACAAACTTCATAGAGACGCCGTGCTTGGGGTTCCTAGTGAAGGCAGCGTGGAAGGCCCTGTGGGCGTGAATCGCAAGGCCAAGATCGGACGCAAGCTCGCGTATGGACTGAACGGCAGCCCAGCCTGCCGTCAGGATGTCTATCATGATGAACTCCCCGCCGTAGTCGGCCACGAGCTTTGCCCTCCTCTCCATTTCCCTGTATGGCGCTGTTATGTTCAGCAGAGCCGACTTCCTCTCTCCCGTTTCGCTCTCGGCCTTGTCTCTGAGCCTAAAGAGCTGTTTGACCCTCTCTTCGAACTTATTGAAGGATTGGCTGGTGAGGTTCTCGTCGTCCTTTACCAAGTCCACGCCGCCAAGCCAGATCTCATAAGCCGCCTTGGCGTGCTCTTCTGAAGTCATCCCCACTTTAGGCTTGGGGACTGTGGCAAGGATAGGTCTCTTCTCAACCTTTAGGATCCCTCTGACGCCATCTATACCAAAGTTTGGGCCCGGAAAGCTCCTGACGAGGGATGGGGGCCAGTAGACATCTTCGAGCCTAAGGTTCTTGAGGGCCTTCATGCCGAAGATGTTTCCCGCAATCGAGCTCCAGATCTGCGGCATGCTTCCTGGCTCGAACAAGTCGATTGGATAGGCTATCTTGACCCAGAAGCCCCCGTCTCCTGCGGGCTCGAACTCATACGCCTTGGCGCTGAGTCTCCTTATCCTCTCACTCATCGTGACAACTTCCGTCCAGGTTCCGTTGGAACTCTCTGAGGCCACCCTGCCGGCTGCCTCGTCAACCGAGATTCCATCGGCGGGCTCGACGTAGAACAGGGCGATTAGCTCGTCGTCGGCAGGTCTGTGGGATCTGTCTACGAAGTCTAGGTAACCTCCCAACTTTCACCCACCGGGCCCAGCTGCTCAACGGGCTTTTAAACGCTCTCGCTCGCTTGGAGACCTGACAGGTCGGAAATAAGCTCGGCAACTATTCTTATCTCCCTCTGAGCCTCCGGAGACAGTCTAAGCCTCAGGAAGTTTAGCCAGGCTGAGTCTCTACCGCTCACAAACATCCTAGTGACGCACGCTTGAGGTAGAATGTAGCGAGCGTCCTCCATTTTCACGCCAGAATCCATGAGGCGATAGTAGAGCTGAAGAGCTCGCTCGACCTCATGCCTCATGATCTCCCTAATCGCGCCGTCTAGATGCCCAGGAAGGTAGTAGTCAACCACTTCTGCAACCCTCTGGCTCTGCTGAGTGAAGCTGAGCGAGCGATGCCTGACGAACTGATGGCTGCAGACTCTGGATATTCCCTCGATCAGAAAGGCGTGGAACCCATGTCTTGGATCTTCCCATGGATGGGACAATAATAGGTGGACCCTAATGCCCTCTCTTTCTTCGCTCTCAACGCAGACTTCTGGGACCTCTGGCACGCCCTCCCCAAGCCCAGCCGCCTCGGCGACTGCGGGAAACCTCTTCAAAACTTCTTTTGCCAAGTCTTTGAGCCGCGCGTTGTTGGAATTAAGCATCTCTAGGGCCGTCCTGGGGTTTAGAGATACCAGCCACCTCCTCTCATCCACCTGCGTTGCCTCGACAAACTTCCAATCAAAAAGCAGATCTCTCAGCTCGTCGGGATCACACTCAAGCCACACGCGGGCTAGGCTGTGTTCGAAGACGGACAGGTGGCCCATCCTAAGCAGCTTGGTCAGGAGACCTGATATCCTGGTGGGTGAGGCTTCCTCCAGCATCTTCTCAAGGCTCTTTGAGCTTCTAGACACACGTGCTCCGACGTATATCAGCCAGTCGCCCCCTGCGACTTCAACTCTCTCGACCCTCAAGTTCCCCACCTAAGCTTTTTGGAAGGCTAACCCCTCTCTGCCCTTGATAGTATCCAGAGTAGGGCTTCGAGACCCGCTCGTCTAGCTTGAAGAAGACGACGTGTAGGAACCTGATCCCCTTGTATATTCGCACGGGCGCGGGCCTGGTCCAAGCCACCTCGATGGTCAGTTGCCCCTCAAAACCCGCATCTATCAGGGTCGGCGCGGCGAGGAAGCCCCACCTGGCAATTGTGCTCCTTAACCCGCAGAGACCAGCCACATTGCTGGGGAGGCGGACGGTCTCCTCGGTCACTAATAGGACGCTCGTATTTCCAGGGATTATTATTCCGTCGTCGGGGATCTTCCTTATCGAGAAGTGCTCTGAAGGGTTGGAGTTCGCCATGTCTATGACTTCCCCTCGCACGACCGGGAATGCGACTTCCTCGCCTATC
>CBEVRO010000080.1:0-5652 GCA_965552295.1 uncultured archaeon | reverse complement strand
ACAGGCCGGGCATGACCGTGCTGGACGGTCTCCTCTACATACTCGAGGAGCTGGATCCGACGCTCTCCTTCAGGTACAGCTGCAGGTCCAAGATCTGCGGTTCCTGCGCCATGATGATCAACGGAGTGCAGAGGCTGGCATGCGAGACTCAGGTCTCCGAGCTTGGAAGAAAGATCAAGGTGGAGCCTCTCGCCCACTTCGTGGTTCTGAAGGACCTAGTGGTCGACATAGAGCCCTTCCTGCGGCAGATGGAGGCCATAATGCCCTACATCTACCCGAGCGAGCAATCGAGCGAGCTTATAGTCGATCCAAAGGAGTTCGAGAAGTACAAGTCCCCGTCGGACTGCATATGGTGCGGAGCCTGCGTCTCAGCCTGCCCGGTGAACGCGGCGGAGCCGTTCTACCTGGGGCCAGCGGCTCTAACGCAGCTCTACAGGTTCGTGGTCGACTCCAGAGAGAGGGAGGACGTTAAGCCCCTAAGACTCGTCCTGGCGGACAGCGAGACCTCCGGCGTCTGGAGATGCCACCAGGTGTATGCCTGCGCAGAGGTCTGCCCCAAGCACATAAGGCCCGGCAGCGTGATAGCTGAGCTGAAGAGGATGATCGTCAGGGCGAGGCTGACGGCCAAGATATAGCTTGCAGCACCACTCCTCAGCAAAAGCTGAGAGGAGCCAGCGGGCTCGTCTGGGATAGGGGGATTCACAACGGTCCATTCAATGTGAAAAGTAGAAGCACGCTGGAGAGCCTCCAGTAGATGAGAGAAAGTTGGGAATAGGCGTCGTGGCTCACTCCAGCTTAAGCAAGCCGAGGTCGTATAGCGCAGCCTTGGCTATCAGTAGCATTATCCCTAGTAGGAATATCGAAGCCCCCAGCGAGGCCGCGTAGAGGGTCTGAAGCCCCATGTAATTCCAGTACCACCCCAGAAGTGCGAGGATTATCTGCGTGCCCAGCAGAATCCCTGCGAGTCCAACTGAGTGTTTCATCAACCAGCGAGCTATAGCTCTCCACGGGAGAAGGGGGGCCCGTCGCTTGGGCTTAGCCACGGGCTCTCCAAACTTCACGACCTTGGGTCTCGTCAGGTAGTGGACCGGGACTGCCGCCAGAACCGCAACTACCATAGAAGCCGGTAGTTGCTGGCTCAGAGGCACGGGCTCGCCCGGCGTGAGGTAGCCCCAGACGGTCATCAACGTGAACTCCGCCAGGAACACCGAGAGGTATATCATCGCGAACCTCCTGTACCTCGGGTGCCTCGGCCCGCTGTGGTCGATCCAGGGCATCAGCGCGATTGGCGTGACTAGCAGGAGCGGGATGACCACGCCTGCAATAACTGGATTGATCCCGCTCTTGATGAGCGTGTAGTCCCCCACCATGTACCACTCTGGAACTCCCGGCGGGACGGGCTCTCCCGGGATGTACTTGACCCCAAGGTGTGGCGGGAAGGCAACGCTCAGGAGCACGAGTCCCCCAATCACCATGAGGACCCCGGAGAGCACGGAGAGCAGGAAGTTCGGGAAGGTTGGCATCGCCGGGATCGACGGCGAGTCGTCCATCGGCGGCGCCGCGTGGTGCCTGTGGCTGAACCAGACGTGTATTAGCACTAGGAAGATCAAAAGCCCGCCTAGAGCGTAGTGGTAGGCGTTGTAGCGAATCAGAGCGTCGTCTAGAGTCCCTACTCCATAGACTATCCTGAACAGAAGGCCGCCCATGGGCATGTACTTCACCAGGGTCTGGCCAATGAGTATGGCCTCAACGCCGATGTGGTCCGCCCTCATGGAGTAGCCGGTTATACACGCCAGGATGGCTAGAAGGCCCGTTAAGATGCCGGTGACGTGGCAGAGCCCCTTGGGCTCCCTGTAGTTTGCCGCTATGAACGTCTTGAGGAAGTGCAGCAGGGATAGCACGATCATAAGATTTCCAGCGTGATAGTGGACCCCTCTGAGGAGCCAGCCGTACTTCAGGTTGTGAGTGATAGCCTGAACGCTCTCGTAAGCCAGGTTGGTCTCTCCGAACCTTGGCTGGTAGTACATGCCAAGGATCACGCCTGTGATCGCCTCGATTATGAGCATCAGGAAGGCGAGCCCTCCAAGGCCGTTCAGCGGGCTGAGGGCGTGCAGCGGTATTCTACAGGCCGTATGAACCCTAGCCCACCACTTGAGGGTCCACCTCTCCCTGAGTGAGGTAGCTGGCTTACTCACTCTGGCTCACCCACCCCACCGCGTATATCGAACCATCCTCCCTGATCTCGAGCTTGACCTCCGGCAGGGGCTTCTTTGGAGGGCCAAAGGTGGGGTACCCAGTCAGCGGGTCAAAGAGGCCAGCGTGGCACGGGCAGTAGATCTTGCGGCCGTCTGCCTCTCGGTACTCCACGACGCAGCCGAGGTGCGTGCACCTCGCGCTGTAGGCCCTGAACTCGATCCCAGCTCTCTGAGCCTCCTCGGGGGGAAGCCTGATCAGGATGCACGGGTGGTCGCAGGGGAGCATCTCGGGGTCGACGGGCATCATGAAGGTAATCGCCGTTCCCGGCTGGATCTCGTCAACTTTGGCTATGAAGACCGGCTCGAGCTTTATGGGAGCGATTAGCGACTTGAACATGTCTGTGATGCCCACCCATGCCTGGCCGACTACCAGCGCGAGGGAGGCCAAGATGGAGTACTTGAGGAAGCTCCTCCTGAGCGGGTCCTCGAGTCCTCCAGGCTTCCCACCCGGCCTAACGCTGTAGTGTAGTGTCAAATAGATCACGAGCCCTATTAGGCTCAGCAGAACCAGCAGAATCAAAGCCCAGACGTTTGCCATTTGGTCCGATCCTGCCGTCCGATATTGAGCAATTTTTTAACACTTCTATTGGGGCCGTAGCTACCCGGGCTCAGCGGCCGCGCTCGCCGCCTGGACACTTCCGCGAACGTCTGGCCTACCTTTTCGTCAGTTCTCTAAGCAGGGCGAGCATCTCTCTCCCGTTATCCAGCATGTCGTGATCATTGTTGAAGAACACGAACACCCTCTCTGGGCTCGCGTCCAGGACCCTCTCGGCGACCTCCCTCAGCTCCTCCTCGGTGTAGCGGTGAGCGTACCACCATGTCCTGCCGTGCATCCTCAGGTAGACATCGCCCGACGTGTTGTAGATGTCCCGAGGGAGATCTGGGGCGTCCACAGACACCAGGGTGATCCCCAGCTTGGAGGCCCACTTCTCCCACTCTCGAGAGAACCATGTGGAGTGCCTGAACTCTAGGGCCATCCTGCGCTTTAGCCCGCACTCTGCCACGAACCCCTCGATTCTCTCCACGTTCTCGGGCTTTGCCGAGAAGGTCGGGGGCATTTGAAAGAGGTAGAACTCTATCAGGCCCTTCATAGGTTCGAACAGCGACTTTAGCCTAAACCAGAGGTCTACCGCTGAGGCGGCCAGCCTGCGGGAGTGGGTGATTCCCCTGTGGACCTTGATCGCCCACCTCAGCCTGGAGCCCAAGCGAGCCCACTTGAGCACGGCGCTCGACCTTGGGAACCGGTAGAAGCTGGCGTTAAGCTCTACGGCATTCAGGCCGGACGCCACGACGTACCACTCGAGGCCGTCTGGATTCCAGTCGTAGACCCAGCCTGACGTGCCGACGTAGATCTCGGTCATAGGTCAACCTCCCAGAACTCCACCACTACCCCCGTGGGCTCTCCAAGCTCCCTCGCCACAGCCTCCGGCACCAGCGCCGAGATCGGAGATCTGGCGAGAGCCAGCGCGGTAGAGACCCCGAGTCGAACGTCGTCCTCAAGGCTCCTGCAAGCATCAGGCTCGACCCAGACGTAGGCCTTCTTCCCGTCAAGGAACGGGGCCTCCCAGGAGTGAGCGATAAACTCCACTCCCTCGACGACTCCAGCCCAAGATGCGCCAGCGCCCAACACCTCACAACCAGCAAACTCCTCGCACAAGTTAAACGCTATGTTCGCTCCGCTCTGATACCTCCCGACGACGAGCTCCATGCCATCGAAATCCTCTGGATCAAGTGAGGCCAGACCCGCCTCCATGTGGGGCCCAGGGAGCCTTCCGGGTGCAACCCCGACCTCCACCCACCTCTCCCTCAACGCAAATCCCAGGGCCTCGTAGAAGCCCCTTGCTCTTTCTTCGGGAACCACAGTCAGCAGATTGGCGCCAGAATCTCGCGCCAACTTCTTCGAAGCCTCTACAAGGGCCCTGCCGAGCCCCCTCCCTCTGTAATCTCTGTGCACCTCGATCACGCTGAGGTGGGCGACGAGGCCCCTCCTCTCACCTTCGTGTCCCACCAGCAGCTCCGCCTCGCCCACGACTCTCCCGTTCACGAGCGCCACGAGAGGGAACTGGCCCCTCGTGAGCAGGTTGTTCAGGTGTATGGCGCACGTCTCCACGCTCATCCACGGCCCCCCGTTTAGCATCCACTGGCACGGATCCAGCTCTTCGGGGCTTGCCTCCTCCCACCCGACGCCAGTCCACTTCCTGTAGCTCTCTAGGTCCGAGCGGTGGACCTCCACAATCTCTGAAGCGTGGCGGAGAGAGGCAAGTTCTACGGTCGGCATTGCCCCTTGATGTGTAGGAACCGCTACGTTAAATCGTCTCGCTCAGCGTACCTTGGAGCGCAGGTTCCCTCGCTTTGAGCATGTGCCCGTCGGCTCGGGCTCTGGGGAAAGAGTCCTGAAGCTGTTGTAGCGTGAGATACTTGAGGCGATGGCGGTCCTGCGTAGATGCGTGAAGGATGTCGATCCAGAGCCCCTCAACTATAACGGCTAGCGAACTCCCAGGCTCTTCAGGCCGTCGAATATCTCCCTCTGGTAGGTCAGCTCCTCTTCGTAGATCCTCTGAATCTCTTGAAGAGCGTCTATGAGGTCTGAGATCGTGACGCGTCTACTCTCGGGAGATACCACGCTCGCAAGAGGCGATAGTGCGGCCTTCAGACTATCCCACTCGACTCTTCTGACGAGATCTCTTATGTCCTGCAGGATCTCTTCTGGCGGGCGAATCAAGCTCAGCAGGAAGACGAGATTTTGGACGAAGTGGTGTACAAGGATGCACGACGCTTCCACGTCTGAGGCCTTCTCTACAGAGTCATTCATGCGCTTGGTGATCTTGAGAGTGACATCTACGTAGTTATTCCACACAGATTGAGCTGTCTCTTTCGCAACCCTCACATTCTCATAGACTTCCTTCTCCAGCGATCTTATTCTGGGCTCGTAAGAGACGGCCAATGCCCCCTCGGTTGGTCCAACCACTCCACGCAAGTTCGCCTTCTCATCAAGGCTCTTGAGCCACTTCCCGTAAGCTGAGGCCGCCTCACGGCTCACCTTACCCTCTAGTGTGGAGAGATCCCACCGGTAGGAGACGAACGCGGTTGCAGTAGACGCCGCGCCCGCTGCTGTTGAGATCCAGTTGAAGATAACGTCCCTAACCTTGGGAATCTCTGATACTCCCTTGATCGCGTTCAGAGTGGTTGAGATGGCAGATCCAATCGACGCGACGGCCAAGAGCGCGTTGCCAATGTTCCAGAGCAGGTCAGACCACCAGAGCACCTCGAGGTTGTACTCGCACTCGTTCACAACGGACTTGAGGCAGTACTTAGTCGTGCGGACATCTATCAATATATACTTCTCAAGATTGCCGAGCCTCTCGCTTGGCTTCCGTTCGTAGTCCGACTGCCACTC
>CBEVRO010000079.1:0-5661 GCA_965552295.1 uncultured archaeon | reverse complement strand
AGCCGGCCTCCTCCACCCATTCTTTTTTGAAGCGACACTCAGAAGTGTGTGTAAAGTAGAATAGGCTCTTCTGTGTCCTAGCGAGCGCCAAGCTCACGGAGAGAGTATCTCTTCAACTAACCTGATAATCTGCTCAGCAATCGCTATGGCAGACTCCGAGTCTAGGCGAGAGCAAGCCCCCTGGGTCGGGGCTTCCACGGACCCCTCAAGTCTGGCCTCACAGGCTAGACTTATCCACTTAGACTTCTGGCAAGCCTCCTCCAACATCCTTACAAATCCCCGCTTGGCCTCCGGCGGAAGATTTTGTAGGTACTCTCTGAGAGACCCCACAGGCTCTTCTACCCCTAAATTCTTGAGCAGCTCTATCAAGGCCGCTCGAACAGCCTCCTGAGCCTTCTTTATCGAACTAACGCATCTGCCTTCATCGTGAAGAGTTCTGGCTTCTTCAAGCAGATGCTTAGCCCGCTCAAGCGGCATGCTGCCACCTCCTACCTGAGGTAGGCCTGCTGTTGTAATAAGCTTCGTAGGAGGTAGAGCAACAAGGAGCTGGGGATGGTAAGAATCCCTTCAGTTAGCAGCAGGAGGCCTAGGCCCTGCGGCCTCACGATCCATCCAACAGTAGGCTGCAACGTAGGGTGCTCTTACTGCTACCTGTGGGAGATGGGACTCATAAGAGAGCCAGTCCTAAATCCCATGAGGCCGGAGAAGCTCGTGAGCGAGGTCAGAAGAAACCCCTACTTCGTGGAGTCGCGCATGGGTACTTTCTTGGCTCTTGGGAGCCTAGGCGAACCCTTTCTGAACCCTGAAGTGGCTCAGAAGACGCTGAGCTACATCAGCGCTCTGAAAAAGCTGGGGAATCCAATTCAGGTATCAACGAAGTTCGCTCCACCTCCCGACTCTCGGCTGGCTGGAGTGAACGTCCTTATCACGGTCGTGGTGTGGGATTCCCACAAGCTCTTAGAGCCCAATGCACCTCCCCCATGGGACAGGGTATCGGCCGCAGGTGAGCTGCTGGATGCGGGAGCCTATCCAACGTTGTTCGTTCGGCCAATAATCCCTGGAGTGACCCTGAACGAGCTTGACGACATGCTCAGAGAGGCCTCACGTCACGGAATCCGCTCGGTAGTCTTCGGCACACTGAGGGTCTCTCCCGAGGTCGTGCGGAGACTCGAGTCGTCGGGCATCGACACGTCTGAGATTCTCAAGAGAACCCGGACACGCCTCCGAAGAGGACTGCAGATCTACATCAGAGGAGAAGATCTGAAGGCGGTCGCCATGGAACGAGCTAGGAGCCTGGGCATGATACCTCTAGGCTCTGCTTGCTGCGCAAACGCTCTAGCCAATGGGGTACCATGCTTCGACGTGAGGTGGCTCCACAGGAGGTGCACTGGGTGCCCGAACGAGTGCAGGTCAAAGATACCCACTCGAGAGTTCGTAGAGAGCCTGCTCAGCGATATGAAGCTGCGCGGGCGTGTGTCAGATAATGAGGTAATTCTCGGAGAAGACTCGTGGCGTCGCTTGGGCCCAGCAGGTAGACACAAGCTGGAGGTTCTCACTCGCAGGATTGTGATAAGAGCTGGCGGGCCCGGCGGGACTTGAACCCGCGACCACCGGCTCCGAAGGCCGGCGCTCTAATCCGTGCTGAGCTACGGGCCCACCCTGGATTTGGGGCCTTTCAGCTATTTACCCTCATCGGATCTCCTCGCCCAGCGGAACCTGCCTCTCAGCGCGAATAGGACGGCGCTCAGAACTACGGCTGCGAGAACCAAGACGATGGGCCATAGCTGTCCCTTCGAGAGCAGTTTGCCCAGGTAGCCGAAGAGCACAGCCCTCGGAATAAGAGCAACTAAGTTTGCCAGGAAGAAGTGGAGAGGCTTCATCTCAGTAAGGCCGGCAGCGTAGGACACGAGGTCGATCGGGCTGAAAGGCGTGAGCCTGGCCACAATTATGGCAAGAGCACCCCACCTCTTGAACCACCTGTCGACGGTATCCAAGACGCTCTCCTTGAAGATCCTCTCAACGAAGGGCCTCCCGGCAAGCCTTGCTATGTAGAAGTTCGCCATAGCTCCCAAGGCAGAACCCAAACCACCCACAACCCCGACTATCGTCGGGCTCATGCCGAGAGCGCCGGCGGCTACTAGGACAGCGTCCGCTGGTATTGGCGATATTATCGACTGAACTATCATGGCCATGATAAGGCCCGTGGCCCCCCACTTCTCTACCAAAGAGGTGACGCGGCCTGTCAGCTCGCTGTAGTAGAGGCGCCTCTCAAACAGGGTTGTGATGCTCCCTCTGTTCCCCGCGGCTATGGCAGTCGAGCAGACGAGGGATATCATGGTTGGTCTCACGCCGTTCAGCCGTCGGGCTACAGCGTATAGGGCTATGGCGGCGATGGCCAGCGACGCAACACCTGCCGCGTCGACCCCCCACGCGGCGATTGCCGGGAGAGAGGCCACGGACGATAGAATGGCCGCCTCCTTGAACCGTAGACCTGTGGCTGTCAGCACTGCCACGCTTACACCGCTGCCCCCGAACCCAAGAAGACTGAGGCCTTGAACGATTCCAGCGAGAACTCCGTCAGTGAACTCCATAGACCTGAACTCCTCGGGGGCAAGCAGACCCAGCCTCATCATTAAGGCCCCTAGCCATGCCATAATGCCTATTGCTAGGGCCGCAGCGCCTCCAAAGGCAGGATCTGGTCTGACTCCCAGCTCGACTCCTGCAAAAACGATGACGAACGATGTAGTCAAGGCTGCTGCTCCAGGCAGGAGTGTAGTCGGTGTGAGCAGGGCTTTAGGGTCTATCAGAAGGCCAGCCGCCGCCTGGGCTCGCTGTGTCAGCCCTGTGCTGACTGGCAACCACTCCAGTAGTGCGTCGGCCAGTATTCTCCACATGCTCGGGAGCCGAGCACGGGAAGTTACTTAAGATCATACACAAACAGTGTGCTGAGCAATGCCGCTTCGCTTTGGTGCGATGAACAACCCCGATAGGGATGTGGTTGAAGAACTTAGGGAGCTACTCTCGCTAGAGCTGGACTACGTGGAACTCACCGTAGAGTGGCCTGGCGCTCACCTTAAGAGAGTGAGTTCTGTGACGAGTGAGATCAAGAAGGTACTAGCCTCTTGGGATTCAGATCTAGTTTTACACGCCCCGTGGTATCTAGAGATCGCGAGCCCGTACGAGGGAGTTAGATCTGGTGCTCTCAAGTACGCAGAAGCCCTGATCGATCTCGCTGCTGAACTTGAGGTCCCATTCATTACTATACACCCTTACACTCCAGGCTGGCTCTCGAGGCATCGTGAGGAAGCAAAGAAGCTGAATTTAGAGGCTTTCAGGCACCTTGTGGACGCGTCTAGAGCCGCTGGCGTTAGGATCCACGTCGAGAATGTAGATCACGGAGCCTTTAGCTCTGTCTCAGACATAATGTACCTGCTTAACTCGCTGCCTGAACTTGGTTTGACCTACGACATAGGTCACTCCTACCTTGGGGGCGTCGAAAAGGCGCTCTCATACATCGAGAAGGCGGCTTCGAGGATACTCCATGTCCATGCTCACGATAACTTCGGGAAGTCTGACGAGCACGTGCCCATCGGAGCTGGGAGGGTTCCCTGGAGGAGAATTCTAGCGGCCTTAAAGCGCATAGGTTATGACGGCACAGTCACACTGGAGATCCACTCGAGCGACATTGAGTACATCGCCGTGTCTAGGAGGAAGTTCCTAGAGTATTGGGAAAGTGCGGAGGAGGGTGAGTAGCGGTTGATGATCAAGAGAATTGCGTTCGTGGCATCCAAGGTCGATCTCGCGGCCAATTTGATGGCTGAGGAACTCATCAAAGTGGTGGGATCAGAGGAGTTCTCTATAGGGGATGCAAAAGCTTGGATCTCGAGACCAGAGCAAGAAGTGCTGTACGCTGAGTCTGAGGGGGAGCTGGGAGCCGATGGAGCAGATCTCATCGTAATATTGTCTAGGCACAGCGGGGTTCCGGGCAGGCCAATAATAACGACCCATGTGTCTGGGAACTTTGGCGACGCGCCGTTTGGGGGCGATCCTCACACGCTCTCGGTCGCGTGTCCTCCTTTCATGAAAGTGTTCCTCCAAGAGTCTGAGAGGAGAGCGCAGGAGATAGGGTTTGATGTTGGTTTTGAGCCCACTCACCACGGCCCCACACTTGATACCCCCCTAGCATTCGTTGAGGTTGGGTGCAGTGCGGAAGAGTGGTCCAACAGGAATGCAGCTAAGGTCGTGGTGGACTCATCGCTGGCAGCGTTGAGGAGGCTGATCTCTCAAGGATTTGCCGGGTTCACTTACGCGGTAGGCTTTGGGGGCCCCCACATAAATGGCTACTTTACGAAGATTCAGCTCAGATCTCAGGAGTTCGCCATTGGCCACGTTCTACGAAGGCACGACTCTGAGAGTGCGAGTGAGGAGGCAGTCCGACTGGCATTCAAGAGGAACTTCGGGACGACGGAGGTGGCGATAGTAGACTGGAAGGGTCTGAGGGGGAAGGAAAGGAGCAGGATTCTGGGCGTACTCGAGGAGATGGGAGTGCGCGTTATGAGGGCGAGGAACATTGCCCACTCCCTATGAGTCTCTCTCGCCTCGAGCCAAGAGGAAGCCGAGGTACAAAACCCTCTTCATGTTCGACAGGACGCTCCCGCGTGAGCTCTACTATTCAATCCAGAGGAGACTCAATATGATGGGGTATGGGGCTGTCTGGGCTCCAAGATCAGCGATGCGAGGCAAAAAGAGACCGGAGGAGCTGATTGATTACTGTCTGGCTCGAGGCATCCTCGTGCTAGCTACCTTCGACAGGAGGGTCCAGCTTCCGCCAGAGGCCAGAGGGAAGCTGGTGCTCATTAAGCTGAGGGGGGGACGCTGGAAGTCTGTTAACAAGATACTGGCCGAGCTGTTCAAGGCGGCTAGGGAGCTGAAGGGGGTACCGGCCTCCGACAAACTCGACTGCTGACTGCAGCTCTCAAGGGAGACTCTTGGTGTTTATATAGTAGGTCGATCCCGCTTGAGCCGGAGGAGGGTAGGAGGGCCGTTGTTCGGCTCTAGGTCATCGAGTGAAGAAGGCTCACAGGAAGAGGAGAAAGAGGTTCGTATAGTCAGACTTGTTCTGGATATAGTGAAGCCACACAACCCTACTATTATTGAGCTCGCTGAAGCGTTAAGCGAGCTTCCTGGCGTCACGAAGGTTGATATAGACGTCCAAGACTACGACACCAACATAGAGAGGCTGAAGGTAGTTCTAGAGGGTGAGGATCTGGACTACGAAGAGGTCAGCCGAGTGGTGAGGTACTACGGCGGGAACATAGCCAGCTTGGACGGCGTTACCTCTCTTGGCGTTGAAGAGGAGGAAGAGGAAGAGTAACCCTCCGCCTTATTAGCCGGGTCTGCTTCTTAACTTGGCGATGCCTAAGCGGGTGTACTTAGAGACCCACGGATGCACTGCGAACAGAGCGGATTCTGACATAATGGCCGCTCTCTTGGAGAGAGCGGGCTACGAGCTCGTAGACTCTCCGGAAAAGGCAGATACAATCATCCTGAATACGTGCAACGTGAAGAAGCCCACAGAGGACAGAATGGTACACAGAGCCAAGGTTCTCTCGGCAAGAGGAGTCCCTCTTATAGTAGCTGGCTGCATGGCGCTCACGCAGC
>CBEVRO010000078.1:0-5736 GCA_965552295.1 uncultured archaeon | reverse complement strand
CAGAGATTTTTACTGAAGGGGTAGATCGCCCAAGTGATAGTTGAGTGTAGCAGGTTGCGTTGGGGGTGGCTGGCTCTGTGACGGACGCGAAGAACGACCCTAAAGTCCTGATTGGCATGGTGACATTGAACAGCAGAGACACGCTACCAAGGAGCTTAGAGTCGATCGCAGGCCTTGACTACGATCTCTCACGCGTGACTTTAGTTTTAGAAGATGCCGGAAGCACTGACGGAAGCACTCAGCTTATCGAGGAGTTCGCAGAGAAGTACCGGTCAAGATTCAGAAAGGTCGTGATCGTTAGAGATCCCCCGGGGACAGGCATCGCCGCTGGTCGAAATAGGATTCTCGACCACCTCACCGACGAGGAATATGTATTCTTCGTCGACAGCGATGTGGTGCTACCAAGAGACGCGCTCAAACGTCTCCTTAGGTTGATGGCTCCGAGTGTAGGCATAGCGTTTCTTTTCTACTCGTACCACTCTTACGAGAGACCCCCACCAGGAGTAGTGAGTGTAAAGGCCTTCGGCATGGGCTGCACGTTAATCAGGCGTGAGGTAATTGAGGCATGTGGCCGATTTGACGAGAGGTTAAGATGCCAAGAAGATGCGGATTTCTGCCTCCGGGCATCAAAGCTGGGCTACAGGCTCGTATTAGATTCTTCTTCACATGCAGAGCACTTGAAGAGGTTCTCGGGCTCCCGGATAAGGAGGATACTCTCGTCTTCCATAAAGCACAGGAGGGACCACGCGATCTTAACGCTCAAACACAGAACTTGGGCTTTGAGAACCGTCATCGGATTCGTTCTATTGGTTACCACCTTATCGTCTCTAATAACGCGGAACTTGCTACTCCTGGCCCCGCTTGTCGCTTACTTCCTGCTTCAGCTAGCTCGAAGGAAGGACTTAGAAGTAGCGTTTGCAATCACCTTGAACTCGCTCATTCTGCCATTGGCAGTGACACTGGGCATGCTAGAGCAGGCCTTAGGCCTCCCAAAGGAACTCACCTACAGAAGGCACGGGAGCTCTTGAAATTGTAGACGCTCGGAGGCTCCGTCAAGGTCGAATGGGTCCCAAGAACTCTCTCCATGAACTCTAGCGTGCTCATGAGCTAGAGGTTCCTTGAGAGGGGCTCTCTGCCGCATCTTCGTCAGCGGCGGGCATCCTCATGGAGCCGTCCGCCGAGAGAGTTCATAGGCGGCCCATCCTACTTCTACGTGAGGTAGGTCGTATTAAAACTCCGCTGTTTTTCCACATTTAACAAATCTCATTGACTACACAAGCCTGCCTGCATTTATTTACAACCCAGATTTAGGGTCATCGGTATGGACAAGAGCCGCGCCTCTTCACGGGCAGCGCTCGCCGCAGCGGCTATCCTCTTGCTTCTGCTATCCACAGATCCTCACTACCTCGTCTGCGCTCCTTCCTCACGTCTAGAAGTTCCAAGGTCCTTGGAGGATTGGGTACAGATCGGAAGGATTGCTTGGAGGTACTATGGAAGCTGGATGGGGGTCGACAGGAATACCGGCCTCCCAAAGGCCACAAACACGTGGGACAGCTTCACACTGTGGGATCTGGGGGCCTACATTATGAGCATCCTAGACGCGGAGAAGCTTGAGATAATTCCGAGGGAGGGGGAGTGGGGATCAACTGACCGGCTAGAGAAGGTCTTGAACTTCCTCAAGACCATGAAGTTGAACGAAGAAGGAATCCCCTACTGGGCGTACAGAGCCTCCTCTGGCCTGCCAGACTCAAGCTCGATAGACAAGGCCTGCGATCCCTCGGACATGGGCATGCTGCTCGTGGCCCTCGATCGTCTGAGGAGAGAGCGCCCAGATCTTGCATACGAGGTTAACTCCGCGGTGAGGCGATTAAACCCAGTGAGGCTGGCGTCAGACAGATCAAAGTGGAAGAAAACCAGCGGATTCTACGCCTACATAGCCGCTAGAGGATACCAGGCCTTCGGCTTTGGTGACGAGGGACCCGTGAGATCTTGGCTCAGGTGGGGTGAAGGAATAGAGAGCCAGGGGAAAATTGAGGTAAACGGAGTAGAGTTCCCGAAGGAGTGGGTAACTAGCGAGCCAGTTCTCTTCATCGCGTTCTATTTGGAGGGGGATCCCCTCGCGAGGTACGCCCACCGCGTGTACCTCGCGCACGAGAGATACTACCAAGAAACGGGGGAGTACAGAGCGTTCAGCGAGGGCGTGGTGGACGGCGCTCCCCACTACGTGTTCGAGTGGGTCGTTACCGGCTTTGGGGATAGGTGGGTTGTAACAGATGCCACTGGAGAGGAGGTTAGCATAGACCCCGTCATATACCTCAAGGCAGCCTTGGGCTTTCACGCGCTCTATGAGTCTGGTTACACGACTGCCCTGCTGAGACACCTGTTCAACGTCCTAAACTCAAAGGGAGTAGACCTAGCCACAGGCCTCCCAGAGGGGATAACCGAAGAGGGGGAGAGTATCCTGAAGACGAGAAGTGACAAGACCTGCGCCCTCGTGCTGGCGGCCGCGAGATATGCAATAGAACATTGGGGTTCAAGGCAGGCCAGGAGGGTGGAAGTCGAGATCTCAGGGGTGTCAGCTCCAGCAGAGGTCGTAGTAGGAGAGAGAGCTCGCGTGAACCTCACTCTCGTCAACAACCACAACTTCACGGCTACGGGTCTTTTCCTCTCTATATACATCGGAGGGAGCCTCGTCTGCCGGTACGGCGTTGGTGAGCTACATCCGGGGGAGAATCTGACTCTCGTGATCGAGTTCAAAGTCCCGTGGTACGTTAAGCCGGGTGAGAGGGAGCTAAGGGTTGTGCTAAAGGGGTATCCTAGCGTGTGGTCCGAGAAGAGTCTTAAGATCGTAGCATCCCTCCCATTGCCGTCGTCGACGGCAGGTCAGGGCGGAGGAGCCGAGATCCCATCGATCTCAGCTAATCAAACCTCAGAGACGGTGGAGTTGTTCAGCTCCTGCATGTGGTCTCTGGCCACCGCAAATCAAACGGTGAGTCTGTTGACAGCCATGGCACGTCAACTCAGCGAGCTTGGTGTCACAAGCAACTCTACTGACGTCTTAAACCAGTTGAGAATGGAGGTGCAATTGGCGGCAGATGCAGTCCAGGCTGGGAACTACTCTGGGTGTGAGAGCCTCGCCATCGGCATCTCAGAGGCATGCCTTCAACTGGCCCACGAACTCAGGGGAGAAGTCGTCGCGGCAGTAGAGTTTACACTCGCCTCCCTCAATGTCTCGAGTGACGACGAACTCGCCGCTTTGGTGCGGGTGATCGAGGAGCTCGTCGAGGATGCCTCCTCTCAAGAGGACCCAGTAGAGGGCCTCCTCCAGGCTACTCGCGCTTTGAATCTTTCCAGGCAAGTAGTAAATCTCGTCAAGAGCAGGGAGCTCCAGACTGCCAGGGAGTGGGAACTCGTCAGCTCACTAGACAGGCAGAGAAGGCTAACCATCTTGGTGGGCGTGGGCGCGGCTCTGACAGGTCTCTCCTTTGGATACCTCGTGGGGTGGGCTGTCTCAACGCGCTTCCGGACTAGAAGGAAAAGCTCGGAGTAGACTCTCCAGGTTGGCGAGCCAGGGGCTGGGGCGGAGGATTGAAGAACTCCTTAGACCTCTTAGGGGGCAGAGAGGTCTAGAGAGAGGGAAGGGATCGATAGTCCTATCATGGACGTCAGGGAGCTATCCATGGGCCTTTACGGCTACCTTCTAGAGCGAACCAAACGCAGTCACAGCCCCGGTCTTAGGGGTCTTCTCCCAGCTGACCCTTCCGACAGCCAGCCTCACCAACGCCAGGACGGCCACAGCGTTCTGGAGAACCCAGTAGAGCGGCACTAGCGGGAGTAGCCAGAGAACCCTCCTTCCGGGGTTGGGGGATCTAATCAGCGTCAATCCTGTAGAGCCGACGACAGCAACTGCGGAGGCTGTGAGCGCCGCTCCAAGCACATTCAAGGCTGGAGTGGCGCTTCCTCCCACAATTACGTACGCCGGGATCAGAAGGTAGGTGATGAAGCAAGCTGCCAGCATGAACGGGCTCAATAAAGTGGCTAGTGCGTCTAAACCAATCTTCCCAGCCCTCATAAGCGACTTCAGATGTCGCACCCACGTCTGCGCCCAACCGGCGTGCCACCTCACCCTCTGCCTGACGAACGCCCTCAGAGAGGACGGAACCTCCTGCCAAGCCCTAACGTCCGGGTCATACACCACCTTGTATCCTTCTTCGACCAGCCTAGCAGCTAGATCTGCATCCTCGGCCAGCGCATCTTCTCGAAAACCGCCGAGTAATTCCAGGACGTCTCTCCGGATGAACTGACAGCTCCCAGCAAGCGGTATGAATAGACCCAGCCTGGACTTACCCCTCAGATAGGATTCGTACCATAGCTCCAGTTGTATGCCAGCAAAGCCAGCCAGCACTCCCTCGTCCAAATTTACAGGAGGGCAGGCGCCCTGCACCGCGGCGACCTTCGGATCAGCGAAGTGTTGAACCGCCTTCGCAATTGCTCGAGGCTCTACGATGCTGTCTGCGTCGAATACGGCCACTAGTTCGCCGGATGCGAACTTCAGACCGTAATTCAGGGCTGCCGGCTTGCCTCCGGAATCGGGCTTGCGCAGCAGTTTGACGTTAGAGTGCCTGGCGGCGTATTCCTCCACAATCTCCACGGTGCGATCCGAAGACCCGTCCTCAATCACGAGGATCTCCATCCTCTGAGCAGGATAGTCCTGCTCAAGCAAGAACTCGAGGCATCGTCCGATGACGGCTTCTTCATTTTTGGCAGGGATCAGAACGCTGACCGAGGGGGTTTCGTTTAGCCCCTCTGGGCAGTTAACGCTCTCTCTCCTATGGGTAAGTCCGGAGAGCAGGGCAAGAAGGTTGTACGCTGACCACGTGAGTATTGCAGACAACATAGCCGTTGTGGTGATCGTTAGCACGTCGACCGTCATTTCTGGTCACTGCGTTTCCCTTCGGGCGCCGGAAAATTGTAACAGTCAAAAAGCTTACTAGCTTGTCGGAGTCTGAATAGTTCAAGCTTCAAGACTTCATGGTGGAACCAGAGGGTCCGAAACTCCTCGGAGCCTCAGCAGTGAATCCCTGTTTTTCCAAGCGTTTGAAAACTCCCTTTATATTGCGCGCGAACAAGTTCGCAGCATCGTGGGGTTTTAGCCATCGCGTACTTGAGGGCCAACCGAGCCGCTCATTACCCAGGATCTTACGGCCTCCCTGGGAACTCAGGCCGGCCCTGACGATCTTCATGCAGACGGAAAACTCGTCTCGCAGCTCCACGCCGAACTCCACCGCGAGGAGCCTCGCTGGCCTTACCCCACACTCCTCCTCCCAAATCTTGACAGAGCGCGAGATTACCTCAGATAGGTTGAAGGTGCTAGGAGCCTCGAATGTCACTGTGAAGTACCGCCAGCACTCCAGGTTCGGTGGGGTTACGTTCTGCGCATAGTGCCACACCATCACCTCATAGAGCCTGCCAGCCTCGTCCTCTAGCCAGACATTCGTCATGACGTTGAACCTACCCACTCCACTCACGTCATAGTCGATCGAGACCCATAGGTTCTCCCTAACCACTTGTTCAATCTCTATGGGCTCGTTAAGGGTCTCCCCAGCCCAAGGGTGCCTCCCCCAGAGGAGCAGGAAGGGGTATCCTATTCCCTCGCCTCTGCCCCAGGCCCACAGGATCACCTGGCTCTGCTGGCGAATCCACAGGACCTGATGCCGCCCTCTGTACCTCCACATG
>CBEVRO010000077.1:0-5743 GCA_965552295.1 uncultured archaeon | reverse complement strand
CTAGGCATACTTAACAAAAAGAGAAAACAGTAGCTGCGCCAGAGTTCACTCGACCTTTATCTTGGTACCCTTCGGCCTGATCTCCCTCTTAGGCCTGAACGTTATCTCGAGCACGCCGTTGTTGTAGCTGGCCTTCGCGCTGCCGACATCAACCTCGACGGGCAGGTCGACGACCGCTCTGTACTTGCGCTCGCCCCTCTCGGCCTTGATCTCGACGGTCTTCTCCGTGGCGTTGATGTCGATGTCCTCCTTGCTGACTCCGGGCAGCTCTGCAATGACCCTCACCTGGTTGGCCTTGTCGTCCACTATGACATCAACGAACGGCGTTCTGTAGCCCTCCTCCGCCCTCGGCACGTTGCCGAAGGTCCTGACTATCGGCACGCCCTCTGGCCCTATGGTGACGCTGAAGCCGTAGACGTATGGCCCAATGACCTCAGCGCCCTCCTTGCTCACTCGGCTGAGCATCCTGTCCAGCTCCCTCTCAAACATCTCAAACTCCCTCTCGAGGTCCTCCATAATCCTCCTGAACCACCTGCTCCAGTACATGGTCATCACCCCCCGTGGGCCTCATCCATAGTAACCAATAGGTTACTTACCATATATAAACCTTGCGACGGGCAGCCCGCTCCCTGAGCCACAGCGTGTAGGCCTCCAGCTTGCAGAGTTCCTCTAGAGCCCTCTCTGTCAGGCTTAGGACTTCATCTGGGTCTCTCTCCAGTAGATCCTCTCCCTCCTCCACCAGACGCCTCACCGCCTCAAGGGATGGAGGCTCTCCGCGCGAAGGTTGAGCGGATCTGACCAAGACTCCTCCCCTGTCAACATGTATTGAAAGGTGAACAGACTTGCTCAGCCTGTAAAAGGTTCGTGGGGGGCCTCTGGGCCCTCTCTCCTCCCTGAGGGGTGAGACTATACCGGCCTGGGATAGAGCTTCCAAGTGCTTGAGCACCGCCTGTCTAGTCATCTCCATCTGCCTCGCCAGCTCCTCGAGGTAGACTGGCTCCTCTGCGAGTATCTCGAGTATCCTCAGTCGCCTCTCATTTGACAGCAGTTTTAACAGTTCTAGTAGCTCTCTGTAGCCATACATCTTGGCCATCACTCAATAAGAAGTAATCTCTGGGACTTTAAACCTTATTGTTACTATGACCCCTAGGAGGCTCTATAAAGACGGGGGCGGGCTTAGGTCAGATGCCGGAGTTCTCCATCAGGGAGGCCAGGAGTTCCGACAGGAGGCAGGTCGCTGAACTCACGGCCCTCACGTGGAGGCGGGGAGACTACCTCATGAGCGTCTGGAGGAGGTGGCTGAACTCCCCCAACGGAGATCTCCTCGTGGCAGAGGCCGACGGGAAGATAGTCGGGATCATGTACGTGGAGTACAGGCCCGCCGGGGAGGCATACCTAGCCGGGGCCAGAGTGCACCCCAAGTGGAGGAGGATGGGAGTGGCCACGGCCCTCACCATCGAGTGCTTGGAGAGAGCCAAGTCTAGGGGCAGGAACTTGGCCACGCTCGCCACCTCGGTAAGGAATGAGGCGGCTCAGAGGCTCGCCCAGAAGCTTGGATTCAGGCTCAGGGCCAAGCTCATCAGAGCCCGGGCTGGGCCCAAGGCTGGCGTCGGGAAGCTGGACGTCAGGCCCGTGGAGCCTCATGAGTGCCAGGCCGTACACAGGTGGCTGGTCGAGCGGGTAGGTAGGCCTATCAAGTTTGACTGGTACTCCTACAGCACTCTGACTCCAGAGGATGTCCGCACGTACGCGGAGGAGCAGTTCGCCTTCGCCGTGGGTAGGTACGAGGGGGTCGCCCTCTGGCAGCCTGCGGCCGATAGGCGGATGATGATAATGCTGGACGCGATCTACGGAACGGCCAGCGCGGTGAAACAGCTTGGACTGGCCGCCAGACGCGACGCAAAAGATCTGGGCTACCAGATCGTGTACGGCCAGGTTGTCTCAAGCGACGAGACGCTAAAGGGGTTGAAGGCCGCAGGGTTTAGGTGGCCGAAGACTCGGGGCATGCTGATCTACGAGAAGCCTCTCTGATCGCTCAATCGTGGTAGTAGCACGGGTGGATGAGCACGTACACCACCATGCCGGGCTGGGCCCTTCGCACCTGCTCGATCCACTCCTGGGCTGCCCCATGTTGTCAGCCAGGTAGTAGTGCTCGTACTGCCTGACGATGGGGAGAACAGTCAGATAGCACTCAGCCTCGAGGTCGAATTCCTCAAGCGATATGTTGGCTAGGGCCCACATCTCGTGGTTCCCGATGGGCATGTATGCCTTGTTGCCGTGAGCGCACACCGTTTTGACCTGAGTTAGAGATCTCATAATCTCGAGATCGAGCTTGAAGAACTCCACGGCCCTCGTCGTGTTGTAGCCCGCGGCATATAGGTCCTCATAGTGGAGTCCCACGTCAAAGCCCAGCTTGCTCAGGTTCCTGACGATCGCGGATACATTCTCGCTGAGCACGTTGTACTCAGCCCTAGTCCGGAAGTAGATTGATGACGTCAGGTTGTGCTTCTTCTCCAGCATTGCAATCCTGAGAGCCTTCGCCGGGTCGTGATCCACGTCGTGTCTCAGTATTACCACGACCTTGTCCTTTGGGATGAGCCGATCTGAGAACATCTGGACGAACTGCCTCACGTTAACGACCAAGTACCTAGGGCCGCTTAGCTCCTCAAAGAACGCGTCGAGACAGAAAAAGGAAAACGTGTCGCGCTCTGGAGGCTTTTGTGGCTGATCGTACTGCGTTGGTTGCGTGGCGTAGCCTTTGGGTGCCCTCTCCCGCAGACTCACCTTTACCCCAGCCATCAGCCCGAGGAACAGGAGTGTGAGGAGGGCCAGCAATAGGCGCCTCCTAGACACTCACGTGCACCTCGCCGTCCAGCACGTACGCTACGGCCATGCGCGGCGTGTTGTATGCGTACCCTACCCGCCCCTTCTTGTCGATCACTATGACGCCCCCGTGCCCGTCGACTCTCCTCAAGAGATCCACAGCCGCCTCAGCCGCGGCCTGAGCGGATAGGCCGCAGCCGAGCAGATCCACGGTGGACTTCGCTAAGACAACCCTTATTATCGCCTCTCCGAGCCCTGTAGAGGCGGCCGCGCCCTTCAGGTCGTCCGCGTAGAGTCCGCAGCCGATGAGGGGTACGTCTCCGACCCTCCCGAGCATCTTGTTAGGAGTTCCTCCCGTGGAAAGCGCGGCGGCGAATCTCCCCATCGAGTCGAGAGCCACGGCTCCAACAGTAGAGTCCCTTTCGAAAGCCTGCTTGGGAGAGAAGCCCTCCTCCTTCATCTTTCTCCAGCGCTCGTACTCTCGCTCAGTTACGAACTCAGAGGGGTCGCACATCTCTGCGCCAACACGCTCTGCGAACCTGTGAGCCCCCTCTCCGACCAGGAGCACGTGCTCGGTCTCCTGCATCACCAGCCGGGCCAGCGTGATCGGGTGCCTAACCCTGTTCACAGACGCCACAGCCCCAGCTGAGAGAGTCGTTCCGTCCATTATCGAGGCATCTAGCTCTACGGTGCCCTCCTCGTTCAAGAAGGACCCCACTCCGGCGTCGAACGTTGGGTCGTCCTCCATCAACCTCACGGCAGCCTCGACCGCATCAAGGGCCGAGCCGCCGTTATTCAGGATCCTCCAGCCCTCTAGGGCTGCCTTCTCTACGCCCTTGAGGTGAGGCTCAACCAGATCATCGGGAATAGCCCAAGCCCCGCCGTGAACTATTATGGCCAGCCTCAGGAGCGATCACCGGCCAGCCTGGAGCAGGCAAGCTGTTAAAGATTTTGCAGAAGCCAACCACAGTCCCACTTTGATAGTGGGGGACCCGCGAGATCTCAAACGATCTTTAAGCGGGCGACGTCCATATTTGGCTCAAAGTGAGTTGAAGTATTAACTGACAGGCTACTAAGCTTTCGTCTAGCTTATGAAATTGTTCAATTTGCTATTGTTTTTCTCTTAACGTATTATAAAGTTAAGTTTTTATTAAGTAGACTCCGGCCTGGCCCCCAGATAAAAGGGCAGGACGTGAAATTATGAGAGGGGCGCCGGCGACGGGCGCGGCGGCCCTGGCGATCGCACTAATTCTGATCGGCGGGGTTTCCGCGCTCGCGTATCCGGATGGTGTCGTGCCGGAGTGGTTCATCGTCTGGGGAGGCCCTACCTGGGACAGCGCCGATGGCCTGGCGACCGATGGGCAATACATCTACGTCGTCTCTGATTATTCCGGGTTCTCTCCCAGCGGGCGTATTGTTAACGACGGCTACGTAGCCAAGCTGAGGCCAAACGGCAAGGTCGTGTGGAACCTTACGTGGGGAAAGAGCGGGTTCGACGAGTTTCGAGCGATAACGTACTCTGGCGGCTACCTCTATGCGGCAGGCTATTACGAGCCGACTGGCCGATTCCCAGGAGACCCGGTCGTCGTGAAGTTCACGCCGGACGGAGAGGAGGTATGGAGAAGAACTTGGAAAGGGAACACGGACGAGGTGTTTTACGCAATCACCGCCCACGGCGGTTACATCTATGCGGTGGGGGACACCGAGCACCCCAAGAAAGTTGGAGGCGGCTTCCAGTGGCAGATGGACATCCTGATTGTAAAGTACGACACGGATGGGAACGTAGTCTGGGGTAAGAGGCTAGACTTTGAGGGCTTTGACATTGCTAGAGACGTCTGGGGTCTAGGCGACTGGATCTACGTCGTTGGAGCCACCGAAGCCGGTGCCGGCATGGGGGACGTGCTCCTGATGAAGATCGACCCTGCAGATGGGAGCGTGATGTGGACCAAGACCTGGGGCGAAGAGGCGTGCGACGAACTCGGCCTTAAGATGGCGATCTCAGATGGATACATCTACATCTCGGGAGTGAAGGGCTGTGACGCGACCACGAGCGGAGTGCTGCTCAAGTACGACTTGGACGGGAACTTGGTTTGGGAGCGAACTTGGGAGGGCAGGGGCTTCGCGCAATTCAACGGCATGGTCGTTGAGGGAGATTCGATCTACCTAGTGGGCTCTACAGGAGTCGTGACGGGCGGCGAAATACAGCAGTATGACTTCGTGCTCGTCAAGTACGACACGTCCGGCAATCAGGTCTGGGTTAAGACGATAGCCAGAAAGGGGGCTCTCAGCGGGAAGACGGGTTACCTGTGGACGCTAATCAAGGTTGGAAACTACATGTACGCCTCCGGGCACATCTACAAATACAGGGCAGACGACCCCATGGACGCGGTGGTCATGAAATTCTTGGCCGAGACCGCTGAAGAGGCTCCTGGAGAGGGTGGGGCAGTCGTTGAAGATATCCTCGCCGTGGAAGCCCCTGAGAAGGCCCTAGTCAACAGGTACCTGAAGCTCAACGTCACCGTAACGAATCCGCTGGACTCTAGGGTCGAGTACACGCTCGTACTCAGCTCGGACCCCGGGGGCGTCCTCACAACAAAGGACGTCACGCTCGGCCCCGGAGAGACTAGAGCGGTCCAGCTCATGGTTGTTCCTGTGGCAGAGGGTCCGCTCAGCCTGACCGTCACGCTCAAGAGGGGGGGAGTGGAGCTGGCCTCAGACAGCGTGACCGTGGAGATCGTCAGCTCGCTGGAGGAAGTGCAAGAGACGCCAAGCCCAACTCCGCCCTCGACCCAGGAGACCCCCAGCCCCACGACTCCATCGCCAACGACCACGGCGCCTCCGGGCACCGAGGCTCCAGAGGTTCCGGAGGAGGAAGAGGAGGGGGTGCCTATAGCGGTAGTAGTTGGAGTCGCAGTAGCTG
>CBEVRO010000076.1:0-5818 GCA_965552295.1 uncultured archaeon | reverse complement strand
TGTAGTAGTAGCTCCCCTGGTCCCCGCCAAGGACGGGGGGAGGCTGAGTTCGACGAGGATAAGGTCGGGAGAGATAGACAGGGATGGAAGGCCACTCAATCCCTAAATATTGACGCCAGTAGGTCTGCCATAGGGCGATGATGACTATTCGGCAAGAGGGGTTTAGTGCCCCGGAAGAGGGTCGGCTGAGCCTGAGGTGATGAGACATGTTCCCAATTCGCGACGAAAATCCCAGCGGCGTCAGGCCCGTGGTTACCTACTTCCTAATCGCTGTGAATACTCTTGTGTTTCTCTGGGAGCTTACGTACGGGCTAAATAGAGCGGTTTACGATTTCGGATTCATCCCCGCGGCATTCTTGGCAGATCCCCTCACCAACGCTCCGAGGATATTCACCTCCATGTTCCTCCACGGCGGGTGGGCTCACCTGCTCGGAAACATGCTCTACCTATACATATTTGGCGACAACGTTGAGGCTGCCTTTGGCCGTGGGAGATACTTGGCCTTCTATCTCGCATCTGGTGTGGGGGCCACAGGGCTCCACACGCTGATGAACTTCAACTCACCAATTCCTGCAGTCGGGGCATCCGGCGCAATAAGCGGAGTCCTGGCCGCCTACTGGGTGTTCTACCCAGCCGCCAGGATTGAGACCTTCGTGGCCTACTGGATGTTCTTGTGGCAGATCGTCAGAATACCCGCCTATTATTACATCGGGTTCTGGTTCCTCTATCAGCTCTTAATGGGCTCCATAGGAATCCCTGGAGTGGCTTGGTGGGCTCACATAGGAGGGTTCATAACGGGCCTGTTGATAGCTATTCCCATAAGGGAGTCTGCCCGAAGGAGGAGAGAGGCGAGGAGGAGGCGATACATAGAGTACTACGTAGTCGAGTGGTACTGAGAACGCCCTCCATCTCTAGAGATTGCTCCAAGAGCGAATGCGTTCCAAGCTACAGAGCCAGGGGTCTCCACGTTCCATCTCCCTTCAGCCTGATGGCTGAGGGCCTCCCACCGTAGTACCTGCAACTAAAGACGCTGAGGAGCCTCTCGTCGAAAAAGGATCTCACGCCCTCTGGGAAGAACTCGTGAGCCCTGATGAGCATCCTGAGGTCTGACCTCTCCATGAACTCCTCAAACGCCAGCTTTCCAAACCTGTAGATCCCAGGCCCTCTCTCACTCGGCGCGAACCTATCCACAAACTCATCTGGATCGTTCCACAGTATCTGCATCGCCACTGGGTCATCTGGGTTGACGTCTCCCTTCGGTAGCTTCGAGATTCTCTCTACATCCTCAAGGCCCTTGGCTATGCCCCCGTGGACGGCCAGAACGGTGTCATTCCATATCACGGCGTAAGGCATCTGGGAGAATACTTCTACAACCTTCAGGTAACTCTCCCTTCCATACTTAGATGCTAGAGCGTATGTGAAGCCGTAGTATGGGTTGGTGAGTGGACTCTCGTGATTCCCTCGCAACACAATGACCGAGTCAGGCTGGGCCACCTTCCAAGCCAGAACGAATACTAACGTCTCCACCTGGAGGGGTCCTCTGTCTACGTAGTCTCCAAGCAGTATGGGAAGGCCTCCTGCACTCTCAACTACCCTCTTGAACTCTACCGCAGAGTCCAGGTCGCCGTGAGTATCTCCTAGAAACATGGCATCCTCGGACTCCACTCTCAAGAGCTGCGGCTCGCTGGAGAAGATATCCTCGGCCTCTCTCAGCAGCTGTAAGAAGTCACCTAACTCTGGCAGCTTGCTAGGGTTTCTCAGGAAGTCCCGAGGGTCCGCCCTACCCAACTCGCGTCGGCCTCCCCACTGCGAGATAGGCTACACCCTCGGGCACCCTTGAAGCGTCCAGAACATCTCTCCCGTCTACTATGACCAACGGCCTCACTTCAGCCCATTCTGCCAGCTCCCTCACAGACTTCCCGACGTACTCTTTGTGATCCGTAGCGAGAATTACAACGTTGCAGCCCCTTAAGGCTCCACGAAGATCCGAGAAGAGAGGGATGCCCTCCGGCAGATTTGGATCGTCACGGACCAGCGGATCGTGAACTCTAATCTTGCTGAATCCCCGAGCCTTCAGCTCCGCTATCAAATCGTAGGTTGGGCTCAGTCTGGTGTCAGCCACTCCCCCCCGGAAGGCCACACCCAACACGCAAACGTTAGCTTCTTCTGGCCTTATTCCCTTGAGGCTAGTCCCTTGAACGGCCAACTCCGCGATGTATCTCGGCATCGTGGAGTTAACCTCTCTTGCAAGCTTCACCAAGCTTACGTCGGCGCTAACAATCCTGGCCGCATGAATCACAAAATATGGGTAGACTGGGATGCAGGCACCTCCTACGCCCGTCCCAGGCTTGTGCAGGTGGCAGAAGGGCTGGCTGTTCGCTGCCTCCCTTATCTCCTCATATGCAACTCCAAGCTTAGATACCAGAATGGCCAATTGGTTGGCCAGAGCTATATTAACGTCCCTGTACACGCCCTCTGCGAGCTTTTCAAACTCTGCAGCCACGTCGCTCGAGAGCAAGAGAACCCCCCGGTGGGAGACGACTTCGTAAAGGGCCTTGGCGGTTCTTGCGCTCTTAGGTCCATACCCCCCGATCACCTTAGGGTACCGCTCCACGATATCGGCAAGCGCCCTCCCAACGTAGATCCTCTCTGGGCTGTAAGCGAGCCCAAAATCGATTTCCGCCTTTAATCCGCTGGTCTCTTCAAGCATCGGTCTTAAGAAGTTTCTAGTTGTCCCAGGCGGGACGCTGCTCTCCAGTATCACCAAGTCGCCCTCCTTGAGCCCTCGCCCAATATCTCTGGCCACCTCCTCCAGAGCCGTGAAGTCAGGACGCCTCTCTCCCCTTTCTTCCCTTAGGGGTACTGGAACCGCTATGATCTTGACGTCAGACTCTCTGGAAGCCTCTACGCCGTCGGAAGTGGCTTTCAACCTTCCTTCTTCAAGCGCCCTGCGGAGTACCTCTTCAACCCCGGGCTCCATCACCGGACTGACGCCCCTCCTTACGCGCTCCACCTTTGAGGCGTCCACGTCGACCCCAATTCCAGAGGCTCCAGCTAAGAGCCACGCAGCTAGTAGAGGGGTGCCAACGTATCCGAGTCCATAGACGGCCACAGTAAGCTTCCCTGAACTCAAGGCTTTCTTGAGTTCTTCTTCGGGGAGTTCTAGCACCCTCACTCTGGTTCTCCCCCCTTATTTCCCCTTCCTGCGATCCCGAGCCAAGCGAAGATGGGGATGACTAGCAAAACCCCTACCACGAGTGAACTCATTATCCTCCCCCCGAGGTGAGGGGTCAGAAAGGCTTCTACAAGAGCAAAGAGTGGGAGAAGTAGAGCTGAGAACAGAGGCAGGGCCACGGCGTTCCTTGCCTCTCTAAGGGACTCCAACCTGCCCCCCCTCCTTGGAGATATCAGACGCCACGCGAGCTTCATCCCTCCAGCAGAGGCTATCAAAAATAGAGAGAGCTCTCCTATGCCATGTGGCGCTATCAAGGAGAGGAACTTGAACCCTTCTCCTGAAACGAACGCGTGAGCAGCAAAAGCACCTACGATCGCGCCGTTCGTGATAAGCATCATTACCACGGGATATAGCGCGGGGCCAGATCCCAGCAAAACCCCCAAATCTACTCTAATGTTGTTAAGCCCGATCGCTAGGGCTAGGAACTCCGGTGACACCTCTCTCAATGCGTGTGGAGGGCCAAAGAGTTCCCTAAGCTGACCGACGAAATCTCCACCTAGCCAGAACCCCAAGAGCGATCCTAGTAGGAGCAGCAGAGCAGACGCCCCAAAGAACGTTAAGCTTCCTCGGAACTCTAGAGGGGCCTGCCGAGCCACCCAGGCCAAACCTCCACGTATATCAGGCTTTGAGGTTCTTTTCATGACCTGTGAGAGACATTTCGCGACTCTTGCTTTCAGCCCAAACGCAAGCCTGTCTTCCAGACTGAAAGCCAGCTTTGAGGCTTTTTCGTAGACCTCAGCCGTTCTCTCAAGGAAGGTATCCCTCTTGAAAGTCGCAGCGCCCTTCATCATGGCATAAGTGAGCACGGCGGCCCTCCACACCTCTCTATCGGCTTCCAACAATTCGAGGGACTCCCTGATCACGTCTTCCTTGGTTTTCCCCTCGGCGGTTGCTATCCTGTTCAGCAGACTCTCGACAACTTCGTCGCTCAGATTAGTGACGCGTTCCATCATTTCTGACAGCAGGGCTTCTACGATGGCTCTGTCCCTCTCCCAATCCCTTGTCTTCAGCTCCTTGAGCGCCTTGTATCGACCGACTGTTGGGATCCTTAGGGTGAGCTTCTTTTCCGATACAACCAATGTTCCAGCGACCCAATCACCTACTCGCCTCCTGTCTGGCCTTGCCAGCATCACGAATCCAAGCAGCGCTATGTCAGCCCCCCTCAAGAGTCCTCTGACAAGGGCCTGCATGTAGGAGGCTGGATTGTAGTCGTCAGATATGACTCTCAGACCCAGAATCAACTTTCCTACCGTTGCACCTCTGTATCCTTCTAGCAACGCGAAATACGCGGTATAGACGAAGAAGTCGAGGCTGGCGATTGCCCAAAGGCGTAGAAACCCTCCATTGAGAGCCAAGAAGAATAGTGGGCTTGTAATGAACCCCAAGAAAGCTAAGTCGATTAAGAAGGCGCCTATCCTTGCGAGAGCCCCTGCCACGACTTCCCGCGATTGCTCTACCGTGATCGCTCTCGAGCTAAAGGATGCTGGCATACCCCTCTCCTCCGAGGATTTGAGGAGGATGTAAAAAGTGCTTCACCTGCTCGAAAAGGAGCTAGTTCGTTCTCATTTGATTGTTCAAATGCCCTTGATTAAGTAAACTTATTTTAGAAACGACGAGAAGGGATAATTTGGTTTACAATATTGAAGTTACTCCACCTTGAGGAGAGTGTGAGTATGAGGATGGTTGGCGCTCTCAGAATCTCATCTTCCGGTCTTGTCTGATTATGCCTAACCGAAGCATTTTTATCTAATATCGAGTGGAAAGTTGATAGGTGAAAGGGTTGCCCAGGTATCTACCGAAGGCCCCAGTTGCCAGGATAATCAAAGAGGCCGGTGCAGAGAGAGTAAGCGAGTCTGCAACCGAGACTCTTGTGTACCACCTCGAGAAGTTCGGGATGGAGGTTGCCAAGCAGGCAGCTAACCTAGCAAGGCACGCTGGGAGGAAGACCGTAACCGAGGAGGACATCGACCTGGCTGTTCAGGCGATCTGGACAAAGAAGTGAGGGGGGTGCGTTTAGTCTCCCTTCTCTTCTCTTTCTTTTTGCAGCCCTTGAAGGTCTCACATTACTAATAAGACCTGTTATTCCCTCTGTCCTTCTCCTATTATTGCTAAGGCCTTCTGTAGTGTGTCTATGTTTGCTCTAAGCCTAGAGAGTTCTGTTTCAATCTTCTCTCTCTTCACGTCATACTCAATTTCTGTGATTTGACCGAGCGCGGCCTTGGCTCTCAGAACCTCTAACTCCTTCTCAAGGTCTCTCATGGCGCGCTTAGACTCCATGAGCTCGTCCTCCAGCTCTGACCTCTTTTCCTCAAGCCTACTTACCAGCTCCTCCTTGAGCCGTCTGAGATCAAGGAACAGATCGACGAACGTGTCGTCCGAAATCTCCCCCTTAACGAACAGCTCCTTCAACTTCTCTCTCTTATTCTCCAAGTCCTCCAGCTGCCTAAGCATGTCTTGAACAGGTTCGAGCAGATCTGAGACCTCTGAGATCCCCTCCGCGGCCGGCGGAGAGGGCTCAGCGGGGGGATGCTCCTCCGCGGGCATCTCAGGTTCCACCGCTGTGGGCGGCGTCTCTGGAGCGGG
>CBEVRO010000075.1:0-5854 GCA_965552295.1 uncultured archaeon | reverse complement strand
TCGTCGTCGTAGAAGCCGAAGCTCGTGTAGAACATGTAGGCTCCGTCGAACTCCGACCTCCAGGGCATGTGCCTCATGTCCCCGGGTATGAACTCAGCCTCGACGCCCGCCTTCCTAGCCTTCTCCCTGGCCACCTCTATGTAGGAGGTGGATATATCCAGGCCCACAACCTTGTAGCCCATCTCGGCTAAGATTATCGCGTGCCTGCCGTAGCCGCAGCCTATGTCGAGCACTCTGGCTCCAGGCTCAAGGTCCAGCGCTCTGACGATGAACTCTGCCTCCTTCCTGCTGCTCTCCTCGCTGTGCTTCCTCATCTGGTACTCCAGGTATAGCTCATCGAAATAGGAGAGGACGCCCTCGCCCATCGCAATTTCGCCAGGGGATCACCATATAAGGAGGACGGCTGTCGGTGAGATCAGCAGTAAAAGATGTTGACAAACCTGCCCGCTGGCCTGGCGCTGGCCGCCGCGGCTCTCACGGGTCTGACGCCCGTGATACTGAAGGACCCCTCCTCCAGGGTTGACCCCGCCGCTCTGAACGCGGTGAGGTTTGGCGTGGCCGCTCTGCTGCTCCTCCCAATGTCGTGGAGCGACCTGAGTGAGGCAGACATCCGGCTATTTGCCCTAGGTGCGGCCGTAGGAGTCCTCGGCCCTGGGCTAGCTTGGTACATCTACCTCAAGGCCCTCAGGCTGTCCGACGTCTCGGTGGTGTCTCCGCTAACCAACGCGTACCCTCTCTTCTCCGCTCCTATCTACTTCGCCCTAACCGGCCTGAAGCCGTCGAGTCAAGTTGTCTTGGGGACCGTGGCCGTCGTCTCGGGAGTCTCTCTGGTGGCCAAATCGGAGGGGCGATCCAAGGGCAGCCTGTCACTCGGAGCGATTCTCTCCCTAGTCGTAGCAGCCATCTGGGGGCTGAACACTGTTCTCCTGAAGCTCGCGCTCTCGGGGGGCAGTCCTCTGGCGCTAGCCTTCGTGAGGACGGCTACTGCCGCAGCCCTGCTTGGTCCCCTCTACTTCGCGCGTGGCGGGGGTGCTCAGCCGATATCCCGCCGTGACGCGGCGTCAGCAGCTGCGGTCGGGGTGCTTGGGGACGTGGCGGCTATGCTAGCGATGCTGGTGGCGTTGGACCTCGGCGACCCCTACGTAGTCATACCGCTGACGGGCACCACTCCCATATTCGCCGCGCTATTCGCGGGGAGCCTCCTGAAGGAGAGGGTCGACCCATCGAGGCTGGTTGGGATACTCCTAACCGTGGCGGGTGGCTCGCTCCTCACCCTATCCTGATCCCCTGAGCTCTCTGAACACCCTAGCCAGCTCCCTCACCCTCTTCACTTCGACGGGCTCCCTCAATTTCCCTCCGCGCTTGAGGTAGGTTCCCACAATAGCCCCGTCTGCCCATCTAAGCAAGTCTCTCGCATTCTCCACGGTCAACCCGCTTCCGACCAAGATTGGCCTATCCCTAGCTGCTCTCTTAGCTCGCTCGAGTTCCTCGACGCTCGGAGGAGTACCCGTCTCTCTGCCCGTGATTACCACGGCGTCGGCCATCCCCCTGTCGAAGGCTGTTCTGACAGCTTCCTCCACCTCCATCTTGTGCAGCGGAGTCGCGTGCTTGCAGAGCACGTCAGCGAAGACGAGGACCCGAGACCCCAGGTACCTCCTGTAGGCAGCGACCCTCCGCGCCTGAGGCTGAATCAAGCCCTGGTCGGTGGCGAGGACCTCCACATAGGCGTTGCATCGAATGAACCTGGCCCCCACGACGCTGGCAATGCCCATCGCTGCCACACAGTCGCTCCTCAAGACGTTGACGCCAATGGGAAGCGAGGTCTCTTCAGCCACCCTAGCCGCCACCACGGCAAGAGCGGCCACGGTCGCTGGATCTACCCTCCCCGCCGTGAACGGACAGTCTCCAATGTTCTCCACCAGCAGGGCATCGGCGCCTCCCTCCTCCAAGGCCCTTGCGTCCTCCAGCGCGGACTTGATTACGGCCTCCATGTTCCCCTCGTAGCCGGGAGAACCGGGCAGCGGTCTGAGGTGGACCATGCCTATGAGCGGCTTCTCGACTCCCAGCAGCATATCCAGCTACCAGCCCTCCGACAGGTTAAAACCAAGTTCTGCAGCGTGGGGCGATGAGCTGCGAGGCCTCAGTGAGAGCCGCCGAGATGCGAGATCGGCTCGTGGATCTGACCAGGGCGCTCGTAAGGGCTGAGACCTACAATCCCCCTGGGAACGAGGCGGAGGCCGCTAGGGTTCTGTCGGAGTTCTTTGAGTCCGTCGGCGTTGATTACTTGGTGCTCGGCAGGGAGCGCGACAGACCCAACCTCATAGCCTGGGTCGGAGAGGGGGAGCCCTGCCTCCTCTTGGCGGGTCACCTAGACACAGTCCCTCCAGGGGGAGGGTGGACCTACGACCCGCTGAGTGCAGATCTGCGGGACGGGAGGATCTACGGCAGAGGGGCCACCGACATGAAGGGGGGCGTGGCGGCCGCGGCAGTAGCCTTAGCCGCGTTGGCAGAGTCTGGAGTTCGGGGGAAGGTCCTGCTTGCTGCCACGGCCGACGAGGAGATGGGGAGCGAGTATGGAATGGCTTGGCTGGCCAGAAAGAGGCCAGATCTTATCAAGGCTGACTTCGCCTTGGTCTGCGAGCCCTCAGGCTCTGAGGCTCTCGGGAAGTTCATAGTGGTGGGCGAGAAGGGGTCCGTAGTCGTGCGAATAACGGCCAAGGGGAAGCTAGCCCACTCGTCAGTGCCTGAGCTTGGCGAGAACGCCATAGAGAAGATGGCGTCCCTGTTGGCGAGGATAAGGGACGCGGGGGTCAGGAAGGTCAGACCGCCAATCTCTAGGTTCGACTTGCTCAGGCAGTTCGCCTCGAAGTACGGCTGGCTCCACCTGCTTAGAAATCTCCTCTCCACAGGCGAGAACCGGAGGATTGCTTCGGCAGTCCTGAGGGCCATGACGAGCGTCACGGTAAGCCCTGGGATCATCAGGGGAGGAGTGAAGGTTAACGTCGTTCCAGACCACTGCGAGGCGGACGTAGATTTCAGGATCCTCCCCGGTCACACTCCAGAGGATGTGATAGAGGCTGTCAACGAGTTCGTCAGGAGGCTTGGGCTGGAGGGCGTGGAGGTCGAAGCCCTAGAGTTCGTTGAGCCGAGCGTGCTGACTGGCCCGGACTGGCCAGTGGATTTGCTTGAGAGCCTTGTGAAGAGATTCTACGGGGAGAAGCCGCTCAGGATAGTCATGCCCGGCGCCTCGGACGCTAGGTTCCTTAGGAACTGGCTCGGCGTGCCAGCCGTACAGTTTGGGCCTGGCGTAGCTGAGGCGGCGCACGCGGCCGACGAGTACGTGGAGGTCGACGACCTCGTGAGGTCTGCGCAGGTGTACGCAGAATTCGTTAGCGAGTTCCTCGCGAGATGGCCGGGCTGACGAACTCAGCTCGTACGAGGAAAGCAAACCTGCTGGATCAGGCCCCTTCGCCGAGCCTCTTCAAGACCTCGCCCAAAGTGGGCATGCCGATGCTGGACCCTCTACGCTCCACCTTCAGCGAGGCTGCGGCGTTGGCAAACCTGCAGGCCTCCCGAAGGCTGAGGCCACGCTGCAGACCCACCGCCAGAGCGGCAGCGAACGCGTCGCCGGCGCCCGTTGGGTCCACCAGCTCAGCCCGAAATCCCTGGACTACTGAGCCGTCTGGAGTCGAACACCCTCTCTCGCCCATCTTGACCACAGTCTTCCCTTCCAACACGTCGCGAAGCCCCATGTTGAGGAGGGCTTCGTATTCTGCCTCATTCGGCAAGACCAGTGAGGAGAGTTCAACTGCCTCCGCGACCACATCCTGTGGGATCTCCTCGACGACTGGCGAGGGGTCGAACATAGTGAGTACCCCGCTGGCTCTGGCGATCCTGACAACCCGAAGGATCAGGCTCCTCTGAGGCTCAGGCAGGAGAGAGTATCCCGTGAAGTGCAGGGCAAAGGCATCGTTAAACACGCCTTCGTCGAGATCTCCCGGAAGCAGTAGGCATTTCCGCGGCATGTGAGACACCATAGTCCTCTCTCTGCTTGAGTCGACTATGGAGACCACGAGCCCTGAGGGACCATCCACTACGACGACCTCTGAAGAGTCGACGCCCTCCTGCTCGAGGAGGGACAGTAATGCCTCCCCCGCAGGGTCGCTCCCCACCTTACCGGCGACCGCTGAGGGGGACCCTAACCTGACCGCTGCCACAGCGAAGTTGGCCGAGGCCCCGCCCGGACAGACGAGCGAACTCTGGGCCCTCTGCTCCATCCCGCGTTGTGGGAGGTTGGACACGTAGAGGATCACATCAAGCATCAAGTCGCCAATTGAAGTCAACCGGCGCACGGGTCTCAAGCTGGCTAGCAGTTATATGGGCTCCCATAGTGGCATAAGCTTGGTTCCAAATTGGCTAAGATTCGCTTCATACTCGCTATATTCGGCGACTTTCCGGATCTTGCAGATCTGCTGAGCGATGAGGGAGTGCAGGAGAGGCTGATCTCCTTCGTGAGAGGGGAGATCGATCACGCAGGCCTTGAGGAGGCTGGCGAGAGGCTCAGAGAGCTTGAGTTGTTAGATTCCCACGGACTAGCGTTTCCCGTGGTGTTAGAGGAGGTCTTCTCTCAGATGAGGAGAGATCTAGAGAAGCTGAGCAAGGAGTACGCCGAGACAATACACGACGCACTGGTGGATGTAGTTGGAGGCTCTGGGGAGGCTGCGGCCGTCGCCGTCCTCGGAGAGCTGGACGCCGCCCTGGACGACTCCATAGTCGAGGTCGCTAAACTTCTGAGGGTGACTAGAGGAGAGGTCATGATATGCGGGTTCGAGGGGGCCCAGGAGCTAGAGTACTCTGGCTACTGCGAGGAGCTTCCAGAAGGGCTCTCTTGCATAGTCGAGGCTGGCTCGCCAGAGAACTCGTTCACAGCCTCGATAGACTCATCCTCACCGATATTCTCAAGGAGTCAGCTGATGCAAGAACTCAGCGACGAGCTGAGAGACATCTCTCTTGACACGGCTAGAGCGTGGATACAGAAGTTGCAGCTACAAGAGCGGCACGAGGGGCAGTTCATCTACGGCTTCACCAAGCTTGTCTTCCACACCGCACTGAGGGAGTTGGCTGCCGAGGGTTTCATTCCTTGGAACGTCAGACTGGAGTATGAAGTCAGAATGAGATGATTCTGAGCCTACTCGGAGCCCTCTAAAACCGCCGTTATCAGGTAAAAGGAAAAAGCCTGCTCCCGAGAGAACACTGACGAAGGTGTGGTCGTCCTGGCCGAGTACATAGAGGTAGAGGCCAAGAGCGTGCTGAATAAGCTGAAGAGGCGCGACGCCTGGTATGGCTGCCTCTACACGGTAAACCCCTACAGAGGGTGCGAGTCCGCCTGCTCCTACTGCTACGACGTGGCGCCACGCTGGAGAGGGAGGTACCACTCGGAGCCCTGGGAGGTCCACCGAAGGATCGTGGTGAAGGTTAACGCACCGCAGGTGCTGAGGAGGGAGCTCTCTAAGAGGCAGAGGGATGTGGTTTTCGTGTGGAGCGCCACCGACCCCTACCAGCCAGCTGAGTCGGGCTACAGATTGACGAGACAAGTGTTAGAGGCCTTCGCGGAGGCCAGGTGGCCGGTTGAGGTGGGCACCAAGTCGGATCTAGTGCTAAGGGACCTGGACCTGCTGGTTGAACACGCGCGACACTGGAGGCAGACGTCAGAAAGAGGCTCTACCCGGTGCTGGACAGACTGAAGCCCGGGCTGAGCGCGCTGTACGACAAGATGTACGGTAGATCTTCCCTTCCACTGAGTGACTTCGAGAGTCGACTGGCTAGGCTTGAGGAGAGGGTTAGGAGGGATTTT
>CBEVRO010000074.1:0-5922 GCA_965552295.1 uncultured archaeon | reverse complement strand
AGGGACGGTGGTCCGTCCTGGATGCTCCTTGACCCTCTGCTCGGCGTCGAGTGCACTAGAGACGAGGAAGGCAACATAATCGTGACCTGGGAGCAGATCGACAACGCTGTCGAGGTAGAGGGGAACAACGTCATCCTGCACCTGACAAAGCCGTACCCAATCACAACGCTGTTCCAGATCCTGTCCCAGAGCTGGAGCAGCATAGTGGACAAGCAGTGCGCCATAGAACACGGCGACTGGCCAGGAACTCCGGAGACCTGGAAGGACTACAACAACCCCGACGTGCCTCCGCTCCAGGAGGCTGACTGCGGTTCTGGTCCGTTCATGCTCGACAGGTGGGAGCACGGAAAGCAGATAGTCCTGAAGAGGTTCGACGACTACTGGCAGGGACCGGCCAACTTCTCTGAGTTCATCATCATGAAGGTAGACGAGTGGTCCACCAGGAAGCTGATGTTCCTCAAGGGAGACGTCGACATGGCCTACGTGCCCAGGCAGCACATGAAGGAGATCGAGGGAGCCGAGGGCATAAGGGTCTACAAGAACCTGCCCACCGTGTCCAACGCCGCGTTCTTCTTCACGTTCAACATCGACCCGGAGAGCCCGTACATAGGCAGCGGGAAGCTTGACGGCAACGGAATTCCGCCCGACTTCTTCCAGGATGTGCACGTCAGGAGGGCCTTTGCGTACGCGTTCGACTATGACACCTACATCGAAGAGGTCTGGTTCGGAGAGGCCATAAGGACGCCAGGCCCGATACCGAAGGGCCTGCCGGGCTACAACCCCGACCTGCCGATGTACGAATTCAACCTAACCAAGGCAGAGGAGGAGTTCAAGCAGGCATGGGGAGGCCAGGTCTGGGAGGTAGGGTTCTACTTCGAACTCCTCTACAACGTCGGCAACGTCCAGAGGAAGTCCGCCTGTGAGATGATGAAGGAGAACGTCGAGAGCCTCAACCCCAAGTTCAAGATATACGTCAGAGGCGTCGAGTGGCCGCAGTACCTCAAGGCCATGGTTAGGGGCCAGCTGCCCATGTTCGTCATAGGCTGGCTGGCAGACTACCCAGACCCGTACAACTTCGTCTTCCCGTACATGCACTCCGCAGGAACCTTCGCAGCCTGGCAGGGCTACAGCAACCCGCGCGTTGATGAGCTCGTTGAGGAGCTCATAACGACCTCTGACCAGGCTAGGAGAATCGAGATCTGCGAGGAACTCACCAGGATCTACTACGAGGACGTCCCCAGCTTCATAATCTACCAGCCTCTCGGCAGGCACTACGAGAGGACTTGGGTCCACGGCTGGTACTACAACCCGATCTACCCAGGAGTCTACGCCTACCCGCTCTGGAAGGGCTAATCGCCACTTCCCTCCCTTTTTTCTCTTCTTTCTTTTGAATCAGATTCGCAATATTGCTATTTCTAGCAAAACTAATAGCCTCAATCTGATCTAGTGTTGAGCAGCAATTTCTGACAAGATTTTTTTGCGTGGGAGAGAGAGTCGCCCGCCGGAGCCGTAGGTGATAAGGGGTCCGGAGCGGATGGGGTGGAGAAGCTATGGGAGGGATGAGGACATATATCATTAGGAGGCTGCTGCTAATAATACCAACGCTGCTCGGCGTATCTCTCCTGATATTCGCAGTATCCATGGTTTTCTCGCCTGAGGAGAGGGCCGCACTCTACGTCACAGAGGGAAGCCTGAAGGCGGCGGCCAGGATTGAGGCCATAATCAAGAAGTACGGGTTGGACCAACCCGTATACGTCCAGTACTTCAAGTGGCTCTCTAGCGTCTTGAGAGGCAACCTCGGGTGGTCCAAGTCGCTAAACATTCCAGTCTCCAGGGCGTTTACAGAACTGTGGCCAGCATCTGTCGAGCTGGCCATTTACGCCGTTCCGCTAATCGTGCTCACGGGGATATTCCTAGGCAAGATCTCAGCTGTCCACAGGGACAGGCTTCCAGATCACCTGTCTAGGATATTTGCCATAGTCGGGTGGTCTCTCCCGACGTTCTGGTCTGCCATAGTTCTGTTGGCGGTGTTCTATGGAGCGCTCGGCATATTTCCACCTGGGAGGCTTGGTCCCGAGGCCCAGAGCATCGTACACTCGCCAGGGTGGGTGGAGTACACCGGCCTCTACACGATCGACGCCATTCTGAACCGCAACCTCTTCGTTCTCGTGGACGCCTTGAGACACTTGTTCCTCCCCGTGCTGAACCTCGTCATCGTTGGGAACGCTGGAATCATGCGAGTGATGAGGTCAAGCCTGCTGGAAGAGCTTCACAAGGAGTACGTCATGGCCGCTAGGACCAAGGGTGTGCCTGAAAAAGTCGTCATAGACAAGCACGCGATGAGGAACGCTCTGATCCCCGTTGTAACGCTTGCCGGCATCATGGTGGCCAACTTCATGACCGGACTCGTGATAACGGAGACAGTGTTTGAGTTCAAGGGCTTAGGATACTGGGCCGCTCACGCAGCCACGCAGCTGGACTTCCCCGCCGTCTTGGCCTTCGCAATGTTCTCAGGGATCATGTTCGTTGTGGCTAACCTCGTCGTGGACGTGCTCTACGCGTACCTAGATCCCAGGATAAGGCTGGGGTGATGAGTGATGCCTGCCGAGCGAGAGTTAGCCAAGGTACCCCTTCGGGAACGCGCTTGGTTCAAGGAACTTGTGTTCACGCTTAGGAGGATACGTGAGAGCCCTCTGTCCCTGGCGGGACTTGCTATAGTACTCTTCTTCGTCGCAATCGCCGTCTTGGCACCTGTGCTTGCCCCGCCAAGGCCTGGGAGAGATCCGTTCGTGATGCCGAGGTACGGTTACCTAGCCACGCCGAAGCCTCCAAGCAAGGAGTACCCATTTGGAACAGCAGAGGGGCAGTACGACATGTTCTATGGGTGTATATGGGGAACCATCACGGCTTTCAGAGTTGGTTTGATAGCAGTCGGAGGATCTCTGGCGATTGGAATAACTGTGGGAGCAATATCCGGCTACTTCGGCGGGCTGGTGGACGACGTACTGATGAGGATCACCGACGTGATCTACGCCTTCCCTGGGCTGATACTTGCGATGGCATTTGTCACCGCGTTTGGCGTGGGGCTCGACAACGTTATCAAAGCCCTCGTGCTAGTCGGCTGGCCCACCTACGCCAGGTTAACAAGAGCAGGGGTCCTCCAGACAAAGCAGGAGGACTACGTAGAGGCGGCCAGGGCCATAGGGGCCTCGAACTTTAGGATACTGGTCAAGCACGTTCTGCCAAACAGCATCTACCCTGTTGTGATAGTCTCGACGCTGGACATGGGTTCGATGGTCCTGACGGCCGCTGCCCTGAGCTTCTTGGGCCTGGGCGCTCCAATTGGCTACGCTGACTGGGGCCAGCTGATTGCGATGTCTAGGAACTGGATTCTCGGAGAGGCTGGCAACCCCTTCGCCTACTGGCACACGTACACGATCCCCGGCGTATTCATCTTCACGTTCGTGCTGGGGTGGAACCTCCTCGGCGACGCCTTCAGAGACATCCTCGATCCGACCCTCAGGAGGAGATAGAGATGGCATCTCAAGTTTCTACAAACCCGAACGAGAGAGGCCCTCACTCCCAGAACACCCTCATGGAGGTGAGGGACCTCAAGGTTAGGTTCTACACTTACGAAGGAGTGGTGAAGGCGATAGACGGCGTTGACCTCGACGTCATGGAGGGAGAGACGCTAGGAATCGTCGGAGAGACAGGGAGCGGTAAGTCTGTCACGACCTACGCTATGATGAACCTGATACCCCCTCCTGGACGGATCGTAGGCGGTAGAGTGATCTACCACAGAGACGGGAGATCCCTCGTCCTGACCGAGATGAACGAGGAAGACTTGAGGAAGCTGAGGGGCGCGGAGATCTCCAGGATATTCCAAGAGCCGAAGGCAGCGTTGAACCCGGTCTTCAAGGTTGGAGATCAGGTTGCGGAGGCCATCCTGATCCACAGAATGGAGGAGATGCTCCAGAGAGCCTCCGAGTCGCTCTCTGAGGAGATGGAGAGGAGTTCAGGCATCAGGAAGGTGATAGCGTCTTGGGAGCTTGCCGTCGTCCGCAGGGCTCTGAAGAACCCTGACGACATCCTCCTCAAGCTGCTGCTGAAAATACCTGTGCTCAGAAGGCTTTACTGGTTTCCAGTGAAGAGGGAAGCCCGGAGGGAGGTCGTGAAGCTGCTTCGCCTCATGGGGATTCCCGACCCAGAGAGGGTCTACGACATGTATCCTCACGAGCTCAGCGGAGGGATGCAGCAGAGGATCGTAATCGCCACCGCACTGTCTTGCAACCCGCGGCTGCTCATAGCCGACGAGCCGACGACCAACCTAGACGTCACCGTCGAGGCCCAGATCCTTGAACTAATGAAGGAGCTGAAGAGGAAGTTCGGCTCTACGCTGGTCTACATAACGCACGACATGGGGGTAATCGCCGAGATGGCGGACAGGGTCGCTGTGATGTATGCAGGGACGATCTGCGAGGTGGCAGACGTGTACACCATATTCAAGAGCCCGCTCCACCCCTACACCCGCGGCCTCTTGGAGGCCATACCGATGCCGGGAAGGGAGCTGAAGGACATCCCAGGAACCGTTCCCAATCTGATTAACCCACCGTCAGGCTGCAGGTTCCACCCGAGGTGCTCCAAGGCCATGGAGAAGTGCAAGCAGTACAAACCCAAGCTTGTTGAGGTCGAGCCCGGCCACTGGGTGGCCTGCTTCCTCTACCACGACGTGCGAGTTCAGGAGGAGGGAGAGGGCGTATGATAAGCGAGCAGACGTTTGAGTGGCTCGAAAAGACGAGCGGTTCCCTGATCCGGACGCTGGACCTCAAGAAGCACTTCCCCGTTCTGGGAGGGATTCTAAAGAGGCCGGTCGCCTGGGTCAGAGCCGTCGACGGTGTAGATCTGTGGATAAAGAAGGGCGAGACTCTGGGGCTCGTGGGCGAGTCTGGGTGCGGCAAGACCACTCTTGGCAGGACTATGATCAGGCTGCTCGATCCAACATCCGGACACATATTCTTCGACGTCCCAGAGGACATTATTCGAGAGATTCTGGAACTCGAGAGCAAGGGAGACAGAAGTAGGCTAGCGAAGCTCATGTCAGAGTATGACCTGGCCGCGATGAAGGGCAAGAAGCTCAAGGAGTATAGGAAGAGGATGCAGATAGTGTTCCAGAACCCGCTCACCGCTCTAAACCCGAGGATGATGGTTAAGGACATCGTTGCAGAACCGCTGATCGTTCAGAAGGTGGCTAAGGGCAGCGAAGCCTTAGATAGAGTTCTGGAGGCCTTAGAGGCCGTCGGGCTCGGCAAAGAGCACTTGAGGAGGTATCCCCACGAGTTCAGCGGCGGCCAGAGGCAGAGGATCGCCATAGCCAGGGCTCTGGTGCTAAGGCCAGAGTTCCTCGTCTTGGACGAGCCCACATCCTCTGTCGACGTTTCCGTCCGAGCTAGGCTCCTGAAGCTGCTGAAGGAACTCCAGAGGAAGTACGGACTGACTTACCTATTCATAAGTCACGATCTCTCCCAAGTTGAGACTATCAGCGACAGGGTCGCCGTCATGTACCTTGGGAAGATCGTAGAACTTGCAGATACAGAGGAGATATTCCACAATCCACTTCACCCCTACACGGAAGCACTCTTCTCCGCAAAGCCCGTTCCTGATCCGACGGTGAAGAAGCAGAGGATCGTCCTCACAGGAGACGTCCCAAGCCCCGTTAACCCGCCCTCTGGCTGCAGGTTCCACCCGAGGTGCCCCAAGCGGTTCGAGCCTTGCGACAAAGAGGAGCCTCCTCTAATAGAATACAAGCCAAACCACTGGGTCGCCTGCCACCTCTACCCTCCGTGATACCTCCCTCAACGTATTTTTCTAACACACTCATCTCCGCGTGGTAGGCATGGCCAAGCGGAAAGCCCGCCGGAGGAA
>CBEVRO010000073.1:0-6198 GCA_965552295.1 uncultured archaeon | reverse complement strand
CCTGCCTGTTGAGGTTGCTCAGCTCGACGGCGTCCCAGTCTATCAGCCTCAGCAAGATCCCGGAGGCGGCGAGGTAGATGGAGAGGGGCGATCCTATGCCGCCGAGACCCACCACGGCCACCTTTGACTTGAGGAGCCTCTCCTGCCCCTCCTCCCCGATAATCGGGATCTGCCTGTCGAAGACCTCCCTGAGCTGGTTGGAGATCTCGCTCAACGGACCTCACCCTCTAGCCACTTCATGTAACCCTCGCAGACCCTCTCTGCCTTCAGAGCGACTATCTCCGGCACCTGGTACGGGTGGATCTCTCTGAGCCTGGCCTCCAGCCTCTCGTAGGCTTGCTCCAATGTCTTGATTATCAGGAGGACCTCTGGGTCTCTGCTGATCTTCCCCTCCCCCCAGTACAGGCTCGTGAGGCCAGGCACTATGCTCACGCATGCCGCCAGCCTCTCCTCGACTAGCGTGCGAGCTATCCTCTCGGCATCCTCCTGACTGCCCACCGTGGAGAAGACTACGATCATCCCTCGGCCCACGGGACCGCGCTCCGGCTCTGGCATCTCTCCAACTTCAGGACGAACCGATATAACTCCTCAGGGAGTGACGCCCAGCGAGAGGAGTATCACGACTATCGCCACTCCAACCGCCACCTCGACGAGCCCGTAGAACAGCCGGCTCCTCCCCGAGATGTGCCCGAGATAGGCTCCCAACAGGAAGAGAGAGCCCATTATCGTGCCGATTGAGAGGACAAAGGCCTTGCTTATGTCAATCCCCGTTCTCTCGATCAGAGCGAATGGCAGAATCGCCAGAGACGTGAAGAGCGCTGGCACGAGCGAGCTGGCCAGCGAAATCACGAGGGCCGACACCTTGTGGGCCTTAGCGACGACAGACTCTTCGAGGCTCCTCAGGACTGCAGCCTCCATCTCCCTGATCTCTTGAGCCCTCTCTGCCATCTCGGTGATGTAGGTCCCCACGGCGGCCGAGAGCGTTATGCCCACTATCGCTCCAACGCCGGCGCTGAGTATTGGCTTGGGATCTCGGACGCCGTATATGTAGGAGCCAGCGACGACTCCGAGGACCGTCAGGAGGCCGTCGAAGGAGTTGGTCACAGCAAACCTCCTGGCGACCTCTCCAAGCCGCGTCATCTCCGCGTAGGACCTGAAGACGTCCCAAGCATCCTCCAGAGTCTCCTTAAGATCTTCCAAACCCTCAGAGAATCTCTCCCGGAGGTCCCTGATTTCTTCCGCCACTACCAAATCTTCCTCCCTACTCGGGCAGCTTCACCACGAGGACGGGTTTTGAGGACATCTCAAGAACTCCCAAGGACACGCTCCCAAATACGAATGACTGTATGCCGACCGTGCTCTTGGATGGGATGAGAATCAGGTCGACGTCGTGCTCCTCCGCGGCCTCCACTATCTCCTTAGAAGGTCTACCCACTCTCACCTCCGCCCTTACGACTTCTGCATGCGGCCCCATCCTCTCGCAAATGGACTTCAGCTTCTCCTCAGCCTCGCCCTTCAGGAGGGAGAAGGCCGCCTCCCTGGCCTGGGCCTCGCTCCTGTGGGAGCGTCGAGTGGCCTCGGCAATGGCTTCAAGCATCTTGGAGTCTATGACATGGAGAACGATGAGTTCTCGTATCTTAATCTCGCTTGAGGAGAGGATTCTGTCGATGGCCGCGACCGCTTCCTCGCTAAAGTCGGTCGGAAAGAGGACTCTCTGGAACATTCCATGCATCGCCGGGGGTGCATCATAAAAAGGCGTGCCAGAGCACTTGAGTGGTGCTGCGAAACGGGCTGACAGTTAGATCGCTTTCGATTGCATTAGCCGCAATCGGCCTGAGCGTGATCGTTTCGTCCTGCGTCATGTTCTTCCAGGTGAGACGAGCCAAAGCTGAGGCGGACTCTTCGATCAGAGAGCTGAGAGAGGCCCTTGAAGAGCTTGAGAGTTCGCTGGATGCGTATCGAGAGACAGCCAACAGGGCTGCGGGGGATCTGGCCGGTCTCTCCTCATCGATGCGCGCGATGGCCAACGAGGTGGAGAACTTCAGCATCCTGGGCTACAGACCGCTGGAAACTTTCTCTCGACCCTTAAGATCTGCAGCTGGAAATTTAACAAGGTTAGCAGAGGATGTCGGGGGCCTAAAGCAGCCTGACTTTGACGATATGTTCTCCGCGCTTGATAGCGCGGAGAAGGCTACGGGAAGAGCGTCGCTGGCGTTCTACGCGCTCTCCCTCACCCTGGCTCTGATAGGCATGGGGCTCGTCCTCGTGGGGCTGATCGCGCGATCCCTAAAGGGTCTCTAGGCGGTGGATTAGGTTGAGCAAGAAGATCCTCGGTGTAGACGAGGCCGGGAGGGGCCCCGTCCTAGGGCCGATGGTGATCTGCGGGGCCCTCATCCATGAGGGCGATGAGGAGCGCCTGATCGAGCTGGGGGTCAAGGACTCCAAGAAGCTTACCCCTGAGAGGCGAGAGGAGCTTTACGAGGAACTCAAAGGGATTCTAATAGACTTCAGGCTGGTTGAGATCTGGCCCAAGCAGATAGATCACGCTGTAAAGCACAGGGGCTTGAACTCGCTCGAGGCCGAGGTTTCCGCCAAGCTCATCAAGGAGCTAAAGCCAGATGTGGCCATACTCGACGCTCCCGGACGCTACCCAGAGGGCTACCTCAGAGAGGTCAAGAGGTTCCTCGGAGAGAGCGAGGTCGAGATAATCGCCGAGAATAAGGCCGATGAAAGGTATCCTCTCGTTTCTGCGGCCTCGATCATGGCGAAGGTCCACAGAGACAGGATCATCGAGGAGCTGAAGAGGGAGTACGGGGACTTTGGCTCCGGATACGCGGGGGACCCACGCACGGTTGAATTCCTGAGGATGTGGGTAAGGAAGCACAGGGAACTCCCTCCGATAGCCAGGGCAAGCTGGGAGACGGCGGCGAAGATCCTGACGGAGGAGCTGGCCGGACTGGAGGGCTACCTCTCAGAGTGAGGAAGGGATTTAGTAAAGGAAGCCGGGGGCCAAGGCGGGATAGCCCATGGGCCTGCTCGACGGCAAGGTCGCGGTCGTCACGGGAGGGACCTCTGGCATCGGACTGGCTACGGCCAGGCTCCTCGCACACGAGGGGTCGAGGGTCGCGATAGTCGGGAGGTCAGAGGAGAAGGGCGTGGAGGCTGTCAAGCGGCTGGCCGACGAGGGGCTCGAGACGACATTCCACAGAGGAGACGTTGGCAGGGAGGAAGACGTGCAGAAGGTGGTCTCAGAGGTCCTCGACATCTACGGTCGAGTCGACATACTGGTTAACAACGCTGGAGTGTACAGAGCCGCTCCAATCACTGAGATGAGCGTCGAAGATTGGGACGAACTCATGAGGATTAACGCCAGGGGGACCTTTCTGATGATCAAAGCTGTCGTCCCTCACATGATCGACACGGGCGGTGGTAGCATAGTGAACGTGAGTTCAACTGCCGGGATAAGCCCCTACGCCAAGGGCTCTGCCTACTGCGCGTCCAAGGCCGCAGTCATAGCTCTAACGAGGGCCCTGGCCTTGGAGCTGGCCGACAAGGGGATCAGGGTGAACGCGGTCTGCCCGGGCCTGACGGACACGCCCCTGCTCAGGGGAATCGCTAGGAGCGAGGAGGAGTACAGGAAGTTCGCAGACCTGGTGCCGATCCGCAGGATCGCCTCGCCAGAGGAGGTGGCCAGGGTGATACTCTTCCTAGCATCAGACCTGGCTTCCTACGTGACTGGCGCCGTATACGTGGTCGACGGCGGAATGACGGCAGGCAGGACCACTACAGTCGTGACCCGGCAGTAGCGGGGACCTAGAGACAGTCGTCTTCTGTTCTCGCTAAAGAGGCCTGTGCCGAGCCAGCCGAGAGCTTAATAATGATGTAATGATATAATCATATCGATGAGCGATTACTCCACAATATCCGTGAGGAGGGAAGTGAAGGAGAAGCTCGAGAAATGCAAGGGAGAGAAGGATTGGAGCGACTTCCTCGAGGAACTCCTGGAAGAGGCGCTCAGGGCGAGGAGAGAGGCCGCCTTCTCGAAGTTGAGGGCGAGGGCTCTCCCTCACCTGGCCTCGATAGAGGAGTCCTGCAGGAGGTTTAGGGAGGAGTTCTCACTCAGGTGATCCGCAGGAGGTGGTTCCAATCCTCCTAATCGACACGGATGTCCTTATAGAGGCGATTAGAAAAGGAGAGAGACCTGAGGGGTGCATCTCGGTCATAACACTCCTGGAGTTCCTGAGGGGAGTGCCGGACGAGGAGAGGGCCGAGGTCAAGGAACTCCTAGAGACGTCCTTCTGCGTGGTTCAGCTGGACAACGATGTGATCGAGACGTACTGCAGGCTGTACCGAGACCTGAAAGAGAGGGGAGAACTCTTGGGGGACGCCGACCTCCTCGTCGGGGCCACCGCAATAGCCAAGGGCATGGAGCTGGCCTCCCTCAACGGGAGACACTATGAGAGGCTGGGGAGGTACGGGCTGAGGCTCTGGGATCGCGAACTGGGTTAACTCCGCTTAGCGCCTCATCAGCCTGCCGCCGACCGCTCTCAGCCGAGCGTTTAAGGCAGGAGTCTCAATCCTGACCGGAGTGGCCGCGAACCCTCTCGGCCAGAGCCTTCTGGACGGCTAGGCTCACGGCCCTCCTGACGGCGACCCGCTCCAGCCTCGCGGGCTCCCTGAAGGCCACCTCCCTCTTGGCTGGCTCTGAGGACGGGTCGAACACCTCCTTGAGCACCCTGCCGTCCACGTTTACTGGCACGGGCAGGCCGAGGGAGTGCAGCACGGTAGGAGCCACGTCGTACACGACGGCCTCTACGCTCACGCCTCGAGCTACGTCGGGTCCAAGCGCGAAGAACACGCCGTTTGGTGTGTGATCCGCCCTCTTGAGCGTAGACCTCTCAATCGCGGAGCCCCTGACGTGCCTCTCCACAGAGTACCGGGGCTTCGGCGCGACCACCAGGTCCGGGGCCTCGGCGACGTACGGCCCGCTGTACAACTCCTCCCTCCGATACACGGCCTCGACGACCCTCTCTCCGGTCTCCGGGTCTCGCAGGTTCAGCAGATCCTCCTTGAGCTCTCTGATCAACTCCTCCCTCTCCTCGCCTGAGGCAGAGAGGTAGATCCCGCCCATGCCGTACATGAATGCTCTAGTGGCGGCCAAGTCGAAGTCGTACTCGGGGTTGGACTTGCCCGGGAGGGCGGCCTTGAGGGCCTCCCTGGCCTTGGGGGACAGCCTGCGGTACAATCTAATTAGGCCCGTGCAGAAGAGAATCCCCCTCAACTTCTCTCGGTCCAGGCCGAGTGCCCTGAGGACCTTCTCTCCGGCCCTCCTCCTGAGCCTGAGGTAGCCCCTCTCGCGCAGGAAGGAGTTCACGTAGAAGAGCTTTTCTATCGGCCCGAATCCGTGGTCCGACACAACGAACAGGTTGATTGACCCGTCCCTCTGCACTCTGTCAAGCACCTCGCCCAGGAACCCGTCAAGCCTCGCCAAGTACTCCCTCATCTCCGGCTCTCCCCACAGCAGGTGCTGTATCCTGTCCGTCTCAGTGATCACGAAGAACATCAGCCTCCAATCCCTCTCAAAGAGGCTCCAGAAGAGTTGGATCTTCTGATTAGTGATCTTCACGAGATCCTGCATGAACTCCTCTTTTCTGTCCCCGTAGGCACTCCATTGAAGCCCAAAAGTGTACTCGGGAATCCTCCTGAGAATCCACTCTCTGAACTCTGGAGGGTATGTGAACTCTGCCTCCCTCGAGGGGGTCAGCATGCCCGTGACCATTATCCCGTTGATTCTCCTCGGAGGGTAGGAGACAGGCAGGTTAATGACGATGGAGCCCTCGACGTAATCCCAGAGCTCAGGGGCCCTCTTGTGAGTGGAGTTCACTAGCTCGAAGTTCCAAGAGCCATCTGCTCTGGTGACCCTGACGAAGTCGAATAGGCCGTGCTTCCCTGGGTTCACCCCCGTGGTTATCGAGGTCCAGCCCGGCGGGGTGGTTGGCGGAACCGTGCTGAGGAGCCTGCCGGAGGCCCCTTCCTCTGCCAACCTCCTTAGGTTGGGGAGAAGACCTTCTCTAATCCACACGTTGGCCATCTCCCAGTCGAGGCCATCAAAGCCAAGGACTAGCGCTCTCCGCCTGTGCATCCTCCCGCATAGTTGAGCAGGCCGGTAATAACAACTCACAATCTTTCATGACTCCT
>CBEVRO010000072.1:0-6275 GCA_965552295.1 uncultured archaeon | reverse complement strand
TCATTCCCTCCAGACCCGCTCGGAGGAGCAGGATGTCCCTCACCTTCTTCAAGGCTCATTACGACTAGAACGAACTTCTCAGCCTTGGTGGTGCCTCCCCCTCTAACCTCGACCCTCAGCTCGTACACGCCGGGCGGAGTGGTTCCCGAGGTGGAGATGTTGACCCACGCCTCGAGCGGAGGGACGCCCGCTCCGGTGACCGTGTAAGAGCTGTCGGCTGGCAGGTTGGACAGCGTGATGGTCACGGTTTGGGAGAACCCGTAGTCCGGGACCACGGCGACCTTGAAGGCAATCGCCTCCCCTGAGTGAACCGCGCCGCCAGGAGGCCTCACGGTGACCCTGAAGTCGGGGCTGGGCGTGCTCACCACCTTCAGGCTCAGCGTCGCGGAGCGGGTCTCCCCAGAGCTGGATACCGCCTGCACGGTTATGTTGTACTCCCCGGCTGGCGTCGAGCTGGATGTAGCTATCATCAGCTTAGTCGTGAAGGGCACCGTACCGCTAGTCTGGCTGAAGCTGACCGTACAATCAGGGGGAACCCCTGAGACAGAGAGCGTGACCGTGGGTGTCACCCCGAGCGTCTCGACGCTCACGTCCACCGCGACGCTGGCCCCCTGCAGGATGGTGACCTCGGACGGCGAGACCGACACGTACCAGAACTGGAGGGTTACCGGCCCGGTCCAGCCCCCGAGGGGAGGCTGCGTGGCGGGCGGCGGGATGGCTCCCCCAAAGCCTCCGAGGGGAGAGGTCTCTACTACGAGCTTCGGCCTGCCCCTAGGGTTGGACGACTCGGTGGAGTAGAACTCGACCCACCCGAGGGTCGGCCCGGGCAGGAGGATTATCCCGTAGTTCTTGATCTTGCCCTGCCTGACGGCCCTAACGTACTCCGTGACGTCGAGTTCGACGGTCTGCCTCGGACTCGCTCCCTTCTCGACCACGACCTCGTCGAGGAGCATGGAGGAGTTGTAGTCCCCTCCCTCAGTGCTCCACCTATTGCTCGAATCTCTGTAATACCAGGTTACCCTGCTCTCGTCGAAGCTGGCCGTCAGAGGGTAAGCTTGGATCCAGGTGTCGTGGTCGGGATCCGCTTTAGCGATGGTGAGCACCAGCTTCGCTGACGTGACGACCCCGCTGATGCCAGTCAAGTTTGGCCTTATCAGGATCCTGTACTGCGTTGCTACTGTTGCTGAAGGCGTTCCACCGACGTAGTACGTCACGAGCTCTTTTCCGACGATGATCGTGTCCTTAGAGCCGTAGTTGATGCTAGATTCCTTCTCTATGTATGTGTCGACCCAGACTTCCTGCTCTATGTGGTCGGGGGAGGCCTCAGCGGGGAGGAGGGACATCATCAGGAAGAACAACACGAGGGCTCCCAGAGACCTCCTCACGCAATCACCGTGTCGTTATGACCCCGAGGGGGATATTAGGGCTCGGCACCAAGGATATAGACGAAGGGTCGATCATCCGCGCAGTCAGCTCCGCCCTAGACAGACTCTAGGGTAGAGGCGTACTCGGCCTACCAGCGTACAGGTTTATTGGCAGGCCTCTCTTTCGCCATACGTGCCCTCCAGGAGGAGAATACTGTTTGTCGCGCTCGCATTCTCGCTTGTTTCCATCACCATCATGGCGGCAATTTCTCCGTGGGAGAGGTCGAGCGCTCAGCCGATATCGATGGCCGTAGAGTTTAACGATCACGCTGCCGCGGCCTGGGTGGCCCTTGAGACTGGCATGTTCGAGGAGGTGAGCCTCAACGTCACCTACCTCGAGACCTTCAGGACTGGGCTGGAGCTGGCCGCTGCCCTCACGAGGGGGGACATCGAAGTGGCGTGGGCCTGCCTAGGGCCCGCTCTGCTCGCGTACGCGAGGGGGGTCCCGATCAAGATAGTGGCTGGCGCCCACCTCCACGGATATGCCGTGGTCGCGAGGCCTGGGGTATCTGATTTGTCGGAGCTTAATGGCGGCTTGGTGGCCTGTCCGGGCAAGGGCAGTCCCTGCTACCTCCTCTTAATGCTGGTCAAGGAGAGGTACGGCCTCAATGTGACTCTCAAGAAGATGGCGCCGCACGTCGCCCTCAACGCGGTGATGACTGGCCAGATAGACGCGGCTGCGCTGCCAGAGCACTACGCCACGCTGGCGGTCTTGCGGGGAGGCTGCAAGGTCCTCGCGCGGAGTCAGGACGTGTGGCCGAACATGCCCGGCAGCGTCCTGCTGGTCCGCGAGGAGTTCTTGAAGAGCAGGCCCGAGGTGGCCAGGAGCCTGGTGGAGGCGACCGAGAGGGCCACTCGCTTCATCTCAGAGGATCCGGACTTGGCAGCCGAGATAGTAGCTAACAGGCTCGGCATTAGCTGCGAGGAGGCTAAGGAGTCCATGGGGCATCTGGACTACACGACTGACCTGAACCTAACGGAGATACAGAGGTACATCGATCTCATGGTCAGATACGGCTGCCTAGAGGAGCCCATCCGCGCGGAAGATTTGGTTGACATATCGTTCTTAGGGGGTGGCTGATGAGGCGTCTAGGCGTGGTGAGCTGGATCTCAATCCTGGCTGCGCTGAGCGTGTGGGAGGCCGTGGCCAGGCTCAACATAGTTCCGACTCAGCTCTTCCCTCCCTTTTCGAAAGTCTTGGCTGCGCTGGTCCAGATGGTGCTGAGTGGAGAACTTCCGAGGCACTACGCTCGGACTCTGGCCAGAGTTGTGCTGGGGTTCGGCCTAGGCTCTACGCTGGGCATAGCCGTAGGGCTCGCTACCACCTACTGCAGGCTGACTTACGGCACGCTCTACCCGCTGGTGGCCCTGCTTTACGCCATCCCAGCGGTAGCTTGGATTCCGCTGTTCATGCTGTGGATCGGCCTGGGGGAGGGTCTCCCCGTGGCCGTGGTCTTCATGTGCTCTTTCCCTCCCATGGTCTACTCGACGCTGACGGGCGCTCGAAGCGCCGGGGAGGATCTGGTCAGGGTCGCAAAGACGCTGGGGGCGGACGACCTGCAGATAATGACCACGGTGCTGCTCCCCCAGGCGCTTCCTCACATACTCTCGGGCCTGAAGGTTGAGGCCGGCATGGCCTGGAGGTCCTGTTTCGTGACGGAGATGATTGCCATGTCCTCCGGCCTGGGGCTCCTTGCGATGGAGGCTCAGAGCATACTGAGGGTAGATCAGATCCTGGCGGTGGTCGTGGTGCTGGCCGCCTCAAATTACCTGTTCCACTGGATCTTCGAGAGGCTGGAGGTCTCCCTGCTGACGAAGTGGGGGGTTATGGGCTAGTGCCCGCAATCGAACTGAGAGGCGTCTCAAACTACGCGCTCAGGGGCGTGAACCTAGAGGTGCGAGATGGGGAACTCATGGTGATTCTGGGCCCAAACGGGGCCGGAAAGACCACTCTGCTCAATGTGATAGCTGGCCTGGTGAGCTATGAGGGCTCGGTGCTCTTCGACGGAGTCCCCGTAGACGACGTTCCTCCGAGGGAGAGGGGGATAGGGTACGTGCCCCAGAGCCTCGCCCTCTTCACGCACATGACGGTCTGGGACAACGTGGCATACGGCCTCAAGCTCCGAGGGCTGCCAGAAGACGAAGTTAAAGCTAGAGTGAAGGAGGCGCTTAGCCTGCTGGGCATAGAGCACCTGAAGGATCGCTATCCGAGGAGGTTGAGCGGCGGGGAGCAGCAGAGGGTCGCACTAGCCAGGGCTCTGGTGATAGAGCCGAGGGTCCTGCTCTTGGACGAGCCATTCAACAACCTCGATGCCCCACTCAGGAGGACGCTGAGATCCGAGCTGAGGAGCCTGCAGAGCAGGACGGGAATAACGACGCTGTTCGTAACTCATGAGGCTTCCGAGGCTGAGGAGTTGGGGGATAGAGTGGCCGTGATGATCGGTGGCAGAGTGGTCCAAGTCGGGACCTTTGAGCAAGTCTTCTTCAACCCCTCGACGAGAGAGACTGCCAATCTCCTGGGGTCGCAGAACGTGCTAGAGTGCGAAGGCTACCGAGTCGTGAGCCAGGGGCTCGCTGAGGCTCTCTGCGGAGATTTGAGAATTCTCGTCCCCTACGATGGAGGCGCCGTTAGAAAGGTCGTCATCCCCCCAGACAAGGTGGTTCTCAGCAGGGACAGAAGCAAGAGGGCCTGGTTCAACACGTTCAAGGGTGTGGTAGAGAGAATAGAGCCTTCCCGGCCGTCCTATAGGGTTGAGATCTCGCTTGGGAGATTCCGGCTACTTGCAATGGTTCCCGAGGGCGAGATGGAGACGCTGGGCCTCAGAGAAGGAGACGAGATCTACATGAAGCTCCCCATCAAGCACATTAGAATTTTAGTTGATGAGGGTGAGTAGAAAAAAAGTAGGGCTGTCCTGTAAGGTCGAGTATCTCACAACTCAGCAATCTAGCTCCTAACGCCCTCGTCGTCAGCCTCCCCGTGCTGGTTTCCTTATAGGCCAAGGTAGTGTGCCCTGATCTTCTCGTTCTTGGCCACTTCCTCAGAGGTTCCGCTCAGCACAATCCTTCCGTTCTCCAAGACGTAGGCTCTGTCGCTGACCTTCAGGGCCACGGGAACGTGCTGCTCTACCAGCAAGATAGTGACGCCCCTCTCTCGTAGCTTCTGAATCGACTCGAAGACCTTGGCGACCAATATGGGGGCGAGACCCATTGAGGGCTCGTCAAGCATCAGAAGCTTGGGGTTGGTTATCAGGGCCCTGGCTATTGCTAGCATCTGGGCTTCTCCACCGCTCAGCGTCCTAGCCACCTGGTTCTTCCTCTCTTTTAGCCTCGGGAAGAGGTCAAACACCATCTCTAGGCTCTCCTTTAGAGTGTCCCTGCATCTCTTCATGTAGGCGCCGGCCAGCAGGTTCTCCAGAACCGTCAGGTTGGGGAATATCCTCCTGCCCTCTGGGACCAGAGCTATCCCCCTCTCCGCCAGCTCCCACGCGGGCAGGCCAGTGACATCCTCGCCATCGAACGTGATCTTGCCCGAGAGGGGCTTCAGTATTCCGGCCACGGTTAGGAGAGTGGTGGTCTTCCCCGCCCCATTCGGGCCTATTATGCAGACGCTCTCTCCTTGGTTGACGTGGAATGACACGTCCCAGAGGACTTGGACCTTGCCGTAGGCTACATTGAGCCCTTCCACAGTAAGCACTCTCATAGTGCCACCTCCGCTCCCAAGTAAGCTTCTATCACCTTGGGATCGTGCGCCACCTCCTCGGGAGTTCCCTCGGCGATCTTCTCGCCGTAGTGCAGAACCACGACTCTCTCGGAGAGCCCCATGACGAACCTCATGACGTGCTCGACGACCCACAGGGTTACTCCCATCTCCTTGTTCACTCTCCTAAGCAGCTCTATCAACTCATCGACCTCTCCAGGGTTGAGCCCTGCTGCCGCCTCGTCTAAGAGCAGGAGCTTGGGACCCGTCGCTAAAGCCCTAGCGAGGGCCGTCTGCTTAATCTGAACTATGTTGAGATCTCTACACAGCCTGTCTCTTAGTTTGTCCAGCCCAATGAACTCTAGTATCTCGTTGACTCTTCTCTCGATCTCTGCCTCGTCAGTCAGCCTGTTATAGGCTCCGACCCTGACGGCGTCCTCCACGCTGAGGCCTAGGAACGGCTTGACGATCTGGAACGTCCTGCTTATCCCGAGCTTGGCTATCTCGTGCGGCGGCTTGCCGGTTATGTCCTTACCCTCGAATATCACTCTGCCCGAGTCAGGCGGGTAATAGCCTGTCACCACGTTGAATAGAGTCGTCTTCCCCGCCCCGTTGGGCCCTATCATGCCCAATATCTCGCCCTCGTAGACCTCGACATTGACGTTGTCGAGAGCCACTATCCCTCCAAACCTCTTGGTAACGCCCTTCACCTCGAGCAGGAGATCTCCCCTCGCCAAATTAAACCAACCCTCCCGTCTTCTTGGTCAGAGCCTCCTTAATCCTGCCGTAGAGCTCGTCGTAGGTCTCTGCTAGGCCCTCCGGCTTGAGTAGGACTACCACCATCAGGATGACCCCGTAGAAGATCAGGTGTATTCCTGGGATCCACCCGCCTAGCGTGGACCTGAGGACCTCCGATATCGAGTAGATTATGAACGTGGTTATTGGGAGGCTGAATATGGCTCCAGCGCCAGCGCCTCCCACTATCCCCAGGATGGCAACTTGAAGGCTCGTCCAGGTGCCGAAGTGGTGCGGGTGCAGGTAGCCCGTGATGAGCGCGAAGATCCCTCCTATGCAGCCGGTCACGAAGGCGTAAGTCAGCAGAGCCTTGAGCTTGTACTTCCTAACGTCGACGCCCAAGATCTCGGCGGCCTCCT
>CBEVRO010000071.1:0-6279 GCA_965552295.1 uncultured archaeon | reverse complement strand
GTGGAGCTTGAGGCTGGAGACAGAGATCACGTAATCCTGAGCTTCAACGTCGGGGGAACGCTCGTGATAGTTCTAGCCGGAAAGGACCGCTGGGGCACCCTCGCAGCCGTAGAAGAGTTCATAGGGAGCAGTTGGATTGATCAGATATCAGCCGTCCTGACGTGCCCTGCAGGAGTGTGCGTGAGGGTACTCTCTAGTGAGGGAGACTGCCACGTAGGCCCCTTGGGGTCCGGAGGCGGGATAGACGCTGAGGTCAGGGGCTCCTATGTCTACGTGACTTTTGTGGAGCTCGGTCCCACGCCATGTCACTCTCACGCCCTAAGAGCGTACTCGATTCAGGGCAGAACCATCGTGATCGAGCTGGAGCTGCTGGACTACCCAGGATTCTGCGTGCAGTGCATAGGGGCCATCACGACGGTTCTGGAGATCGGCCCGCTCGAGCCGGGAGAGTGGACCATTCAGGTCAACAACAGCACGATAAGAGTCGTGGTGCCAACGATATAGAGCCCTACAATTAACCTCTACATTCTCTCCATTCTAGCTAGTCTCTCTGATACTTATTTGCTAAAGGGAGCCGTGGAGTCCTCCAAGTCCACCGCCGAGGGGAATTCTGTCTCTTAGATCTATACCAGGGTGTGAGAGCCGAGCGTTGGGCAGGTATTCAAATCTCTCTATTATCACCTCCAGCTCGCCATCGCCATATGGCTCATTTAGACCGGAAGGGTTGTCTATCAGCCATAGGTTGATATGAACGTGCGCCGGGGGCTCGGGGATGTCTGCTCCGCTATAGGTCCAGCCCTCAATCTTTTCCCAAGAATTCAGTGTCTGTCCGTAGCGTCCTTGCATCGACGCGAACTCAACGCTGCCTTCTGACCACTCGAAGTAGTGCATTGACACCCGGTTACTCAATGAGAGGGAGAAGCCGTAGCTCTCGTGAGAGGGAAAGGAATAGGCGCTCCACGCAGTGTACCAAACGTTTTGGCTCTCCAGATATCCCCAGCGGGAGAATTCTATGTCAATCTCCTTGTACCCGCCCGTGACTCCGCTTCTGTCATCAGAGTAAATGAAGAGACCTAGCACAGCGTTGGAATCTAGGCCATCGACTCTGCTCGCCACGTAAAAGATGAACCTGCCGTAGCCAAAGGAATTGTCGCTGTAGATCTCAGTAGACACCCACCTACCCAGCGTCTCGTCGTACCTAATCTTCATGTGAAGCCGTCCATCTGAATCTACCCAGACGCTACTCGAGCTGGCAGACCAGTGGTTACTTCCAGGCTCGCCGTAGCCAGATCTGACATGCCATAGGTATCCAGACCACCAGAGCGTTTGAGTACCACTTGCCTTGTCAGAAGCCGATATGTTGCTAGGAGTCGTGGCTGGCAGCGCCACCAGCGAGACAAGTATCGTCAGGCGGATGAGCCCCCAGAGGTTCAAGGGCCACCCTCCTGAACGATCCACGCCTCTTCAACTCCGAAAATAGGCCTCAAATGCCTTAATAAGCTGTTCCCGTCGTTCGTATTAAGTTTAATATTTAGCCAATATCTGTTCATTACTGTAATCTACTTTCCCATAATGCGTTTTACACGATCTGAACTAAGGAGAAGAATATTATTGCGATTGCATTAATCAACAAGGAATCTGCTTGAGCTGGATAGAATTGGATCTGCTTTTGCGTGGGTTCGATTGCCAAAAGAAATAGGAGGCAGTACAACTTTGCTAGGCCCTGATAGGGTTAGCTTAGTTAGATGTGATTCGCGGTCTTGTAAAAGTAGCGAACCTCACACTTCCTTTGTTCGTAGTAACCACTATACGTGGCCATTCAACGATTTTCTCTTGCAAAGTTGTTCACAGACGTCGTTCATGTTAGGAAAGCACCTGAGCCTCCCTCTATCGCTCTCCAGTACTTTTTCTTGGCTTTGTACAACTGGGTCAACTCCCAATTGTTCCACCTACATTGGCTTCTCTGTTCGCTGACTAGAGTGTGATTTATTCAGGGAATTCGAAGAAATTCTCACCGCTTAGACCGTGAGATGGGTACTGCGTGACTTGGATAGTTCTCTATCAGCCTTGATGGATCAGCTCGCCATATCTGAACTCCGATGAAGGGATCACTGCTTGGACTCATAGAAGCTCAAAACCGCGTCAATGAATCCCTTCATGGCCCTAAGTTCAGCCACCCTCGTGGACAGAACCTGCCACCCAGCCGGGGTCAGCTGGTATACCTTCTTGCCCCTTGGATCCCCCAGAACGGGAGCCGACACAACTAGGCCGGAGGCCTCGAGTCTCCTGAGCGTGACGTAAACGAACCCCTCTGGCAGGGGGGAGCCCGTAAGTTCCTCTATCTTCCTCTTGATCTCGTAGCCGTGGCTTATCCCCTTGGAGATCATCAGCAACACGAGAGTAGGGTAGAGCCCGAAGAGACCTGGCCCCCGGGCCCCCCACCTCCACCTCCGGCCCATCGAGTGTTCGTCGGAATCGGCAAGCTATATATACTGCCTATATGGGTTCTAATGATACCCATAGGGGTGATGCCCATGGCCTGGCCGTACTGGGGCTACTACGGCTGGCCCTGGTGGTTCTTCTGGTCTTGGCTCTGGTGGGGCAGGGGCAGAGGGTGGTGCCGATTCATCCTGCTCCCTCTGCTAGCTCAGTACTTCTTCGGCTACTGGGCGCCTCCCGTGCCGTGGGGCTACTTGCCGTACAGGCCGCCTGCCTCTGAGAGGGAGTACCTCGAAAGGGAGCGAGACTACCTACGCAGGCAGCTTGAGGAGATTGAGAGACGCCTGAGGGAGCTTGAGGGAAGCTAGAAGCTGGCAACCCCCTGCCTACCCCTTCCTTTTTGGCAGCAACCATTATATTTGCTATGGGTATCAATGATACATATTGGAGGTGGTGCTATGGCCTGGTGGTTCGGATGGGGAGGCTGGGGCTGGGGTAGGAGACGCGGCTGGAGATGGGGAGGCTGGGGCTGGGGAGGCTTCGGATGGGGACGCGGATGGGGAGGAGGCTGGGGCAGAGGCTGGGGTGGCCCAGGCTGGGGCGCCCTGATCGGCTGGCCGCTGATAAGCTCAGCAATGGCTAGAGGGTACTACTATATAGGCCCATGCAGGAGCGGCCTCGGTCCCTTTGCCTTCTACATGACGCCCGACGGGAGGATAGTTCACGCCTGGCAGGTCTACGGGCTCAGCATACCCTACCTACCGTTTGGTGCCCCTTGGTCAGCGCCTTCCGCCAGCCCGTATCAGCCCGGTGCGACTCCCAGCTCTGAGAAGGACGCTCTGCTGAGGGAGCGTGACTACCTCAAGCGGGAGCTTGAGGAGATCGAGAAGAGGCTCAGGGAGCTGGAGGAGGGAGAGTGACCTTGAGGATAGCCGTGGCCGCCGAGGGTCCTGAGGGGCTAGACGCCATAGTCTCCTACACCTTCGGCAGGGCCCCCTACTTCGTTCTCGTGGACGTTGAGGGAGACAGGATCTCTGGCGCCACGGTTCACTCAAATCCATACGCTCAGGCTCCCAGCGGAGCGGGTCCTGCTGCGGCTCAGTTCATCGCGAACCTTGGGGCCGAGGTAGTCATAGCCGGAGACTTTGGACCGAACGCTTCGGCTGCTCTGATGGGCATGGGCATTCTGACGGCTCCAGGACTCGCTGGCATGCGGGTTAGGGAGGCCGTAGAGGCTTTCTTGGAGGGTGGAGCGAGGCCTAGGGCTCCAGGGCCCTACCCGGCGGCTCCTATCCCGCAGTACGCGCCTCCATTCGCGCCGCCTTACCCGGCCCCCTACCAGCCTCCCTCCAGAGAGGCGGAGATCCAGTACCTGAAGGAGAGGAAGCGCTGGATAGAGGAGAGGCTGAAGGAGATCGAGAGGCGACTGGAAGAGCTGGAGGGAGAGGGCTGACTCTCCCTCTGAAACTCCTTTTTCTTGCTTACTGCCCTTCTGAATGTTGGCGTTGGCCCACCGACGCCGTCAAGCGTGGAATCACATCTCCTCTTCTCTGACTTCCCCGGCGGACTCTCTGCGAGATTCTAAGAGATCCACAAGCCTCAAGAGAGCCCTCCCCGGGTCGATCACTCCAGTCCTGCCGTAGTATCCGAGCCTCCTCGCTCCAGTTAGCGTGAAGGTGGGGACGGGTTCTCTGACGTCCGGCGCTCCCACGGATGCGAGCCTCATAGCCTCCAGAGAGTCAATGAGGTTGGCGGAGAAACCCATCGACTCCAACCCTCGTCTAACGGACTCTAGGTCAGTTGGGCCGGGCGGCATCGCCTGGAGGGCCGAGGCCTCCCACACCGAGAGGTAGATCTGAGGCCTCGCAATGGAGTAAGCGTCGACGATGCACCCGGCCGCTTCGGTAAGCTCTCCACCCCTCAAGAACCCCCTCGTCTCAAGAGGCCCCCTCCAAGCATCTATCACGTGGCCGCTCCTCTCAGAGACTTTGATCATTTGAAGGACGTCCGTGCCAACCCATCGGTCCTCAGGCCACTCCCTGGGCTCACCTAGAAAGGTGATGGCGTGCTTGACGGCCTCCACGACGATCCTACCTGGCTCTGTTAGATCTCCCTCAGGAGTGATGAGCCCAGCTCTGATGAGCTGGAGAGCGGCTGGCATCGTGGGCTCGGCGTCCTCAGAGATTCTGATGAGCTCTGAAGCCTGAGCCCTCCTTATCAGCATACGATACTCTCTATCCGAGAATAAATAACGGGCACACCTGAGCGGAGGCGGAGAAGAGAACTCGCGATTACAATGTCTGAACCCTATGGTCTCCGATGCCGGTTCGATCTTGATTATGTGGTGAAAAAACCCCTCGGTTAACCCACCTCGCTCGAATTGAGTAAACGATTTTTAAATTCGTGAGAGCAGAGATATTGGGGGCCCGGAAAATGAGCGTGGTCGAGAGGGCAATAGAGACCGCGGCCAAGGCATATCTCAGGGCTCCAAAGCTCTTTGGTGTGCCCACAGGGGTAGAAGGCTTGGACGACATGTTCTTCACGGTTGAGGTAGAGGGCGGTAAGCCCGTCAAGAAGCCGCTGGGGGGCATCCCATATCGCTCCGTGCTGAACCTCACGGGTGTGCCGGATACGGGAAAGAGCCTCATGGTCGAGCAGTTCGCCGTGACTCAGGCCAGCCTAGGCTACCCCGTCTGCTTCGTCACGGTGGAGTCTCCAGCGAACTTCGTGGCGGGAGGGCTCAAGAAGAGGGCCGAGGCCATGGGCGTGGACTGGGAGGAGATCAAGGAGCGAATTATCCTCGTGGACGCCGCCAGCTACAGGGAGTTGAGGGAGGAGCTGCCGACCCTCCTCAAGACGCTGGCCCACGTCATAAGCGAGTACGACGTGAAGAACACCGTGGTGGACTCGATAACAGGCCTGTTCGAGGCCAGGGAGGTCATGGCTCGTTCCATAGTCAGGGAGGTCTTCAACTTCCTGAAGAAGTGGGGCCAGACGGCCATCCTGATATCTCAGAAGAGGAGCGCTCACGGCGCCGAGACCGCAGAGGCGGCAGGAGGATACGCTGTGAGCCACATCCTAGATGGGACAATCGTGCTCAACAAGGAGCTGATCACCACGAGGTGGCAGGAGCAGCTCTACGGATCTCCCATCGGCAGCGTCGTCAGGACCATCAGGATTGACGGCTGCAGGATGACGGGCCACGACACCTCAACTCACCTGCTCTACATAACCGAGCTGGGCCTCGTGAAGGTGGGCCCCAGTCTGGAGGAACTCAGGAGGAGGATGAGGGGAGGTGGTGAGTGATGGTGGTCGTTGGCCCGGTTAGGGAAGACCCTGACAAGCTGGCCATGAAGGTCTTCATGAAGGCTCTCGAGATCTTGGGAGGGCCGAGGAAGCTGATCGAGTACCGCAGGCTCACTTGGCTGCCCAGCCTAATGACGGCCTGCTACGCCGTGGTGCTGAAGGAACTCTACCGCAAGACGACAGACGACATAGCCAGAGAGCTCGGCATTAGTGAGGGGACCGTCAGGAACATAATGGCCAGCGACGAGGAGGCGGTAATGAAGAAGATCAAGGGAGAGCTCACGGAGGAGGAGTTCAAGACCCACGTGGCCGGAGGGCTGGCAAAGCTCGCCTGGAGGGAGGTCAAGAGGAGAGTGGACGAGCACACCGCATTCATCGAGAGCTCAAGAGAAGCTCTCGAAGCCGTGGAAGGACCGATGTGGGCCGTCCGGACGCTGATGGCCATAAAGGGGACTGACTTCCCGATAGAGAGTGCGGAGGCGCTGGAGGAGAAGCTCAGAGGGATCGAGGCCTACGGCTTCGACCTGGGCGAGG
>CBEVRO010000070.1:0-6301 GCA_965552295.1 uncultured archaeon | reverse complement strand
AGAAGCTGAGGGATCTGTTCGGCCTCGTGATCTTCGACGAGGTTCACCATGTCCCTATCTAGGGTCTTCTCCCTCCCGCTGAACTCCCCCACCGAAACGCCCAGCTTCGCCTCGAGGAGTTCCCTCCACTGAGTGGCCAGCTCCATCGTTACTACACAGATCAGCGTCTTCAGCCCTGTCCTGGCGATAGCCTCGAGTCCCACGTAGGTCTTCCCTCCGCCCGTAGGAATCACAACGGTGCCGAACTTCCCCGCGGCCTCCCAAGAAGAAACGGCTTCTTTCTGGAAGGGAAAGAGGTCGTAATCTCTCCTTCGAACCTCTATCGGATCGGAGGGCCACGCAACCCTGTCCTCGAACGTGAGGCCGTGTCTCTCCGCGAACCTCTTGAGGTGGTGGAACATGAAGGGAGGTACCACGTAGGTGCCGCGTCTGACTCTCCTGGCTATTCTCACCTGCCTGCTCTCGAGGCCAGACCTGGTCTGGACGTTGTACTGAATGTAGAACATGTCCTCGAGTTCTCTGAGTTGGTCTTCTGAGAGCCCGGCTGCCACGAGGAGCAAGCCATCGTCGTGATCCTCGAGGGTTAGCTTTCCTGCAGCCTCCAGTCTCGCCAGCAGCGTGCCGAGGTGCTCCTCCCTCCAGTAACCTAGTGACGCGATCTCCCTCACTCTACGAACGGCCTCCTCCCTCCCAACCCTCTCAACCAGCGCCAGCAGGTCTGCCGCAGGTAGAACGATGAAGTCCCCATCTCTCTGGAACGGCGCAGGCGGGTCGTCCCTCCCCGGGCTGAACACTGCGAGCAGTCCGTCGCGGAGGTACCGCTCTAACTCCTCCTCCACCTCCTTCCGAATTGGTCTCAGAATCTCTTCGACAAGCTCATCTGGGACTCCGAAGCGTTGGAGCGACTCCCAACCCCGGGCAAGAGCCAGCCTAGGTTCTAGAACCCACTCGGCTTTTGAAGGATCAAACCGGCAGATCTTCCTGATCTCTTCAACGACCCGTGGGAACTCTCTGTCTGGCACGCTCTTGATGAAGACCCTGTGGCCGACCCGGACCCTCAACGAGGACAAGCCAGTGTGGATTCCATAAAGCCTTGACTGGTTACTCAGGCGAAACTTTCTGTAAAACGCGTTTCAGATTGGAGGCCACTCCTCTGCTCGCGCACCGGCTGGATGGACAGGTGACTGAAGGTCGAGCGACCTTCAGAGCCTGAGACTGACTGAGTCTCGGCTCTGTTGCGAGCTTAGCCTCCGTTCAGCGCAATGATTAATGGCATTCCCCTAAACTGGACCCCGGTCGGTGCTGATGAGTCATCCAGCCTTCGCCTCTAAGGAAGAGGCCGAGGCAGCTCTGGAGAAGTTAGAGGAGGACCTTCTAGAGGGGAGGATTTCTGAGGCTGAGTACAAGGCGAAGAAGGAGGAGATAAATCGCCAGATAAAACTGCTGGAGCTGGAGGAAAAGCTGATTGAGGGTCAGATATCTGAGGAGGAGTACAAGAGGGAGAAGGCACGGCTCCTTGGAGAAGCTCCTCCGGCTCCAGAGGAGGCTGTCGAGGCGATACCCGAAGAGGCGCAGAAGATCTCCACGATAGCCAAAAAACTGAAAGATGTCAGAGAAAAGAGGGAGAAACTCAGAGAACTGCTGTTATCAAAAGAGATCAGCGAACCCACGTTCCAGAAGCTGGATGCTGAGTACGAGGAGAAGGAGAGCGTGCTCATTGATCAGCTGAAGAAGCTGGAGGAGACGGCAAAGGAGAGGTTAGAGACCATAGAGAAACGATTAGAGGGGCTGAAGCTTGAGCAAGAGGAACTCAAGGCCAGGTTCGTGCTCGAGGAGATAAGCAAGGCCGAATATGATAGCAAGGTCGGGACCATAGAAACCGAGGTAAAGAGGCTGACTTCTGAGAAAGAAGAAATCGAGAGGGCGATTAAACTACTCGAGGAGGAAGAAGAAAGCTGATTAGATAAATGCTTACCATCTCCTCCCGTCTCCTGTAAACGGCCTGAACGTGATCTCATCGCGATTCGTCAGTATCCACCTTAGAACCTTCTTCGCCCTCTCAGGGGGCATCTGGAGGAAGAGCGCGGCCAGGTGCTTGCAAAACATCTTCTTCTGAAACTGACGGTCCCAGTCTGCGCAGTCGTGGAGTATCAGGCCTCTCGCGAGGTCTATCGTTACGTCGTAGCCCCTCACTCTAGCCATTATCAGATCTCCCCGGTCGGCCAAGATCTCAACCTCCTCCTTGGGTATGCTGAGCGCTCTCTCGAGCCTCCTCTCGTCTGTGATCGCCTTGAGGAGTCCGATGACATCCTCGCTGGGCTCCGGTGCTGACGGCTTCGCCTCAACCTCGCCCTCGACGAACTCCAGCAGCGAGGCTCTGGCCTCAGCCCTTACCAAGGACTCCCTCCAAGATCTGATCTTGTTAAGCAGAGCCTCCTGATCCTCGCTGGCCTTTCCAAGCATCTTGAGCATCATGACGGCGTTCTCTGGAGCGTATGCGTGGTAGTGGTTGTTGAAGTATCCGTAGACCTTCTTCGTCTGGCCTTCTGCCTCCTCCAACAGTTTGGCCCAGGGCTTCAGCTCCTCCTCCTCGTAGAGGTAGTTGTACCAGACCTTCTCGCCCCTACCGTGCCACCTCACGTAAGCAATGTCCGAGGTTACCCTCAGCTCCGGGGACCTTCCAGGAGCGTCATACATGACGTAGGCGGCGTTGGCCGACTCGAGCAGCCTGTAGGTCTTGGGATCGTCCCAGCTAGGGTGCCTGAACTCGAGGGCTACTCTTACGTCGCTCGGGACCAAGGAGAGGAACTGCTCGAGCCTGTCCAGCTTCGCCCTGAATACTGGGGGGAGCTGCACGAGCACGGGCCCCAGCTTCCCAGCCCTCTTGAGCGGCTCCAGCGAGTCGAAGAAGGCCCTCAGATCGTCCTTTATTCCTCTGTCCAGCCGGAGCCTCTTCCTGTGCGTCACGTCCCTGAGCATCTTCACGGCGAACTCGAAGCCCTCTGGGGTGACCTTGGCCATCCCCTCGAAGGTCTGGGGATCCAGCAGCTGGTAGAAAGTCGAGTTGACCTCGGTGGTGTCGAACACCCTGGCGTAGAGCGTCAGCCTAGGCTCCCCACGCTCGGGGTAAAAGGGCCCGACCCAGTCCCTGTAGTCCCACCCCGAGGTGCCGACCTTTATCGTCAAGACCGACGCCTGCCACCTAAACTCCCTCCGCTCGCTCATAAGATTATAAGCCCAGGCAGATAGGCCTGATTATGAGTCAAGCCGACGTTATCGAGCGTGTGACCTCGCTATTTGATCAGTGGGGTGTGAAATACAACCTCACAGAGGACAGAGCTGTGCTCTCAGGCTGGGAGGTCGGCGGCGGGGAGTACACCGTCGTCATAAGGGCTGTTGACCAGTGGCTCTGGATGAGAGCGAACATAGCCTCTCTCAGCGACTTTCCCGAGGAGTCGAGGGCTGACGTATTGGCGGATCTGCTCTTGACCCATCACAAGATGAACGAAGTGAGGTACGAGCTGACAGACGATGGGACGATAGGCACGTCTCAAGAGATACCAATAGAGGGGTTCAACCCCCAGGTATTCCAGGCCGAGTTTGGAGCCTTGATTCTGGCAATTGAATACTTCGTGGAGAAGATAGCGCCGAAGTACCTTGGAAAGTGATGTTCTAGAGCTTCGCGGTCCTGTACCCGCTACCCTAGCTCTTCCCAGCTAGACGGAATGATGCCTCTCATGATGACCCTGCGAGCGATCTCCACGGCCCACTGGGGTGGCCTCCTCTCTCCGACCCCGACCCTCAGACTGCACTTAGAGCAGTACTCGTGATCGACCATCCTGCCCAGAACTTTGTGAATCCCGAGCGAGCAGTATCCCCTCAGCAGACGCTTCCTCTCTACCTTCTCCCCTCCTCCCTCGCCCTCCTCCTGCCCCCTGACTTCGACCTCCACCACCTTGAACTTGTGGAACCACCTGCAGTCCACGGCAAGAGGCTCCAGCGACGGCTTGGCGGCCGACACTGCGTCCACCCCCCTCAGGGTGGCGCCCTCACAACCTGTGGCGTAAAAAATCTTGAGGCTGGGGAATAAGACGCAGCGGTCCTGAGGTGCCCTCCTCGCTTGGAACGAGACTTTATATCAGCAGAGGCCGCAGGTCCCTCGAGCATGCCCAATTCTAGGGCAAACATCCTCTTCGAAGCGCTCTTCAAGGCGTCGCTAAACTGCGTCCTCTATTACGCGGAGATCCTGCTGTTCTTGGGTTATGTCTCGTTTGACATAAGATCCCCACTCGTGAGAGTAGAGTTCTGCATACGCTCGACGTCTCCGACGGTCAAGTGCGTTCTCCCAGGGTTTCTCTATGCAGCCTCAGCCCTAACGTGGGTTTATCTGGCGCTCTGGACGCTGAATGCTCTGTGGGGGATCAGCAAGGCTTGCTTAGAAATGCTGAGCGCTGGGCTGCTTTTCAGAGCGGGCCTCGCGGCTCCAGTCACGCTCGCCGTTGCGCTCCTGATTCCCCCATTCGCAGATCATCCGAGGGCTTGCGCGTACGTTGGGGCCGCGGCAGGCCTAGCGCTCTGGGTTCTGGACAAGATAGGATGCTAGCCGATTTTGAGAGATTCCCTCAAAGCACATGCCTTAGCGGTTGGCGGGCGACGGCGAGTCCAGCCTCAGACCGAAGGTTTATCCCAACCTATCGGGGGCCACGAGTGAGGCATGCCAGAGCCGCAGGGCAGAGCAAACCTAGAGCTGGTTCACTACTCCAAGCTCGAGGTGCGTACGGCAATAGCGGAGTTCTGCAGGGGCAGGTGGGTCGCCGCCTGGCTAAAGGACGGTTCGGTCGTCAGGTGGCTCGGGGGCAGGCCCCTAGCGATACGCTCTCAGTCGGACGTGCTCTCCATGATATCCAATAGATCGAGGCCTCTGCTGAGAGCGGTCTACGCCACGGCCTCCATATATCGGAGGCTCGCCGAGAGAAGCGATGTATTCGACGACTCCAACGTCGTCGCGGTGACTCCATTCTGGGACGTGGACAACGACCCGGCGCTCTGGAGGGCCACGGTCGAAGCCGCCAGAGCCGTCGTAGAAGAACTCGAGCGGATGGGGGTGGCTAGGTCAGTGTACGTGCTCTGGACGGGGAGGGGAATGCACGTCAGGGTTCACGAGGGGGCAATCTCCAGCGAGCTCCGGTCGAAGATTGGGCCCCTTGACGCGGCCTGGGCACTCGTGGAGTCGGTTAGGCTCAGGGTCGAGTCGAAGGTCGAGGAGATCAGGCTGAGGTTCGAGGCTCACGGACTCAGGGTAGACAACGAGGTGAAGCCTAGAGGGCTCTTTTCCGTGCCCCTCAGCCTCCACAGGAGCGTGGACTCCGTGGTGGTGTGCGTAGATCCCTCGGAGCTGGATGAGTTTGAGCCATCGTGGGCATCGATCGGAGCCTTCAGGTCCTCAGGCTCTTGGAGGAGGTATGAGCCGGGCGAGGCGGACGACGCCGCTCGGAGGTCATTTGAAGTTCACGGCGGCTATCCCATCCTTACCAGGAGGAGAAGGAGGAAGGAGCCTCCTGTCGACGAGATGATAAGGAAGTGGTTTGAGTCCTGAGAGCGTGCCAGCCAATTCTGCGAAGAATGCGTCGCTCGAGAGAAGGGCCACCCCCCATCAAAAGAGGGGAAGGGGGCTGATAGCCCTCGGCCGTCTTCTGAAGCTTACTCGGCCGGGAGGTCAATCTCCCACTATGGTGACGGTTACTCTCCGGTAGTCTCTGGGCCCGTTGAGTTCGATCAGGTATACGGCCTGCCACTCACCCAGGGCCAGCTCCCCGTTCCTCACCGGCACATGAACGGACGTTCCAAGCGTCGCGCTGAGCGTATAGGCCACCATAACTCTCGGATCCCTGCTGACCCTCCTCGAAGCCTGCCTCACCCTCTCCTCTGGGTAGGCGGACATGACAGCAGAGAGTATCTCGTGGATTACCCCCTCCCTCCTGCTCGCGATCGCGAGCGCCGCCGTGCTGTGGTGGTGGAAGGCTTGCCCTCGGATTTATATTTTGAAATGTTCCACAGATGACAGCAGATAGTATCTGTTGGATAACCCCCACCCACCTGCTGGCGAGCGCGAGCGCCGCCGTGCTGTGCTGGAGGAAGGCTGTTAGCACTCCATTTCTGATGCCCGAGACGTCAACTAGCGCTCTCAGGTCGTCGGTCAGGTCGATGGCCCCCCCCGGCGCGTCGGTGGCGTACTCCAAAAACCACTGGTTAAACACCACTAGGCGTCACCCCATGTTGTAATTTCGGCATATTATAAAAA
>CBEVRO010000069.1:0-6319 GCA_965552295.1 uncultured archaeon | reverse complement strand
GATCTTCCTTATCGAGAAGTGCTCTGAAGGGTTGGAGTTCGCCATGTCTATGACCTCCCCTCGCACGACTGGGAATGCGACTTCCTCGCCTATCCTCAAGTCCACGCCGTTCTCCCTTATGGTGTCTGGGTAGAGGGGTTCTATCTTCACTTCTCCAGAATCCAGCAGCCTCCTGATAGCCGTATCGCTTAGGAGCATGTCGCTTCCGCCTGCTTAGCTGAACGTAAAAACTATAGCGGGAGCCTTCAAACGGCGTACTCCATCGATCCCTGAGTTCCCTTTGGCTGCTTAGGGGGAGCAGGCGCTGGTACCGGTGGGGGAACCCCGATAGATCGGCTGACTACCACCGCATCTGCGATGGCAGAGGTGAATACTGCCTGAACCACCTGATTTGGTGGCTTCCCAGAGGCTGAACTCTTGATAGCCTCCTTGATCTCGTTTTCCTTCCCCTGAACGAGCACCACACCCTTAACGCTGATCTGAGCGATCGGCGGGTTGTACGAAGCCGCAACGATAAACCCCGCCTTTGCCTTGCCCACTCCAGCTGGTTCGAGCTTATGGACGGTGACGCTCAGGTGTATCTGAACAGGCGCGGGTAGAGGAGAGTCTACATCCCACAGTCGCTCCGCGGATATGTGCGTAGTTCTAACGCTGATCTTCAACATGGATCGCGCGACCTATGGAGGGTGTGATTTTAATCCTGATAAGTGTCCTCTTACGATAATAGGTGGCCGACTTTCGCCGGACTGACCACCATGCGCGGGTGGGATGAGGACACCGGCATTAAAGCCTAACCCCTCTTCCAATTGCTGGCGGCCTATCCAGATGGCTCAACCCACCACTCTCCACAGCTCCTCTTTGATGGGTTTATTGAGATCCAACTTGGATCCGTCGATTCTCTCTATCTCCCTTATACGCGGGTCTTCTGTGAACTCTCCTATCACGGACGCTCCAATCCCTACCTCTCTCAGGGCCCCCAGGAGCCCGTCGACAGACTCGGGTGGGCAAGCGATCAGCAGAGTCCCAGAGCTTATCAGCTTGAGTGGATCAACTCCCAATGCTTTGCAGATCTCCTTAGTCTCCTCGAGCAGAGGGATGTCCTCCTCTCTGGCAACCACCCCCACTCCAGAAGCCATAGCCACCTCTTGGAGACCCGCAGCTATGCCGCCTTCGGTTGGGTCGTGCATAGCGTGCACTCCATGTTCCGCCGATATCTTGGCTTCTGGCACGACGCTAATTCTCCTTATTAGCCCCTTTGCCCTCTCAAGGAGTGTGCGTGGTAGTTTCATCGAGATCTTGTCGTAGAGGTCCGCCGCTAGGACAGCCGTGCCCTCTATGGCCGCCGTCTTGGTCATGACCGCCAAGTCGCCTGGCTTCGCTCCAGAGCTTCTAATCAGCTTGTCGGCTCTAACGACGCCCATCGCGGTGGTCACTATGACGTCTCGGTCGAGCCATGGCGTGATCTCTGTGTGGCCGCCGATGACGCTCGCGCCCACCTCATCCGCTGCCGACCTTATCTGATTTGCAAGTTCACTGAGGCGCTCTATCGAGGTGCCCGCCCTAGCCAGCAGCGTGACTATCAGCCATCTTGGCTCAGCCCCCGAGGTTGCGACGTCGTTGCAGGCGACGTGCACGGATAGCCACCCAGCGTTCTCTCCTGCTCCGGTGATTGGGTCAGAGTGCACCACGACCGCTTGTCCGTCAACCTCGAAAGCTGCATAGTCTTCTCCTACCTCCGGACCAACAAGTATGCCTGGCTTTGGCGCGTAGATCTGCGAGAGGAACATGTTGAGTTGTTCTGGAGGCAGCTTCCCAACCAACACAAGCCCGCGTCCAACACCCAAAAAAAATGTAACCCCGGGAGGTGTCGGCCTCGAGGCCGACACCTCCTCCCTTGGAGGGTGGCCCAATTTATGGTAGACCACCTAGCCTTTATGGATTTCGCCTAAAACGTTCCTCCGATGTTTAGAAACGTTTTGAAACTTTTGTAGCCCACTTAGAAGCCGAGAACTCAGAGCTTATAGCCAAACTTCCTCAGAAGATCCTTCCTCTCCTTTATGTCCTCGTCACCCTCTACGCCCAGGGGAGTCTGTCCATCGATGACGCCGAGAACTCCTCTTCCGCGGTCGGTCTCAGCAACGATTACCTGAATGGGATTCGCCGTGGCTGCGAAGAGGGTCACTATCTCACTGACAGCCTTCAGACTATTGAGCACATTGATCGGCCAAGCGTCCTTCAGCAAGATTACCAGTGTGTGGCCAGCAGCTAACCTCTTAGCCCTCTCCACGGCCTCCTTTTCGAGTTCTGGGTCATTTCCAGCGTGCCTGATCAGCCGCTTTCCTGAGGACTCGCAGAACGCCAGGCCGAACTTGATGCTGGGGCAGGACTCTACGAGCGCTTCATAGACGTCCTCAACCGTCTTTATGAAGTGTGACTGAGCCAGAATTATGTTGCAGCCCTCTGGAGGGCTCACGTCAACTACCTCCAGCTTGACCCCGCCGCACATACCCACCACCGCCAGCTGGTAACTTGGGCATCAATTTACTAAAACTGTCATCAGCTGGCGGTGGTTTAGATGAGGACTTCCCATCAGCCGATCGGCGACCAGAGAGTAGAGCGAACTCTACGAGCGTCGAAACACCTATTATACCCCTCCTGCCGAGCGCGATTGGAGGGTGGCTTGAGGACACAGAATGTCGGCCTCGCGCTAATCTTGCTCTCCGTGCTGGTGTCCATGACTCTTGGCATAGCTTACAGCGATCAAGGGCTCGCCAACCTTCCGGCCGCGGCCTGCTCATTGTTCTGCCCGATAGGAGAGTATGTTAAGGTGAAGTACGTTGACATGAACCTGAGCATACAGGGCAACCAGCAGACCGTTGAGGTTGGAGTTGGGGAGCAGTTTGAGTTTTACGTGGAAGTGTGGCTCAAGAGAACGTCAAGTAAAGCTCCAATGGCCCTGATAGCCGTGGCTTCGTGGGCGGACAAGTACCCGCCCCCCAGCAAGGCCTACGTCAAGATCTACGAGGGGATCCCCAGTCCATCTGGGAGCACGTACAGGCTCACGGGCAAATTGAGGGCACCGAACAAGCCGGGAAATTACAGCCTCTGGATAGTGTACGTTCCCCCTCCCTTGGATCCGGAGCTTGATCCACTTGAGAACTTCTTCAGGATATGGAGGGACAACCTGAGCAGTATGTCTCTCGAAGAGGCCCCGAACTGCGGGCCCCCTCACGCGCAGATCAGGGTCATCGCCCGGCCTAAGATTACCTACACCAGCTTCTGGATCAGCAAGCACCAAGTAAAGCCGGGTGAGGAGATTCGGTTTGGAGTGACTGTTCTAAATCAGGGGACTGCTGAGGGCAGGTACGAGATTGAGGCCAAGCTCGACGGATCCCATCTGGAGACAAAGAGCGGAGTTATCGGGCCGGGTCAGGTGATCAAGCTCGTCTGGAGGCTCACCCTCAACCAGCCGGGAGACTACTGGATAGACGTTGGCGACCTCTTCTCAACGACCGTCCACGTCCTCGAACCGGGCGACGTGAACGTCACCAAGCTCAGGGCGAGTTCTTCGGAGATAACTCCCGGAGAAGAAGTTCGAGTGTACGTGACGGTCTCGAACAGCGGAGAGCTGGAGAGGGACGTTAAGCTCATCCTGCTGGTTGACGGGAAGGTCGCCGACGAGAGGGTCGTGATCGTGGAGCCGATGTCATCGAGGGACGTTGAGTTCACCCTGAACCTCACGAAGCCGGGAACGCACAAGATAGAGGTTGATGGACTAGGGCCCTTAGAGATTAAGGTGTTGAAGCCTGGAGAGTGCGTTCTCTCTGGCGTTCACGTCTTCAATAGCACGGTAAGAGCGGGAGACATAGTCAACGTCACAGCAGAGGTATCCAACGTGGGCGACCTCGAGACCACTTGTCTGGTGGAGTTGATGGTTAACGGTACGAAGGTGGCGTTTGATTCGATAAAGGTCCCAGGAGGAGCTGCCAGAAATCTGTCGCTCTCATTCACAGCGTGGAGCCCCGGAGTTTACATGCTAGATGTTAACGGGACGGAGGTGACCGTAGAAGCGCTGCCCCTAGAGACAGAACTCTCGGAGCAGGGCGTGAAGGGCGGCCTGCTCCTGCCTGGGGTCGGCGCATCCGCCGCCGCGTCCGCTGCGGCTGGCTACTTGGTCTACAGAAGGCGAGCGGCTGGTAGGAGAAAGGGCCTGCTTGCTAGAGCGGATAGAAGAAGGAAGGCTAGGCAGAGGGGCGGCTTGAAGGGGGTCAAAGCTCATAAGAAGAGGCGGAAAGGGCTTAAGAGGAGTGAAGGAGGGTCGGAACCTCCTCGATAGCCTGAATATAGGCACAATTTTTTATTCTTCAGTCATAGAACATCCGGCCAGGACCCGCGGCTCGTTTGAGGGGGTCTCCTGTGGGCAAGGAGCAAGAGAGCGAGAGGGTTCCTCTGCGCAAGCTTGTATCAAGGCTCCGCAAGAAAGGCTCCAAGATCTCGTTGACGGTGGCCGATGCCGGCATGATTCACAGGTCCCTCAAACGAGCCAGCAGGAGGCTAAAGGGAAAGAAGGGCACCATAATAGTGGGTAGGAAGACCATCGCATTTGACGGGGAAATGGCATTCATTTTTCCCGGACACGGAAAGGTCAGCTCATTCGTCGAGAGGCTGAGGAGGCGTGGTATGGTAGATATGGTCAGCCAGAAGCCAAAGGTCTACGTCGGACCCGGGCTCGTCATAGCCGCGATAGTGCTCTATAGAAACGAGATAGTGGCCCGTAGGAGGTGGTCGGAGGGCCTCGATGAGTTGGTGCTCTCCCTCCTCATAAGCGAGTTTGAGGGTGAATTCAGTGTCAAGTAACGCGTCTTGTGTGGGGAAGCCCCCTCTTGTGTTTATTGGATTAGATGACGTGGGAAAAAGCGGAGAAACTGGAAAAGTCTGTGTGGAGGCTGCTAGAGAACTCTCTAAGAGAGGTTATGGAAAAATCTCCGTTTACTCCGTTGATCTAGTTAATCCCAGGCTCCTAGAGAAGGGCTGCAAAAACATCGCCTGGGCCATAGCAGTGGAGGCTGATCCCGGCATAGTGCTGTCGGTGGTGGGGGAGCTGGCCGTCAAGAAAAGCGGTCCGGAGAGCAATCCGGGGGCCGCCGTTCTGCTCGACTCGCCGCCTGCTGCGGAGCTAGTTGCGCTAGCGGAGAGAATCGCCAAAGAGCGGGTTTTCAGAGAGGAGGTTTACCGAGCCGCCGAGGCCTACAACGTAGAACTGTGGGAACTCGGCGGGGATGGGGCTGGTGTTGTAGGCGCATTTGCCGCCGCGGTTCTAGCCTCCGCGCGCAGGGCGAGGGAGGTTCCCCTACCGTTTAATAGCGGCAGGGTAGCCCATACATCTGGCGCCGATGAGGTCAATTCCTTCACCTGATCAGTGAGGATTGATGGGCGGACCGAGGCGCCCCCTAAACGCTTCTCACACAGGTGTCCAATTACGTCGAAACGCATCTCCTCAGGAGATCCCTTCTTGCCTCACTCCAATGGGTCTCCAGACCCTCTTCTCCTAGTCGGCTAGCCCCCTTAGAGAGGAATTCTTAGCCGGATATTTGGTCTATGAATTCCTTGATCATCTGGGCCGCGGTCTGCTCGCCTCTAAACGCTAAGAGCCACTTAGAGAGGAGCAGGCCCACTATGAAGCCTGTGTTAAATGACCTTCTCTCAAGTTCTTTAACTTCTACCGTACTCAATTCCTTGACGAAGGGTTCCATGGGGCAGAAACTCTTAGCCCAATCTAGGAGTAACGATGCTTCAACCCAATCTCCTTTTCTCTTAAACAGAGACGATCAGCTCCTTACCGAATATTAACCCACCCTCAATATAAAAATTCATCACATAGATTCTTGACCCCGCGAAGAGTATTCGGAAACATGCTCAGCGTGGGCCCCTCTTGAAGACGGAGCGCGGATAAAGGGGGCTCCCACGACTAAAGGGGCTTGGCTGTTGAATTGCCGAGGATTCTACAGGTTATTATCCTGCCTGTGAGAAGCAGATTAGTATAGAGGCCACCAAAAGCAAACCGGGCTAGTCCGGAGGCTAAGGGATAGGTTGCTGGCTGATCTTCTTTGACGTGCTCTAGAGAGCAACCTAAACGCTTTAATCGCTCTCTACTCTCGCGATGATGATACGAAGTGTGGAGCGTGCTCGAGCTCATCCGAACCAAACCCGAAATTCTCAAGGAGGATCTCGCACGCAGAGGTATGGATCCCAAGATAGTGGATGAGGTAGTCAAACTTGACGCTAGGTGGAGAGAGGTCAAGTTCAGGCTGGACGAGCT
>CBEVRO010000068.1:0-6520 GCA_965552295.1 uncultured archaeon | reverse complement strand
CCTCAAGACTCTCGACCTGAATGATCCTGTTTGGCAGAACAAAATAAAGGAACATTGCATCTCTTGGATAATCGATTCCGATAACACGCGATGACACCATTTGTTGCAATTCGTGCCACTCATCGGCGTATGGTCGGAAGAGGACTCGCATTCTCACGACGCCTATGAGCCATCTCAGGACTCTCAAAAACCCATAAACTGGAATCTCGCACGAACGTGGCGATTTCCTCAAACAATACATTTCTCTCAACTAGCTCAAGCGTTTCCGAGCGGAAGATCACTGAAATCTCTTAGGAAGCTTACTGGTTTCACATTCGGACTGGAACCACTCTTACGACTCCCCTCTCAATCTCTAGGGCCCCGGCTCTTCCCTCCAACTCCGACAGCCTGTGCTTAAGCACGGTCATCACTCTCCGCGCGCCATCAATCTCTTCCCTCTGAACGTCAGGATCACATCGGCGTATGGAGCGTATGCATTCGCTTTCTCCTCGGGACCCTTGGCCCTAACCGACACGAGGGTGAGGATGTCCCGCATCTTGGCCGTGTACTGAAGGTGCCTCATGACCGCCATAGCGACCTCTTGTCCCAGCCACGTCTCTACGGAGGCGTATCCAACCAAGGCCAAGAACTCAGGGTCGGCCTCCAGTACGAACTTCATGATCTCCGCCAGCTGATCCAGCGTGTCTAGGGCCCGGGGCTCCACTGAGCGTATCGTCACGTAATCGCGATTCTCGGGCCGGAGGCCAAACCTGTCGAGGAGGGCTTCAAAGTCCCTTCTCATCAGCTCGAAGCTCAAGACTAGAACCCTGCGCCCCTTGTTTGCCAAGTTAGCCGAGATCGCAGAGACCAGCGCGATCTTCCCAGCTCCGGCTGGGCCGAGAATCAGCGTGAGCGAGCCTCTCGGCAGGCCGCCACCTAGGATCTCGTCTAGGCCAGCCCTCGTTAGAGTACTGGCAGGTTCGGGATGACCTGCGCAGATGCCAGCTATCCCCTCCCATAGAGCCCCACGAGCTCGCCCACAGCCAGAACGTGCTCACTCATGGCTTCCTCCACCTCCGACCTGCTGGCTCCAGGAGGGAGACTTAGCTCTATGTCCAGAGCGTAGAGCCTGAAGACGTACCTGTGAGGCTTGCCGGGGGGCGGGCACGGCCCCCCGTAGCCGAGTCTCCCGAAGTCGTTGACCCCCTGAACTCCAACGCCTTCGACCTCGCCCACGCTGGGAATCCCCTCGGGCAGGCTGTCGAGATCGGGAGGCACGTCGTAGAGAACCCAGTGGGTGAACTCGCCCCCAGGGGCGTCTGGATCCACCACGATGAGGACGAGCGACTTAGCCCCGCTGGGCACTCCCTCCCAGCTCAATGGAGGGGAGACGTCTTCGCCGTCGCAGGTGTACCTTTCGGGTATGGGGCTGTTGTTCTCAAAGGCACCACTCACTAGCTCGATAGTCGCTGGGCTCTCGGGCACTCCTCGCGACCCCTCTGAGAGCTGAGGATCAAGACGGCCAGGGCGACGATGGCAATAGCAGCGAGGCCGAGCCAAGCCCTCTGAACGCCCGGCCTAGATCCGGCCGTTCTCACCACCCCACAACGTTAGATCTCTCCACGCCTAAAATAGCTTGGGCTACAGCACTCCAACTATGCTCCTCTCGGCTCCGACTTAACGCCTGCCTCCCGCGCAACTCTCTAGTGGGCTCAGCTAAAGGTACGCTAAGAACTCCGATCGAGCCCTAAATCGGTATCTGAGATCAGAACACGATTCAGAGGTCTCTCTGACGATTTATCTCGGCGAGCTGACCCCTCTAGTTTATATACTCCCGAGTTCCTATCATTATTGGGAGGGTAACTCTGCTCGCAAGGCGGATGCGGCCTGAAACCCAGGCAACTGGGGGCCAGCGTCGCTCTCCCACCCTCGAGGGTATTCCTGTTCACAGCGTTTAACGTCCACAACCACGCATGCAGCCCACCTCATGGCACTCACCGACATCTGCATAGGCCTGGCTCATCCTAATGGCGCCTCACTTGGTTTAGTCCTCGATGTACCCGACCCCTCGAACTCAGGTACTTCGTGCGTGAGGAAAACGCGTTTGTCCCTCCCAAGAATATGGAGCGTGAGGATAATCTAGAGACCCTTTTTTCTGAGTTCGGCCTTTTCGGTGCTGATAGAGGGCTTTTTAACGGAGCACCGTCAATTAGGCGATGGACCCGCCTTGGAGAGGGAGAGGGTCTGGGAGAGGGCCTTCCGCATAGCAGAGCGGCAGCTGGCTAGGACGGTCATCCGCCTGATCATGGCGATCTCAGGAACCTTGGTCGCTGCGATCTCTGTGCTAAAGGACCACATCATCATAGCGATGACCGCCGTCGCGTTGGCATTGGTGGCCGTCGTCGGCCTAGGAACTCCAGACGATGATGAGCTGGCGCCAGAACCGCTCACAGAGGCCTGGCTGGAGGAGCAACTCTGGAGCCCGCCCAAGTGGAGAAGACTGCAGGAGGAGGACGCAAGCCCCCTTATCCCTCAGAAGTAAAGATCTAGAGCCAGGTGCGACAGCACTCCAGCCTCGGCCCCGAGCGTCAGAGATGCCAGATGCGCCAGCTCGCCACCCGCCCTTATCCCGAGCCAGAGAGAAGATAGATCCTCGAGGGGCGAGGAGAGCAGCCTGTAGAACCCAGACACGTCGAGCGGGCTTGCTATCACGCCCTCCAGGCGCCAGTGGGCGAACAGCAGGGGGAGGAGCACTAAGAGAGGCATGATCCAGTGGAAGGGCATCCTGTGCCTGTGGAGGGTCCCAAAGACGACGCCCAAGACTATGATGGGCACCCACCAGGCGGCGAAGACGCTGTACGCTCCTCTCAGAGCGAGGGCGCAGATCGCAAAGGCGACCGTCAGGGCCCCAGAGCAGCCGCTGACTCTCGACGACCTGACGTCTAGATCAGGCAGCAGAGCCCCGAGAACTGCGAAGATCGCCACGAGAATGGGCCACACGCTACTTGGTTCAACCCAGCCCAGCACTTGCGTGGCGATTATGGCGGCAGCCAAACCCACCGCAACGCCGGCGGCGCAGTGCCCAGCATACCCAGGCATGCCAGCGGGTGGGTCGCCTTGGAGGATAATAGAGTCACCGCCTCTATCGACTCCGAACTCGAGGTCGAGGGGTTTGGTCCAATCGGTCTCCTGAACTCCCCGAAGCTTATATCCAGATATGTGGGATTCACGGGGCCTCTATGGAGGAGGTCAGGGGAGGGCTAGAGAGCCTGAACATATCCAGAGGAATCCTGCGAGGCTACGCGTTGTACGTAACGAGTGAGAGGATTATCGGAGCTAAAATGAAGCGTAGAGGGAGGGAACTCTTCAAATTCCTCATGGGATGGAGAGGCAGCCTGAAGGACAGCCTAGCGCCGCTAGAGTGGAGGGGAGAGACGGCCAAGATACCGGCGCTCACCGGAGAGGAGGCACGCCGTGTGTTAGAGGACGTCAGAGGGAGAATTGACTTCGAGGTAAAGAAGCACGAGATTCAGAAGGTGGAGCTAAGAAAGCCTGGCGCGCTAAGACCTGGCCACGTCAAAATCAGAACGACGACGGGCCGAGAGTACAAGGTGGTGATAGTGGCAAGGGCCACAGAGGAGTACGACTATCTGAAGGAGCTCTTCAAGGCATTCTGCCCTGAGAGGCTGGAGGTAGCAGAATAACCCCCCATAAAGCCGGCTTCTTGGGATAGCTGAGTCTCCGCGACCACGCCTCCCTCCTCGAGACCACCCCTATATGGCTAGATCGGCCGGCCAGCTGGACGCTCAGGACGCGAAGGCACGTCGACAGATTAGAGCACCGCAGAGGATAATAGGGTCAACGTTTCTCGCAGGTCGCCGAAATCGTGCAGAACCATTCAAAAGGACTAATTAGACCTGCGCCACAGAGATCCTGTGCTAGTTCATCGCGAGCTGATCCTCAGGCTGTCGGCCCCCCGCGACCCTCTGAGGGACCCTGACCTCTGGGCATCCGAGGCGATCTACCGCAGAGTCGTGGAGGGAGACCGCGGGAGGGCAGAGGTCTACGTGCTCTACTTCGCCGTCCAGCTGATCCCCTTCCACGTCTGGGACTACGAGCCCGTCCTGGTGTACCTAGATCGGCAGAAGCGCACCGTCGGGTGCATATACGACGCCCTCCACTACAACATCGGTTGGGCGCGAGGGCCTGAGCTGGTCCTGGCCTGGCCCTGGAGGTGCCTCCACGAAGGCGTCACAGAGAGGAAGATCGACCTCAGGACGCTTGGGCCGGTCAGGGAACTCATCGACGAGGTCATTGAGTTGTGGAGGAGCCGAGAGCACAATCCGCTGTCGATCGACGACCTGTTCTTCGAGGACCCCTGGGCGGCCCTAGAGGAGTTCCAGCGCGGGGAGAGGGAGACCTTCCGAGCAGGAAGGGAGAGACCGCTCGGCGAGCTGGGAGTCTCCGTCAGCCCGGTGGACGACAGACTCAAGCGAGCGCTGGAGGCGTTCGAGCAGACCCTGAGGTTCATAGAGGAGGAGAGGGATCGAATCCGTGCGCAGGGGCTGCCTCCGGGGCTGGTGGCGGAGTACGTCCTGTCCATGGCGGCGTCGAGGGGGGAGAGGCTGAGGAACTTCGTGGACTCGAAGGGGCTCGCCCTAGTTAGGCCCATCACCTTGGGGGCTGAGGTGGACGAGCTGGAGAGGGAGCTGAGGGAGCGCGTAAGGCTCGCGAGCCTCTGAGCTGGCTTGCCTCGCACATCAGCAGGCTCTACGCTTTCTCGGCTACAATTATGTGATACGAGGGAGGGTCGTCCCTGACCCACACTCTTTCGCAAGAGGACCTCACAGCCTCCACCAGCTCCTCTGGAACCCCACTCCCGTAGTACCTCCGTAGGTACTCCGCCGCCTCGTCGGCTGGAACCCCGCTATCCCTGAGCTCGATTTGCTCGATTCTCCTCAGTTTAAATCGCTTCGAGAGGGCTGCCTTTACGTCGCTCAGCGAGAGGATAGTCTCCCCCTTCTCCCCGCAGTACTCATAGAGATCTAGGAGCAGAGAACCTAACTCCCTTGGGAAGTCCTCCAGGAAGGCCTCAGCTAACCCAATGAGTCCGCCAGGCTTGAGAACCCTGCTGTCGAAGTAGAAGAAGCGAACGTTGCCTGTATGGAGAACCAGTCGTCTCCCGACCCCAAGTCTAGAACGATTTCTCCTGGCCTTACGTCCAGGCGCTCGGCCAACAAGAGCCTAGCTCCTTCCATGATGAAGTATCTACGGCCGAGCTCACTCTCCACCCACTCTTTCGCCTTCTTGAGCCTGCTGTACCTGTCGAGGGCTCTATCGTCGCTCCCTCTCCGCAAAGCTTTTCCACCTTCTCACGAGCCGACGACTCTTCGCGCTCTATGCGCTCCAGCATTTTGCGGAGGAACTCGACGCGCCGCTCCATGCCTCCCTCAGATGCCAGAGGGGCGCAGCGTTATAACCGCTGAGTGCGGTTGCTCGATCGTCGTGAGTCCTACAGCAAGCAGATTCATCGGAGGACACGAGCAGGTCACTCTCTCACTATCGTGTCCTCCCTCCTCGGACCCACCCCAACAATCTTGACTGGAACCTTCAGCCGCTCCTCGATGAACTCGATGTACTCCTTCGCCTGCCTCGGCAGGGCTTCGTACCCTTCTCTCGCGACCCTCCTCCATCCCTCGGGGCCGATCTCCTCCCAGCCCTCCAGCTCCTCGTAGACTGGCTTGGCCCTCTCGAGCTCCCTCACGAAGGGAGTCATGACCTCCCTCTCCTCTCCGTCGACCTCGTAGGCCACGCACACTCTTATCGGGTCGATGCCCTCCAGCACGTCGAGCTTCCGCAGCGCTATCTCAGACACTCCGTTTATGGTCACGGAGTACCTCAGCATCGGGAGGTCCAGCCAGCCGCACCTCCTAGGCCTCCCGGTCACTGTGCCGTACTCTCCTCCCCTCTCCCTCATCCTGTCCCCCAGCTCGTCGTGGATCTCCGTGACGAACGGCCCGGCGCCGACCCTGGTCGTGTAGGCCTTGGCAACGCCGACCACTCTGTCTATCTTCGTGGGCCCCACGCCGACGCCGACGCAGGCCCCTCCTGCGATCGGGTTCGAGGAAGTCACGTAGGGGTAGGTTCCGTGGTCGACGTCCAGCAGGGTTCCCTGAGCCCCCTCGAACAGGACAGTCTTGCCCTCATCCAGGGCCTCGTTGACCAGCAGGGAGGCCTCGCCAGCGTAGGGCCTCAGGACCTCGGCGTACCTCGAGTACTCCTCGTACAGCTCCCTGGCGTACTTGGGGAGCTCGTCCTCTCCGCCGACTATGTCGAAGGCAACAAGCTCGTCAAGCTTGGCCCTCAGGATTTCTCCGAGCCTCTCCTCGAAGTGCTCCCCTACCAGGTCGTCGACCCTTATCGCCTCAGTCCTTCTGGCCTTGTCCGCGTAGGTCGGCCCTATCCCCCTCCTGGTCGTGCCAAGCAAGGAGGCGACCTTGCCGGCGTCTATGACCTTGTGGTAGGGCATCACGACGTGCGC
>CBEVRO010000067.1:0-6618 GCA_965552295.1 uncultured archaeon | reverse complement strand
TGATAGTGTTCTGAACGTATCCTGATCCAGAAATTCTCCACGTGCGCTCTTTTTTAGCCCCGCTGAAGAGCCTGGAGATAGCTCTATCACGTCGACATCCAACTTCCTCGCCTTCAGCTCTTCCCTCAGCATAGCCGGAGTTCCCCAGAGCACTGGGAACGTGGCGTAATGTATGGGTACCACCTTCTGGACCTTCAAGAGTTCAACCGCCTTTGCTGCCTCCTTGGGCCCCATGGTAAAGTGCCCCCCTATGGGGAGGATAGCCAAGTCCGGAGAATAGAGTTCCCCTATCAAGCTCATCCCTGGGAAAATCCCCGTGTCTCCCGCGTGGTATACTGTCAACCCGTCCGGGAACTTAACGACAGCCCCCGTAGGCGCGCCCAGAGGAGAGCTGTGAAGAGCCTCCGTAAGAATGACTTCCACATCCCCGACCTTAAATGGGCCCCCTATGTTGGCCCCAATGGCCTCTGCGCCCTTCTCAGAGGCGAAGTTAGCGAGCTCGAATATGCCAACGACTTTTCCTCCTCGCTCTTTGGAGAGCCGTATCGCGTCCTCGAGGCCATGGTCGGAGTGTCCGTGCGTTACTATGTAGGCATGTACGCCTTCAGGCATCTCGAGTTCCTTAGGATACGCAGGATTGCCTTCCACCCACGGATCAAATGCGATTCTGAGCCCAGAACTCTCAACCAACACATTCGCATGGCCGAAGTAGGTGAGGGTTCCCAAGGCTCACCCCGGCGTACGAGGCTGCCCGATCAAATTTAATGGCGATGAGGCATGCTCTAGCTCTAATCACTCATCAGCGAGAGCAGTGCTGAGAGGATTTCCGCCCGCACCTCTGCGCTCCTCTCGCTACCGAGCGCGGAAGCTAATATCGCAGTAATTCTATCTCTGACATCTTTCCTACTCTCAGCAATGCTCCACAACCCCCTAAGTGCGGACAGACGCACTCTCTTGATCGGGTCACGGTTCAGAGTTTCTCGGAGCAGAGAGATAGCTTGGTCTGGCTCGTCTCTCCCGATGACGGTCAACACTTTCGTGGCCGCAATTCTCTTGTCGACCTCTACATCCTCTAGCCACTCCCTCGCGTCCTGAAAGACCTCCTCCCTAGGGGTGCTGGCGGCAAGATCCGTCAGCATCAGAAGGAGCCCGGTGAGGAGACCCTCGTCCAGCTTTTCTATCTTCTCCTCTAGAAAGCGAGTCAACTCGCTCCAGCCCGCCAGGTATGATACGCACATCTCTGCAAACGTTCTATCTCTACCGCTGAAGCTCTCTAGCTCCTCCTCTCCCTGAATTACCGCCTTTGCGATAGAGTACAGTCGCTCGGGATCGTCTCCCCTAGTCGGCCCAAGGTTCACAGCGGCGTCGGACGCCAGCCTCAGCACGTTTAACTCTCGCTGGCTTGGCACAGGAGATCTCCCTCCAGAATAGGCTTAACCGTGGTGAGCAGCAAGTCTGACGACCTTTCTACGCACTTCAGAGGCTCCCAGCGTTTTTTTTAGACCTACCGGACTTTAATTACTTATCACTGTTTCTGCTCTGGAAATCTGAACCTCAGGCTCTAAAAAGATCTGGCTCAAGGGAGGTTGGATGAAGCATGGTGGAGCAGAATGTTACAGAGAGGGTCATAAGATTCGCTGAGAGAGAAATCCCCATAGGAGGACCTGCTCCTCCTCTGCGACCTGGAGAGAGCGTCCTTAGGAAGACTCTCTCGCTCTGTCCTGAGTGCTATAGACTCCTGCCAGCAGTGGTGTTTAGGAGAGGAGACAAGGTCTACATCAGGAGGGTCTGCCCAGATCACGGGGAGATTGAGGAGATCTACTGGGGAGATTACGCCTTCTACGAGAAGGCAATGAGGTACGAAGTTCCCGCGATGAAGATAGAGCCGATGGTGCCAATGACAGCCCCCTGCCCGTTCAGCTGTGGGCTGTGCCCAGCTCATGGGGACATGACCGCGCTGGCCAACCTCGTGCTTACGAACAGGTGTGACCTCGAGTGCTGGTACTGCTTCTTCTACGCCGAGCGCGCCGGGTTCGTTTACGAGCCCGCTCTAGAGCAGATACGCCAGATGATTCGGGTTCTGCGAAGCGAGAAGCCCGTCCCGGGCTTGGCAGTTCAGCTCACAGGCGGTGAGCCCACGCTTAGGGATGATCTCGTTGAGATAATCAAGCTAATCAAGGAAGAGGGCGTGAAGCACATTCAGCTGAATACGCACGGGATCACGTTCCTCAAGAAGCCGGAGCTAATGAAGCAGGTTAGAGAGGCTGGCGTGAATACGATGTACCTGAGCTTTGACGGCGTCTCGCCCAAGACTAACCCTAAGAACCACTGGGAGATACCTTACATCCTCGACATCGCTCGCGAATCGGGAATGACGAGCATAGTGCTTGTGCCAACCGTAATCAAGGGCCTAAACACCAGAGAGCTCGGAGATATCATCAGGTTTGCGGCGCTCAACATAGATGTTGTGAGAGGCGTGAACTTCCAGCCTATCTCGCTTACAGGGCGGGTTCCGAGGAGCGAGAGAGAAAGGCTGAGGATCACGATTCCAGAAGTGATCAAGCTGATAGAAGAGCAGACTGAAGGGCAGATACCCATGGACGCCTGGTATCCGGTACCGTTCGTCACGTTCATCAGCGACTTAGTCGAGGCGCTGACCAGAAAGCCCCAGTTCAGGATGACCAACCACCCGGCCTGTGGGGCAGCTACCTACGTCTTCCCAGAGTACGAACACGTAGATGGGTCGAGGGTCATCAAGAGGTTCGTTCCCATAACTGAGTTCATCGACGTAGAGGGATTCAGGGAGTACGTGCTAGAGAAGGTGGAGGAGCTGAGGTCTGGGGCGAACAGGTGGATAACTGCTCTGAAGATCGTAGCGAATCTATCTAGGTTCATAGACAAGAGCAAGCAGCCCGAGGGCGTGAACGTGCTCGGGCTGATAAGGCAAGTCCTCCTCAGGAGAGACTACGCAGCGCTGGGCGAGTTCCACTACAAGTCCCTGTTCCTAGGGATGATGCACTTCATGGATCTGTACAACTACGACGTCCAGAGGGTCATGAGGTGCAACATCCACTACCTAGTCCCAGATGGGAGGGTCATCCCATTCTGCACGTTTAACGTGCTCTCTGATCTGTACAGGGATTACGTGCAGAAGAGGTTCGGCATCTCGCTGGAGGAGTACGCCAGAACGCATGGAGAGCACTTAATAGGGCCAGAGAGCAAGTATCGCAGGGACGCCAAGGCCTTAGAATCTGGAGAAGCATACAAGCGGGCGTACGCTCCGTTCATGCACCTCTGGAAGAAGTCCTAGGCCTCCAATCCACTCCCAATTTTTCAACCGCTTTGGCGGTGTCTCGCTTGAGTGCGTATGATCTTCTTGTTGTGGGTTCGGGGCCAGCTGGTGCCGCGGCTGCGTGCTATGCGGCGGAGAGAGGGCTGGCTGTGGCCCTTCTCACGAGGGAAAAGGTACCTGGGAGTCCAGTGATCTGTGGGGAGTTCATTCCCACTATTGACTGGGGCTACGAGGCGATTTCAAGCGAATTCAAATGGGCTCTCGAGTACACGTACGGTCCGGTCAAAGAGCCGGGAGTGAAGATCAACGAGATAACCGCGATTGAGATTAGGCTAGGCCTACGAAGGCGGGTTAAACTGGAGTTCTCGGCTCTAGTGATCGACAGAGAGAGATTCATTCGCAGGTGGATCGAGAGGGCTAAGAAGTCGGGGGCAGACGTATTTCCGAGGCACGACCTAATTGGTCTAAGCCAGAGCGGAAACTCAGTCGTAGCCAGATTCAGATCCAGCCAAGGGCCCATCGATCTCCAGGCCAAGTGGCTCATAGCAGCCGACGGAACCGTGTCGACATCAGCTAAGCTCGTGGGACTTGGTGAGCAGGCAGAAATTGCGTTGGCTGTTAATCAGAGGTTCAGAAGTGTGAACTATCCCAAGGATCGCCTGCTCATGTGGATCGACCCCGGAGTGGCTCCGCGGGGATATGCGTGGATAATCCCCAGGGGGGGCGATGAGGCGAACGTAGGTCTCGGTCATCCGACGCCAGCGAGAGTCTCTACGCTTAACCTCTTCGAGAAGATGCTTGCGTCCCTCTCGGAGCTCGAGAGATCCTCCCCCACGAGCGAGCTATTGGGAAAGTTCCTGCCAGTCTCCGGCCTAAGGCAAAGGGTGCACGTTGGAAGGGTCTTGTTGGCGGGAGACTCTGCAGGAACCTGCATACCGTCTAACGGGGGAGGGATCAACACAGCCATGATATCAGGCATCCTAGCCGTTGACGCTATACTCGGCGGGGAAGATGGCGAGATATACGAGAAATCCCTCAGGAAGGCTTTGGGAGCTCTCTTGATGCGTGCGCTCATGTATCGACGCGTGGCAGATCTCCTGATGACCACTACAACGACGTGGAGGCTCGCTGCCAGAGTTCTCCCGAGCTGGTTAATCAGGAGGGGGATAACAGCTAAGAGCCTGCTTTAGGATCCCTAGATATATCTAAAAAAGCTCAAATCACTTAATTCTCACTACCGCGTGCTTTGGGGGGCGTCCCCAAATAACTAACACTTCATCCTCGCCTAGATTGGAAGCTAGCTTCTCTAAATCCCTCTTCAAAGTTCTCAACCCACCGGGGATTGCTGTCGGCCACGAGACCCTTATTCCAGGACAAACCACGACGGCGCTGAAGATATCCCACACTTGAGGATCTGCCGTGGAGTCCGTGCTCAGTATCAGTCCGCCTTTGGCCACCCTCTGGGCCACATCTATGACCTCTCGCTTCAACCGCCAGCCAGCTCTGAGCGCCAGCGAGAAGCTCAGCTCGGCTGCTGTGATGTAGAGGGGGAACTCGGCTGATATGGCCTGTAGCATCACCAAGAGGGTTGCTGCTTCCCTCACGGACAGAGGTTCAACCGAGGAGAGATCGACTACGAGCGCACCGTACTTTGGCATCAGATCTATTACCGAGAAGCGCTCCCCGCCGCTAAAGATCTCTGCCAGAATACGGAGTTCAGCAGGTGAGGTCAGATCCTTCGAGATCCTGTCGAGCGAGCTATTTCTTAAGGCCTTAGCGATGACCGCTGAGTTGCCTCCACACAGAAGGGATACTATTTGGGCCGCCTTGTGATAGAGCTCTTCTGGAGCTGTGGGACACATTAGATCGATTTCTTCTGGACTAACTCTAACGAATGGGGCTTCTATGGATGCCAACTCTTCAACAGCCACTCCATTGACGTCTATTATAACCACTCGAGCTGGAGACTTGGCTAACTTGGCTGCCAGGTAGAAGGCCACGCTTGAGGCGGATTGGGGATCAGGCCCCACGACTAAGGTAGATAGCCTCTCCCACGGCGCTAACTCAAGATCCGGAGGACGAGACTCGCTGACGCTTTCTCTGCCTGAGGGGGAGGCCGCAGACACCCTCCTCAGGACGGCGGCCACGGTAACCGCCGTCACGGATCCAAGAGCTGGAGAGACTGCGTAGGCGAGGGCCCACCCAACTAGCAGAGACGCGGCGATTCTAGAAAGCCCGAGCGATGTTTTTGCGGTTTGACCAGACAGCAAGATATAGAGCCCCAAGACTCCTAACACTGAGAGAGCTGGCGATATTACGACTTGGGCACCTTCTCTGAATAGGTACTCTGTCCGTACAACGAAAAGCAGCACGAGAATGGCTAGGCCCACGCGAGTTATCTTCTTCACGTCCAGGGCCATCACCCTAGCCCCTCAGCCGCCGAGTGCACGGGGTACCTTCTTGATCGCCGCCCGCGGCGTCTAAGCCCTCCAAGAGGGCGACGACCTAATAAGTCCTAAATAAAACAGCCGTGATAAAGTACGTAAAGCCAATGAAGGTGGTTGCATGATCGCGCAACCCTGCGAGTTAGTGGTAAAGACCCTGATACCTGCGATCAGGGCGATGGTGGCCAGAGAACTTGTCGTTAGTTCTGGGAAGAAGCAGATAGAAGCAGCAGAGCTGTTGGGTGTAACTCAGGCCGCGATAAGCCAGTATCTCAGGGGAACGAGGGGAGGGCGCTTACGCCTCGACAAGTACCCAGAGGTAATAGCGATCGTGAGGAAGCTGGCGCAGGGTCTAGCAAGCGGCAAGATCAGCAAGGATGAGGCAGCTATCTTGGTTTGCGAAGCTTGCTACACGGCTAGGAAACTCGGGGTCTTCTGCGACGCTCAAGTGGGGGCCAAGAACAAGTTCGCAGAGACGGCTCAGCTCCTCTGCAAATACGATATTCTACGAGAGAAACTCTTGGATAAGCAAAGCTGGCTCTAGTGAGGGATCTATGAGAGAAGCACCCTAAATCTTCAGTTTTGGTCAAGAACCAAAGCTGAGAGCGCGGAGGGCTTCTTGAAGCCCTAGGATGGGCTCAGCCGTCAGTGAAAATATTTTTACCATTTTCCAAAAGCCCCAAGTGTGGGGTGCGTCTTCTTGACGGAGGTACCTAGAATAGTAGTTGAGCCTCCCGGACCGAAAGCCCGAGAGCTCCTTGAGAGAGATGCTCAGGTGATCTCTCCATCATATGTGCGCTTCTACCCGCTAGTTGTTGAGAGGGCCAAGGGAGCGCTCCTATATGACGTAGATGGGAATGTGTACATAGACCTGAACTCGGG
>CBEVRO010000066.1:0-6623 GCA_965552295.1 uncultured archaeon | reverse complement strand
CATCCTCCCTCCCTCCGGCTGTCCTGGCTGCCCTCTGAGGAACAGCTCCAGGGCATCGCCAGAGGAGTGCCTCCACGAGAGCTTGTAGCATTCTCTCAGGGGCTCAAGCTCGCTCCGAGAGGCAATGACCTCTGAGCCGGGCCTCAGAGCCTGGAAGAGTTTAGGTAGTGAGCCCTCAGAGAAGCGGAACAGCCAGCAGTCTACACCGCGCCCCTCAGTGGGCACTATCGCGGGGAGGAACCCTCTGGACCTGTACAGCCTCAGAGCGCGCTCGTTCTTCACGTCTGTCATGATGGTTTGAATCCAGAACCCCTTGTCCTCGGCGAGGCTCAGAGCGGCGTCTAGCAGCGCGCTCCCGATCCCCCTCCCCCTGTAAGATGGGTGGACGAGGAGGTTGACTAGCTCCGAGTAGGGCTTGTAGACCAGGTCCACGGTGACTTTTCCCACAGCCTTGCCGTCGACCTCCGCCACCAAGATCCTGCTCCAGCGCCTGTTATCGAGCCACCACCTGAACGCAGACTCGTTGAAGGGCCACCCTTGGAGCCTGTGGATCTCCAGCATGTCGTCAAGGTCTTCCCCTCTGAGTTCCCTGATCCTCAACCCACGCACCAATCCCATAGACGGGATAACCGTTTCTCCTGCGGGACTCTTACCCTGAGCGCAGACCCCGGCTCTAGGACCTCCTCCTAGCGACTCGGTAGACGCACCTCCTCGCGTCTCTCAGGTCGGTCAACCTCTCAACGAGCCCAAGCTCCATCAGCACCTTGAGCGCGTGTCTGACGGTACGGGACGGGAGGGTAGTCCTCTGAGCAATCTCTCGGGATGTAAGCGGCCCTTCAGAGTGCTCGAGCACGCTCAGCACGAAGCGAGCGCTCGGCGGCATGTCCGTCAGCTGAACCGCCAGCGCGGCCTTCTTCGCTATCCTGTCGCTGGCTCTAGCCCTCCTCCTTGGGCTCAGGACTCTGAGGGGGCTGGTCTTCTCGACGACTACATGCTCGGCCACCTTGACGCGCTCTATCCCGTCGGCGACGAGCTCGCAGCCGTGCCTGCTGTTGATCTCCCCCACCTCGATCTTGGCAGAGCCAGGCGCGACTATCGGCCTCTTGCTCACGTCCAGAGAGTTTACCGGCACTATCGAGATGGCGTCTGTACCAAGCAGGATCGCCGGACCGCCAGCAGAGAGAGCGTAAGCCGTTGATCCCAATGGTGTGGCCACAATGAGCCCGTCGGCCACATCCCTCCAGACCAGCTCGTCGTCCACCTTCAGAACGTACTCCATAAGCGTGGCGGACCTCCTCGGGAATATGGCGACCTCGTTTATCGAGAAGACTCTGTTCCGTCCATCGACTGTCGCCTCCAGCCTCATGTACTCTCTCTCGACGTAGCTCCCGTTGGCGAGGCTTGGGGCCCACCTAGAGAGTTCCTCCGCGGTGACGCTGGCGAGGAAGCCTATGCTGCCTGGCGGGCTTACTGTCAAGAGCCTGCTCTCTCTGTCTCTCATGGCGTGGAGGGCTGAGAGGACATCTCGATCGGCTCCAACTATGACCAAGACTGAGTCATCCGACTCTGGGGCCTCTAAGACACTTTCAATTTCTTTTACGCCTTCGACGCTGATTCCAGCCTCCCTGAGATATTCTGAAATCTCTCTGGCGTGGCGAGCCAACCCCCTGGCGTAGACGATGAGGGCTCGGTCAATATTAGGCAATCTCTGCCTCGCCTCGGTCACGATCGGCAATGTTGGCCTTTAAGGATTGACTCATATTCTCCGAAGGCTGGGAACCACAGTGAGGCCCCGATGGTCGAACAGAGGAACCTCGTGGAGGAGATAAAGAAGCTGAAGGAAGGGAGGGGCGCCCTGATTCTGGCGCACAACTACCAGAGGCCAGAGGTGCAGGACATAGCAGACTTCGTTGGCGACAGCTTGGAACTCTCTATGAAGGCCATCGAGGCTGAAGCCGACGTAATAGTGTTCTGCGGCGTCGACTTCATGGCTGAGCAGGCGGCTGTGATGAATCCAGACAAGCTCATCCTGCACCCTGAGCCCTCGTCCATCTGCCCGATGGCTCAGATGCTGACACCAGAGGTGGTGAGGGAGTACCGAGAGAGGTACCCCGACGCTCCCTTGGTGCTCTACGTGAACAGCACGGCCGATGTGAAGGCGATGGCTGACTACGTAGTGACGAGCGCGAACGCCGCCAGGCTGATATCCAGGCTGGACGCCGAACTCGTCCTCTTCGGGCCAGACAGGAACCTGGCTGAGTACGTATCGGAGGTCTGCGGGAAGAAGGTGGTGCCCGTCCCAGAGCACGGCCACTGCCCGGTGCACATGGTTTTCACCGAGGAGCACGTTCGAGAGGCCAGGGAGAAGCACCCAGGAGCCAAGATCATAGCGCACCCAGAGTGCGTCGGCGTGGTTCGAAGGAGGGCGGACTTCGTGGGGAGCACTAGCCAGATGGTGAGGGCCGTATCCTCGCTGGGGTCCAAAGAGGTAGTGGTGGGGACAGAGGTTGGCATCATCCACAGGCTGAGGAAGGAGTATCCAGACAGGGTGTTCTACCCCCTCTCCGAGGACGCTGTCTGCGTCAACATGAAGAAGATAACGCTCGAGAGCATCCTCAGGAGCTTGAGAGACGGGGTCCACGAGGTAAAGGTGCCCGAAGAGATCGCCGCAAAAGTGAGAGAGGCTGTAGAGAGGACGTTCAAGGTTCTGGGGTCGAGCTGAGATGGAAGAGGCGCGTCTGATCAAGTTCCTATCGTGGATCGAGGAGGATGTAGTCTTCTGGGATGAGACCTCGAGGCTCCTGGTTCCAGCGGGCGCTAAGGCAATCGGAAGAGTCTTGGCAAAGGCCGAGGGGGTCGTGGCTGGCGTCGAATTCGTCGAGCCCCTGCTCAGGAGGATGGGCTTTGAGGTGGACGTGCACAGGAGGGATGGCGAAGCTGTCCAGCCTGGAGATTTGATCATGGAGCTGAGGGGCGACGCTAGGAAGCTCTTGGAGGTCGGAAGGGTCCTATTGAACGTCCTCATGCATGCATCCGGCGTCGCGACCGCGACTCGCAGGCTCGTCGAGAGGGCTCAAAGGCACGGCGCCAAGGTTGCCGCCACAAGGAAGACCCTGCCGGGCCTGAGGGCGCTGGAGAAGATGGCGGTGATGGCTGGAGGGGGAGATCCCCACAGGCTCAGCCTGTCTGATGCCGTCCTCATAAAGAAGGAGCACCTGAGGTTCGCCGGAGGAGTTGGAGAGGCGGTAAGGAGGGTGAAGGAGGGGACAAGCTTCACCAAGAAGGTCGAGGTTGAGGTGGAAACTCCAGAGGACGCCTTGGAGGCAACCCTTGCCGGAGCTGACATCGTGATGCTGGACAACTTCTCGCCTGAGGATGTTAAGAGAGCCCTCGATCTCCTCAAGAGAGAGGGGCTTCGAGATAAGGTCGTGGTGGAAGTGTCCGGCGGGATAAACGAAGAGAACGTGGAGGACTACGCAAGGCTTGGAGTCGACGTGCTGAGCAGCGGCGGCATCACGCACTCAGCTCGGGCCCTCGACATGAGCATGGAGGTGATCCCCCTCTGAAGCTGGCCCTGATCGGCTGCGGGACCATTGGCACCGTGCTGGCTAGAGCCGTGGACGAGGGCGTCGCCGGAGACTGGAAGCTCGTGGCGGTCTACGACTCCAAGGAGGAGGCCGCCAGAGCGCTGATCTCCAAGCTCAGTAAGCAGAAGCCGAGGATCGCTTCAAGCCTTGAGGATCTATTGTTTGAGGGGCCGGACCTCATCGTCGAGGCTGCCAGCCAAGAAGCGGTTCGTGAGTACGCAGAGGCCGTTCTCAGCTCTGGAGCGGACCTCGTGGTGCTCAGCGTAGGAGCGTTCGCGGACGAGTCACTGCTGAGCAGGCTCTTGCGGGCGGCTCGCTCGTCTGGCAGGAGGATCTACGTTCCCTCAGGTGCCATAGCCGGGCTAGACGGGGTGAGGGCTTCCTCAATCGTCGGCGTGAAGAGCGTCGTGCTCGAGACCAGGAAGCCTCCCAAGTCCCTGGGAGTTGAGCGAGAGGGCCTCCTGTTTGAGGGTCCGGCCAGCGAGGCGGTCAGGCTATACCCGTTCAACGTGAACGTAGCCGCGTCGCTGATGCTGGCGGCCGGAGTTGAGCCTTTGGTCAGGCTGATCGCCGACTCTGCTCTCAAGAGGAACGTCCACGAGATCAGACTGGAGTCTGAGGCTTCAAAGATCACCATAAGAGTGGAGAACGTGCCCCACCCGTCCAACCCCAAGACCAGCTATCTCGCGGCGCTGTCCGCCATAGCCTTGCTAAAGAAGCTCAGCGAGCCCATCTGGGTCGGAACATAGCTCGCGTGGCTGGAGTGCCCCTCGTGAGAGTCTCTAATAAAGGCTTGTTGTGATTTATCAATTTCTTCTTGAGGTTTCTTAGGTGGGCCAGTGCTCAACAAGGAGAAGTGGTCTGCGATTCAGGGGCTCCAGAAGGGAACCCACCTGATGAGCAAGATACACAAGCCCCTGGAGGATCTGTTAGTCTACCTGCTATACGACTTCAGCTTCATTGGGGCCGACCACATCTCCCTCCTCACATACGCGTTCGCTGGCTTGGCGGCCTACTTCTTCGCGACAGGCTCGCTCGGCACGGCCCTGGCCCTAGCGGTTCTCGTTGGCATCCTAGACGGGGTGGACGGCAAGATCGCAAGGCTCAGGAAGAAGAAGACGTACATCGGAAAGCTGGAGCACAGCCTCGACATGCTCTACGAGCAGGCCTGGTACGCGGCTTTCACCTGGTGGGCCTGGAGGTCGACGGGCAACGAGCTCTACGTCACGCTGGGCCTCACCTGGCTGATCCTAGACTCGCTGGTCAGGCACGTCTACAACGTGGTGTGGATAGCCACGGGCACCTCGCTCAAGTACCAGGGAGGCGTTGCGCAGCTGGTCACCAAGATCGACGGCAGGAGGAGCGTCTACGTGCTTCACATGATCGCGTGGTACCTGACCGGGATGCCTCTGATGGCGTTCTGGTCCATACTGCTTCACTGCGGCATTACGGCAGTAGCCTACCTCGCTCTAGGCTTCAGAGCCCTCCTGGCAACGCGGTAGGAGGTCAGCGGTTGTGGCTGAGTAGAGTTTATTCGAGTGCAGCGAGACGAAGAGTGACATGGCCAAGAGGTACCTAGACTACTTCAGGAAGACAGCTGCTTCTTCCACGCTGGAGTCTATAGCTGAGCTAGCCCTCAAGGCCAGAGACGCCGCAAAGGAACTCAGGAGGGTTGTCGGTCAGCTGGAGAGCGGAGCAATGCGTGGAGTCGAGGAGGGGATCTCAACGATAGCGGCCATAGAGGAGGAGGGCGATGCTATGAGAAGGGAGATCTTGGCTCGCCTATCCAAGGCGGAGGTGTCTGCCAGAGACGCTGAGAAGCTCGCGAGGCTGGCTAGAAGAGTGGATCTTATAATCGACCAGATAAAGAACACTGCTCTGGCCATTAGGCTCGTCGTGGCGCTAGGAGAGGAAGTACCGGAGAAGCTCTGTGGGACCCTCGGTCAGATGACCGAGAAGCTCTCCAAGGAGACAGAAGCCGTGGTCTCAGCCATCAGGTCGGCTACCGTCTCTCTGGACGAGGCCAAGTCTTGGATAGAGAGGGTCGAGACGCTAGAGCACGATATCGACCTGCTCTACTACGAGGCTAAGGGCGAACTGCCCGCTGGAGGCCCGCCGAGGTTCGCCATACTGCTGAACGACGTGATAAATGAGATCGAGCTGGCCGCGGACCTTTGTGAGGACGCGACGGACGTTCTCTCAGAGCTTGTGGTCAGGCTGAGCCTGCCGGGAGGGGCGCCCTGAGGGGCCGAAGGTAAAGCAATTAGCGCCCGCCTATTCTAATCTTAGATGACGTTGATACAGAAGGTCGAGGTTGTAGAAGAGAGGTGCAGACACTGCGGGTTCTGCGAGACCGTCAGCACCTGTAAGAGTCCAGATGCCTGTGTCGGCTGTCTGGCTGCTTCTGGGCGTGTCCAAATGAAGCCAGGAGATTAGTCGAGGGAGAGTGCGCCGAGACCGTCACAATTGCGGTCAACGGCGTAGAGTTCGAGGTTCCAAGGCGTGTTACAGTCAAGAGGGCCCTTGAACTCTCCGGCTTGACCATAGGGTACTTTTCAGGGGAGGGCGATGTCAGCGCTCCCTGCTCGCTGGGAGGCTGTTACTCCTGTCTGGTTGAGGCGGACAACGAGTTTGTCAGGGCTTGCGTCACTCCAGTTAGGGACGGCATGCGTATCAACACGCGGGAGGAGACCCCGCTCCTCCAAATAGTCCACGGTCCTGAGCCTCACACGGTCGGGGGTAAGGCCACTCCCTGGTGGACCAAGGGGAGGGGCTACATAGAGGTGGCCATCTGGGCAGCGGACTGCAACCTCAGGTGCCCGCAGTGCTTGCCTGGATTTGAGAGAGTCTTTGTTAGGATTGACGGCAAATCCACGCTCGTCAGAGCCGCCTCAGAGTGGTCAGCCTAGCTAAGGAGGCTGTGAACGCTGGAGCCGATGCGCTCGTCGCGACCAACACACTCAGGGCCATGATCATAGACGTCGAGGCGCGCTCTCCAGTCCTCTCAAACGTGTTCGGCGGTCTCTCTGGGCCAGC
>CBEVRO010000065.1:0-6708 GCA_965552295.1 uncultured archaeon | reverse complement strand
GAGTGACTTCGAGAGTCGACTGGCTAGGCTTGAGGAGAGGGTTAGGAGGGATTTTGGCTTTAGTCGGCTGCCCAAATTTGCAGAGAGGGGACTTCACCGCACGCTGGCCTAGTATGCTGAATTCGCCCCTATACTGGCCCTGCCAGACAGAAATCTTTTTATCTCTACTTTAGGAATTAACTTTTACATCCGTTTCTCCTTTTGAGAATAATACATCATGGTCGTGTAACATTTATTTGCCCGAGGTAAACTTCCAATTTAGGGGGTGATAATTTGCCGGTGAATTTGGCTGCCCTACTTGAGGCAATCTGGCAGATGATCATTAGCTGGACCCCTAGGGTGATAAGCGCGATTATCATCTTACTCATCGGCTGGGGAGCTGGCAGGATATTCGGCAAGGCAGTCTCCTTCGCTCTCGACAAGATCGGAGTGGACGACGCCCTCAGGAAGACTTCGATAGGCAAGGCCATTGAGGAGAAGACGAAGGTCAGCATAGTTGGCGTGTTCGATGTCATTGCTAGGTGGTTCGTCTACCTGCTGGCGATCACCGCGGCCGTCGACGTGCTCGGCATAGAGAGACTCGGCGCCTTCCTCCAGCAGGTAGTGGCGTACCTGCCTGACTTGGCTGCCGGCATCATCATAATGCTCGTCGGCTTCGTGGCTGGCGACTTCATAGGCGACTTGGTGATCGAGACGGCGAGGAAGGGAGGCCTGGAGTGGGCTGAGATCTTTGGGAACCTCTTCAAAGTGCTCGTCTACTTCGTGGTTTTCTTGGTCGGCCTCAGACAGATGAGGATAGACGTCACTCTGCTCGAGGCGCTCGTCAAGTACTTCGCCATAGGCGTGGCCGTCGGTTCGGCCGTTGGCCTGGGTGTAGCCCTCGGCTGGGGCCTCAAGGACGTCGTGAAGGAGTACGCAGAAAAGAACATCCTCCCAAGGCTGGAGAAGGGCAAGAAGTGAGATTTTCACAAAACCCTTCCAGCTCCCATTTTTTAGTCTTTTTTTATTTTGACAACTCGATTATGAATTCCATATATCGCTTGCATCCAGGTTTCTGGGCTATTTTCTTGAGAAACGCTTATATACACGTTTTCCCATAAATATATCATGGAGATGAAGGGGGGTGGGAGGATGAGTGTGGGAGGCCCTGTAGAGGGCTGAATACTCCATCCTTCCATTCCTCTTCTATAACTCTCGCGAGAGGTTCTACAGTCACCTGTCTTGTGCTTGACGGCTTTTTTGGTTTGAAGACTATAGGAAGATAGAGCCTGATGCAGATGCTGAGGGGCTGAGGAAGGGTGGCAGGAGAAAGAGAGGTCTCACCGCTCTTGACTCCCGAGGGGAGAATGCTCCTTCTAAGAATGTTGAGAGAGGAAGGCTACTATGTCAGAATGCACGCCTATGAGTACTTGTTGGCAGACGATGAGGGCTTCTTTGCGATAATACTTCTGGAGCCGTCTGCCGGTCGAGTGGTCTTGGCTCTACTGAGGGAATCGAATGTAGAGCGTGTAGTTGGGGTACTGAAGAAGCTGGATCCTAAGCTGAACTTAGAGACAGTCCGCTCTCCTACTACTTGATCCCTACAGCACACCGGGCTGGTCTATCTCAAAATCGAGCGCCTCGACCACGAGCCTAACCGCCAGCCGGAGCCTCTCTGAAATTTCGCGTCCAAGCCTCAGGCTGGCTCCCTCGACCGTAATTACTCTGTCCTTGAACTTCAGCTCTCCCGGAGGCAGATACACCTCTTCGAGTTTGCTCCCGCCCATCAGAAGCGGAGCTATCGCCCCACCGGATGAGACGTTAGCCACCTTGTACTTATTGGGGTCAGCCAACCCGCTATCCGTTGGGCTGGAGCACCTCCTGATGTGACCGCCGGCCAGTTCGCCGAGGTACGCGTAGACCCTGATGTCGAACCTGTAAGGTCGTCCGTCGCAACCGATCAGGGGAAGCACGTCCACCTCCTCCTGCACGACCGCCGGCCAGTAATTCTCTTGGATCGGGAGAGAGTCAAGTTCGGAGCGCCGCTCGATGAACAATATCCCCTTGCCTCCAGACCCCTTGATTGGCTTGATTACGACTGACTTCCCTTCCTCGAGGAACCTCTCTGCGACGGCTTTTGCCCTGCGAGGGGTCTTGGCCAGGACGGTCTCTGGCAGAGCGATCCAGTTAGCCGCGTCTGGGCGCATCTCAATGAACTTCCTAACGGCCTTGTAGCTCTTCCACTTGCTCCCAGTGATCTTCCCAGCCCTCGAAGGCGTGACGACCGGCTGGCTAATCTCGCGCGGGAACTTGTAGGTCCGCCTGACTATCAGATCCGGGATCACCTCTCTCCCGCCTACGGTAGCCACCAGCAGGCCGTCACGCACCTCTGAGCTGGACTCTTTTAGGAAGAAGGCCTCCACGCCAACGGCCCTGAACTCCTCAAGGAGCCTCTTTCTCTCTCTTGCCAAGTAGCTCTTCCACCTCTCCGGAACCGTTATGGCCACCGTCCTCATCGGCCCGCCGCGCAGAATCCTGTGGTACTCTGAGCACGTTCCGACGAAGTCCCTGACCAGGGTGAGGCTTCCTCTGAGCTCCGGAGAGAGTTCGGGCATTAGCTCAGCGGCTCTCCTGCTGACGAGCTCAGCGTAGTATATGCCGGCCGCGACGGAGTTCGCCTCCAGGAAGTAGAGCCTTCCGTCTCGCCCAAGCACGAAGTCCAAGCCTACGTACGGCAAGTTCAGGGGAAGCTGTCGTCTTCCCAGCGGACTCAACTAAGCCCCCTCCACCTCGAGATTAGCGACGCAAGATGTCCCAGCGGGGTCTGAGATCTCAGCACCTCGTCCCCAAGCCTTAGCTCTAGGTATCCGTCCGGCGTGGCCAGCCAGTGCCTGCGCTCCACAGACCTGTACCTCCTGACCAGCCCGCCCTCCACCTCAAACTCCACCCTGAACTCTGGGAAGAGCACTCCTCTGACGACTTCTCCCCTCGGGATGAACCTCTGGCCGCCGTCTATCGTCGTGAGCGCTCTCTCCTCCCCTAGCTTCACGGAGACGAACAGCCTCCAAGCCTCTTCGAGCCTAGTAAGATCATGTCTCTCGTCCACGACTCTCGGGGGACCCAGTACCTCCACCTCGGGCTTAGCCTCCTTGATGGGGCTCTCCAGCCTCAGCCCGAACTCCTCGAGGTAGGGCTCTATCCTGCCTATCATCTGCAGGGCAGCCTCTCTGGCGGGCAGGGGCTTCCCGTCCGCTCCGATCAGCGTGGCCTCAATTCCCCTTGCTGCAGCGTTCCTCCTGCTCTCCTCGAGGCTCGGCCTCTCTGGAACATCTTCACCCTTCAGGTGGATGAGGTAGGCCTCAAGCGCCAGGCCCGCGATGAGCTTGATCACGTCGGAGAGGTACTCGTCTGTTAGCTGGTTGTCGAGGGCCCTGACCTCGACTCTGTTGCTCCCCGGGTTCCTCCCGATGTCCTCGGGCACGTTGGTTGAAGGTCCCCTGGGGGTGATGTCTAGGAGCCTCCTCCCGTAGTCGTCGGACAGCACCGTGGCCCTCGCTCTCCTCAGGCCCCTGAAGAGGAGGCCGTAACGCATGAGCCCCCGCTTGCTCCTAGGGATGTAGGCGACGGGCTTCCTCTTGACTCTCGCCGCCTTTGAGTGCGTGAGCACTCTGCTTACCATGAGGCGTGTGCTAGCGAGCCCCGTGAACTTCCCTCCGACCACCGGCGTGTTGGCGGTCAAGGCTATGAGCTCAGGCAGGTGGTTCCGTATGTGGTTGAACACCCTTGCCACGAGCCTCGGGGACGCGCCCCTAGCCCCTCTGGGAGCTGTTGAGACGTTCACGTGGGTCCCGTTGAGTGGAAGCGGAGCGCTCTGAACGGGGTGCGCGCTGCCTAGGTACACCAAGAGGCTTCTCTTGGAGGCAGCCTCTCCCAGCATTCTCCTGGCTAAGGCCGCGGCCCTCACAGTATCTTGGGGACTCAGCGGCTTGGTTACGTACTCCAGCTGGCTGGGGTTGGGCTCTCACTGCAGGCCGATGAGCCTCCGCCTGGCCTCCGTGAGGAGCTCTTCATCGCTCCTGAGGACCTCCAGCAGACCCTCGACTACGGCCTCGGAGTGCCTCGCCAGGAACCCCAGCTCGTTGACTATGAAGACCTCCTCCTCCAGCCCCACCCTGAGCTTTGGGGTCACGTCCACTTGTCTGGATCCCTCCCGAACTCCCTGATGAATTCCGTTAGGGCTATGACGGTCTTCCTAACGATCTCACGTCTTGCTGGCTTGCTCAGCTCGACCTGTATTCCCTGCAACTCCGGCGGGCGAGAGTGATACCAGATGATGTCTCCTCCCACGAGGCCGGATCCCTCCACGCTGACCCTGAGTCCCGCGCGTCTGAAGCAGCTCTCCAGCAACGCCGCAGCCTCTGAAGAGGCTGTTCTCCCGCTGAAGAAGCCGATCTCAGCTTCTAGATCGTTTGAGAGCTCGGTGCCGTGCAGGTCGAGTATCAGCCTGACCTTCCCTCCCTCCGCCAGCTTCTCGATCTTCCTCCTGAACGGAGTGAGCCTGGACTCCGGCCTGTTGTAGTCTATGTACAGCCTGGAGACCGTACCCACGAGAGCGTGAGCTCCGGTAAGCTTGGCCACTCTCAGAGCCACTCTATCTACTCCAGCGTCGCTGAAAGGTCCGTAGGTGTGAGGAACGGTAATGAGGACGGGTAGGAGTCCCTCTCTGTACCTGTACCCCGGGGTCAGCCCGCCCATCATGGGCATCATTGGAAACGCCCACCTGGGCGCGTAGGGAACCTTTCCGCTGGGAACTCTGATCTTCCTGAGCGTGAGATCCTTCTCGAGACCAGATCTCAGCGCTTTAAGGATCTCCTCAGGCCTCGCGTCGCTCGAGAGCAGGATGTCCAACGGGAGGGATCTCATCACCCACCCTCCCCTCAGCCCAGCTCTGTCCAGATCCCGCAGAGCCTTGACGATCCTCCTAACAAGCTCTAGGCTCTCCTTCTCCTGTGACTGGAGTTCCTCCAGCTTGCAGAGGTCTGCGTAAATCTTCAAGATGCTGCGGGCAACCTCCCCGTATGGCATTGATCTCATGGGTGCTATGGCACTCCCCCCTCCATGCGCATCAGCGGGAGTAAAACAGTCGCCGCCAGATTAGAGGAGAGTAATAAAAGCATAGCCTCCCCCTCCGTCACCGTTATCAAATCCCGGCTGCCTTCCTCCCACGTGCGGGAGGAGGAGCTTCAGGGGGTACTGTACGCGGCCAGGCTGATGTTGGTTGCAGCTAGAACGGCACCTAAAGCCAAGGGCATGGATTCGATAGAGACGGCGATAATCAAGGGAGAAGATCTGGGCAGGCTGGCGGCCGAGATGAGGGCTCTGGCCGACAAGCTAGGCAGGGCATTCTACTCGCGAGACGCTGGGAACGTGGAAGCCTCGGATTGTGTCGTCTTGATTGGCGCGAGAGCCCACGAACCCCTAGGTCTGAACTGCGGGCTATGTGGCTACGAAGACTGCTCTAATCGTCTCAAGTCCTGGGAAGAGAGGGGAAAGCCTATGAGAGGGCCTTTCTGCGAGTTCAAGGTACTCGACTTGGGAATAGCCGTGGGCTCTGCTGTAAAAATGGCCTCTCTGCTGAACGTCGACAACAGGGTGATGTACAGCGTCGGTCACGCCGCTCTAAACCTCCAACTCCTGCCTAAAGCCACACTTGCTCTGGGCATACCGCTGTCGGCGAGGGGAAAGAGCATCTACTTTGACAGGCGAACCTGAGGGGTGCGAAACATTTGTACCTGTGAAATATTAAGTTATTTTCCTCTCGAGCGGGACGCCATCGGTTCCCGATGGCCAAGCGGGTTGCTGTAGTGGACTCTGATCTCTGCGTCGGCTGCGGGAGTTGTATGCTGGCGTGCACCAGAAGGTTTGCTGAGGTGGGCTACGGCAAATCGGCGATCTACGTTCGCAGTGCAGGCGGCGTGGAGCGCGGCTTCATCGTGATAGTTTGCAGGGCATGCAAGGACCCGCCCTGCGCGAAGGTCTGCCCTGAGGACGCCCTGATCCCTAGAGAGGGTGGTGGAATAAGGCTCCTAGTCAACAGGTGCATAGGGTGCGGCTACTGCGTCGAGGCCTGCCCGTTTGGCGCCATCCTCTGGGACGAGGAGACGGACAAGCCCGTGGTCTGCACCTACTGCGGCTACTGCGTCGAGTACTGCCCGTACGAGGTCATCGAGATGAGGGAGGTGGTCTGAATGGCCGACGGTCTAGAAGCCAACCTGTCTAGAGTTCTCTACGTAGACCTGTCTAAGCGGAGGTTCTGGGTTGAGGACAGGAGGGATCTGATCGACGAGTACCTAGGCGGCATAGGGCTTGCGATAGCCTTGGCGAAGGAGGAGGGGCTGGATAAGGCTGACCCGCTGGGGCCAGACAACACGATAATCTTCGCTGTTGGACCGTTTAACGCTGCCTACCCGCTGGCCTCCAAGACGGTCGCGGTCTTCAAGAGCCCGCTCACTAGGACCTTGGGCGAGAGCTACGCGGGAGGCAGGAGCAGCCTCGCGATAAAGCTGGCCGGTTACGCGGCCATCGTGATAAGGGGGAGCAGCGAGTCCCCCGTCTATCTGGCCGTCCACGAAGAGTACGTAAAGTTCAGGGATGCCAGCGCCCTCTGGGGCACATCGAGCAGCGAGACCGTGGGCAGAGTGATACGCGAGAGGGAGCCGAGCCCGGGCT
>CBEVRO010000064.1:0-6779 GCA_965552295.1 uncultured archaeon | reverse complement strand
TCGTCGTCAGGCTGGGTGGCCCTCTGGTAGACCCGGCGGGCTGGAGCGGCGCAGAAGTAGAGTTCATCCGAGAGGGCGGATCCTACACGTCCCTTAGCTATCCCAACGGCACTCTGCGAGCGAGGTACGGCTGTGAAGATTACGCGGTCGTTTGGGTCACGAGGTGTGGAGACCTAACCCTAGTGAGGGCGGCCGGAGTGACGAGGTACGGCACCAGGGCAGCCCTGACGTGGCTACTCAATAGCCCCACTATCAGCGGAGAGTACACGATCCTCAGATGGCTGGACGATGGCGACGGAGTCGTTGAGTTGAGTGAAGTGACCGTCGTGGCCTCGTGGTGAGCTGAAGCCGGCCCACTCCCGTGTGAAACCTTAAACGACCAGCAGGCGGGGAGCGGTGGGTTGACGCGTAGGAGCGTGTCTAAGGCCAGCGCCTGGCTGGCAGTCTCAAGAGTGCTGACATCGGCCTTCGGATACGTCTACTGGGTAATAGTCGCCAGACTGGCAGGGGAAGCCGTTGTCGGAGCGGCCTCGGCAGCCCTTGGGATTGCGGTGATACTGCAGCTTGTGGGAACCCTAGGGGTTCACAGAGGCGCTCAGGGGCTGTTCGCAGAGGCTATCGGCAGAGAGGATATGGAGACAGCCAGGGCCGTGCTTGGCTCGACGCTAACGCTGGCAGTCTTGGTTTGTCCCGTTCTGTGCTTAGGTACCTACGCGTTGGCCCGAGCGCAGGGCTTTGATGGAACCATCTCAGCCCTCGTTGGAGCTATGGCCTGGCTCGGCAGCCTCGCCTTCTACTTCAGGGGGCTCATTGCAGGGTCCCTGAAGACTACCCCGGTCGCGCTGGCTAGCCTCGCGGCGGGAACCACTCGAGTCGCGGTAGGAGCGGGCTTGGTCTACGCGGGCTTCAAGACTGCTGGCGCGGTAGGAGGGTACGTCGCTGCCTGGGCAGTCTACTCCTCAGTAGAGTTGTGGGCCCTCAGAACATACGGCATCAGGCCGACCTTCAACCCCGGGCTCTTGAAGAAGATCCTCGCACTTGGGCTCCCACAGTGGATCGCCGCCGTTCTCATGGCCGCAGGGAATAGAATTGGAGTCATCTACCTGTACAGCGCGGTAAGCGACGTTCAGGCAGGCGCCTTCTTTGCATCCCTGACTGCAATGCTCGTGCTGGATTCGCTGTCGGCCAGCGCCATGAACCTGATATATCCCGACTTGAAGTCAGGCTCGGACGTGAGTAAGGCTGAGAGAGTGATACGGGTCGCCACCGCGCTCAGCTCAGTAGTGGCTTCTACGGCGGCCGTGTACGGCTGGCTTGTGCTGCTTCCACTGGGAAGGTACTGCGTGGACAACGCTCACCTGCTCTCAATAATAGCCTTGGGCTTCCCGCTGGCCGACCTGTCTATTGCGGTCTCGTCCGTGGCTTACGCGATGGAGGACCTCCGGATCGTGGCGCTCTCTGGTCTCCTGCTGAACGGAGTGAGGGTGGTGGGTTTCATGGCGCTGATCCCGAGGATGGGCGCTCTGGGAGGTGCCCTGGCCTACCTAGCCGGATCGCTGGCCGGGAGCGCAATAACCCCTCTGCTCCGAATCAGGTATGGAATCCCACTCGGCAGAACGGCCAGAGCCCTGTCCCTTCCCTGGATAGCTCCAGCCGTTTGCTGGCTGGCTAGAGTCCCATGGTACGCTGGAGCGCCGCTGTCGCTCGTTGTTAGCCTGGTCCTCCTTTTCAGATTGGGAGCGCTAGACAGGGAGGAGATAGAATCCGTCCTGCGAGGGATGGGGCTGCCGGACTCCCTCACCAGCCCCCTCCGAGGCATACTGACGGCCCTAGGGTGAGAGTGCCGCTCTGCCTCGGGGGCCTGTCACTCTCCGCCGCCGAGCGCGTATAGCTCGAGTATCCACGGCTGCCTCTCGGGCGGACTCTCGTTGAGCAGAGCCTCCCAAGCCTCGTCCGTCAGCCTGTCTGACATGGGGTGCTTGAACTCATAGTACGTCAGCACCGGGCCTGCAGCCACGTAGTTCCCGGCTGGGCTGGGGAAGATCACGACTATCAGGTCCAGCCTCCCGACCCCCTCCTCTAGAACCAGCCCCAGGTTCAGGTCGGTGTGGACGTCTGCCACTACAACCGTCGTCTTAGACCTGTCCGAGATCCCCTCGAGCAGGCAGTCTAGGGTGTCGCCTATCCTGAGGATGTACCTGACGTCCTCCTCGGAGAGGAGCTCACCGCTGAGCTCCTTATTCGACAGCTCTATCAGCTTGCTCAGGAGGCTGGCCGTAGCCTCCAGCCTGGCCTCGGCGTCCTCAGTCAGGTAGCCCATAGATCTGAGCCCCTCCTCGGTCTGCCTCACCAGGGCCAAGAGCCTGGCGTAGAGGTCCGGAAGTGGCTCCACGAAGGCCTTCGGAGCCTTTGGCTCGGGTGGAAGGGCCGTCAAGACTGGAGTGTAACTCTGCTTGGCGTATAGTATGGTGTCGTGCCTCAGCTCAGCCCAAGAAGCCAGGGCCAGCATCAGCTGCCTGTCCTTCCAGGCCTCGGTTCTCATGTACGCCGGGTACCCCTCCAGCCTAGGTCTCACCAAGATCCTCAAAGCATCCAGCCAGGACCAGTACAGGTTCCTAGACCAGTCCTCCTGAGTGAGGTTCGAGAACTCGGCCCTGAGCTCTGCCAGAACCTCCTCGTACCTCTCGTAGTCGGCGTCTCCCTCGCTCCGAATTATCTCGAGTGCCCTGTCGGAGCCAAGTACCGCGAACCAGTCCAAGCCCCTCGGGAAGACTCTGGCTGGCCCTCCCTGAGTGTACCCCAGCGTGAGGGGCTCCCCGCTACCGGTGTACAGCCCAACAGACGGAGTTATCAACCTCTGGAACACGTAGGAGTCTGGGACGTATCTCTGACCCATGAACCGCATTCCGGCGCTCTTGTCGAGGCACTCAGCCAGGTCCTCTTCGGTGAACGGTGGGGAGACCGTGCAGGCGCCAGTTCCGCCGTATATCTTCGGCCTGCCCCTCTTGGCCAGCTCTGCCCTGACGTAGTCCATCTTTTCGAGGATCTCTGAGGGGCTGACGCTGCCTCCGAACACCGCTCTCAGCGCCTCGAGGTAGTCGTAGGGCGTTAAGTCGTCTGCGAAGCCAATAAAGAACGAAGTTATCGAGTATATGCTGGACCAGACCTCCCCGGCCGTTCTGCCGTCCTCCAGCTCCACGCTGGACATTGACGCCGATATCAGGGACGCCTGGAGGGTAAGCCGCCTGGCCTCTTCCTCTGAGACGAAGCCTTCTGGGCCTCCTCGGAGCAGAAAGGCAATCCTTTCGTACCACATCATGGCCTTGAAGTACCTCTGGAGCTTCTCCGAGCGAGTGTAGTGCCCTCTGGGGACGTACTGGCTGTAGTCCTCCTCATAGCCGAATATGGGGCTCCTCTGCATGCCTGAGTGTGACTCTATCAGGCGGATCTCTGCTTCGACATAACCGGCGACGGCCTCTGGCGGCTTGAAGTTAGGATCTAGCAACTTCAGAGCCACTGAGAAGAATGCCACATTTCTCTTCGCTGCCTCTCTGACCTCCCCCTCCGCAGAGTCATAGAGCCTCATGCTTTCGTCTACCATGGCCTTCGAGAGTTCCACCAGATCTGGGTAGATCCTCTCCTCCTCTATCTGAGCCAGGATCGTGTCGAAGAGTACGTGATAGACATGGAGGACCGTGTCCGCGGTGACGTAGATGGGGAGCCCCATTGCTGCTATCGCCTCGTAGGCCTCTGAGAAGTCGTCGTAATGGCCCCAACGCTTCAGCACAAATCCCCTCTCCATGAGGGTGGCCCTCTGCTCTGAGGGCAGATTCAGCAGGTCCAGCGCCTCTTGATTGGCCAGATCTCCTGGCTCCAGGGGGAGCTCCTGCTTGAGGCCCGGCTCGACCGGATGGGCGTGCACTTCGGCCGGTGACGGCATCTTGGGTGGGGCAATTTCGCCGAGACTGTAGGCGGATATGTTCTCTCCCCCTCCTTGACCGGAACCCCTCGCGAGGATTAGTATTCCTCCCAATATCGCCAGCATCGCCGCGGCAAGGATTGCCTTACGCACATTGATGTGGTTGGAGGCCAACCATTTAATGCCATTACCTAAACTTCGATCATCGTTGCAGTAAATGGAGAATCCATTACTCCCAGCATACGATCCAAAACGAACACTCTAGCCCCGGATCGGACACTCTGCATTAGTCCTAGGATAAACGAGAGAATCTACATAACAGAGTTGATCTTGTTCACACGTGTAATTATTTTTAAAGAATTTGCCAAGCACATTTTATTGATAGCCGCTGTAACGTTAGGTGGGCTGGTTTCCCTTGAGAAGGTCCGTCTTCCTCTCGTATCTGTTTATGGTAGCCCTCTTAATCTCGTCACTGCCGTATATAACACGATGTCAGCCTGAGTTTGAGCTGAAGGTAGAGGCGCCCTCTAAGGTCTCGAAGGGCGAGACTTTCACGATCAGAGTTTACGTGAAGAACACAGGCGACGATACTATCAACCACTTTCGAACGGTGATCACGTATTATCCAGATCAGTTCGAAATGATCGGGCCTGAAGAGTGCGACTGGACAGGTTGGTACATCCCCAGCGGGATGGACGAGTGGACGGAGGTCTGCTCGTCCGCTCTGCGCGTCAAGGACGATGCTGCCCCTGGATCGTACAAGATCGAGGTGACCTTCTACTATTGGTACAGAAACGCCGAGCTGTACAGGACTGCGAGCACCAGCATTAGAGTGCCCGGCCCTAGGCTGGCCGTCACGTCCTTGAAGCTATCGAAGACGGAAGCCGCGCTTGGAGAGACTGTCTGGGTCTCTGGTGAGGTGCGGAACTACGAGGAGTGGGCCACCGGCGTGGTTGTCCACGTGGCCTTCGACGGAGTGGAGGTTGCGACTGCTGAGGTGGGTAAGATAGCCCCAGGAAGTTCTGCCGCATTCAACTTGAGCCTCACCATCCCGTCGGTCCTGATAGGGAAGGTTCACGAGGTGTCGGTGTGGGCTGAGTGTAGGGAGAACGTCAGGAGCAGCACGGCCACTCTTCAGGTCACGGTGGTGGAGCCTGCCCCCACGACCACGGCGCCTCCCGCAACGACCGCGCCGCCAGCCACGACGCAGCCTCCAACGACTGCACCGACAACGGCTCCGCCTACCACCTCCCCTGCCACTCAACCCCCTGAGAAGGGCTTGCCCACGAGCGTGTATGTAGCAGTAGGCTTGGCTGTGGGATTCGGGGCAGCAGTCGCATTAACTCTGGCGATGCGCAAGAAAACTAGCTCATAGTGGGTATTCAGGCAGAATAACACAGCTCTTTAACCTGCAGCCTTCTCCCTCGCTTTTTTGGATATTAGAGGTCATGCGCGGTCTCATCTGAGCCGAGCTTTCAAGGCGTTTTAGTGGCACACCCTGGCAACTTTAGTCCTCCACTGGGAGAGCTCCCCTGAGCCAAAAGGGTTGTTAAGGGGTTAGATCACTTGAACTCCGGGTAGAACTTCGAGACATCTACCGCAAGCGGTTGCCTCACCAGCGGAGTCCCAGCCAGGTGTGGAAACTCGTCTATCAGCGTCGGCTCCTCGATCCTGTAGAATATGCCTATGGGGACCCTCTCTTCATCGGTCAGCTCCTCCTCCCTGGCCTTTTGGAAGGCCGCCTCCCAGTCGGATGGGTCGTGGCCCTCGTCCTCCAGCCGATACACCCTCTCCCTGTAGTACTGATAGGTGTTGTAGAACGTGACACACGGCTGGATCACGTCGATGAACGCAAACCCCCTGTGCTTCACGGCCTCCTTGAACAGGTAGGTCAGGTGGTTAACGTCTCCGGCGAACCCCCTCGCCACGAACGTGGCTCCCAGAGCCAACGCCATCGTGAGCGGATTTAGAGGGCGCTCGGGCACGCCGTAGGGAGTGGACCTTGTCCTCATGCCCTTGGGCGTGGTCGGCGTAGCCTGCCCGGTGGTCAGCCCGAATATCCTGTTGTTGTGCACCACGTAGACCACGTCAATGTTCCTCCTTATGGCGTGGGGCAGGTGACCAATGCCTATTGCGTAGGCGTCTCCGTCTCCAGCGAACCCCATGACGACCAGCTCTGGATTGGCCAGCTTGATGCCCGTGGCGATCGGGAGGACGCGGCCGTGTATCGTGTGGAAGCTGTTAACCCTGACGTAGTCTCCCATCTTCCCGTGGCAGCCTATTCCGGTGATCACGACGACCTTCTCCGGCTCTAGGTCTAGCTCTGATATGGTTCTCTTGAGAGCGGTCAGGATCGCAAAGTTGCCGCAGCCGGGACACCAGGTTATCTTCTTCTCGGTTCCGAGCTCCGCGACGCTCACCATATCACACCACCTCCCTCAAGCCCTCCAGAACGTCTTCTGGGGTCATCGGCCTGCCGTCGTACTTCAGCACCAAGTGGTCAACGGCGAGACCCGTCTCCATCCTGAGCAGCTTCGCGAGCTGACCCGTGGCGTTGTTCTCCACGGAGACCAGCTTCTTCACGCCCTTGAGCGCCTCGGCTATGTCCTCAATTGGGAAGGGCCAGAGGTAAATCACTCGAACGCCCTTTACCTTCTTCCCCTCCTTCCTCAGCTCCTCTATCGCCTCCTGAACCGCTCCCTTGGTGGAGCCCCAGTAGAGCAGCGCAACGTCGGCGTCTGGGTCGCCCGTCACCTCGAGTGACGCGCCCCTGAGGGCCTCCCTCACGAGCTCGAGCTTCCTCAGTCTCTTCTCCTGCATTCTCCTCGCGTTGTCTGCGTCGGCGGTGGCCCACCCAAGC
>CBEVRO010000063.1:0-6854 GCA_965552295.1 uncultured archaeon | reverse complement strand
CTCAGCGACTCGAAACCGCTGAACCTGAGAACCCAGCCTGACCATCTCCTTAAGATCCGACTCCTCGAATCCCCCGGCTGCTAGTAGGTCGAGTGGGTAAAACACGCCGTCCTCCTCAATCTGCGCTCCCACGCTTCGCATCTCTTTCAACAGGGTCTCTAGCCTAGGCATCAGATCTTCTTCGCCGGGGAAGTACTCCTTCAGTTCTGAAATAGCTCTCTCCACAGTCCCCGTTGTGACGCTGTCCGAGTTCAGCGACATGGCTGCTCGCTCTAAGTTGTGGGCCTCGTCGACGACTAGTATCGACTTTCCAAAGGGCACTAGCTTCCTTATCGCCCACCCAGGCGGACCCAAGACATAGTTGTAGCTCAGCGATACTAAGTGAGCCTCCCTCAGAAGAAAGAACTGGAGGTAGTAAGGGCACATACCTCGGGAGGAAGCCTCTCTCATCACGTCCGAGAAGAGCAGAGGTCTGCGAGTCAGGTCCCTGAGGGCTCTAACCCTCCTGTAATAGAGGCATTTGTCCCTCTGCAGCCTGCACAGGTTTTCCACTGCCTTGTAGTCCCTTATCCCCTTCTCTCTAGCGAGTAGGCACATGTCCCTCTTGCCTCGGAAGGAAAGTCCGAACAGACCATCTACGATCTTCGTGATTTCTCTCAATTCCTCGATGGGCCTGTCGGTTTCGTTCCCCGTCCTAACAGCCCATATCACCCTCAGGTCGGATCCTTCGATCTCTGAGAGCAGGGCGGCGAGGACTGCTGGCGTTTTACCAAATCCAGTAGGTGCGTGTATGCATATGTTTGCTCCTCTTCCCAGGTTCGACTGGATGAACTCAACTAGCTCTACTTGATGCTTTCGAGGGGTGTAGGGGAAGTATCTCAGATCTACCATTCACTCCCAGGCTGCTAGGCAGGGGGTGATTAAACTTCCTGACGTGAGGCTCACCCAGACAGATAGACTATCCTCTTTCCGCGAGTCTTATTCGTCTGAACGAGTCCAAGGCTCTCAAGAGCATCTACATTCCTCTTAACAGTCTCAGTAGACACTCCCAGCTTCAGAGCCAGCGACCTTATCGACGCAGGACCTTCTGAGAGGGCTGCGAGAATCGCTCTCCTGGTCGGGCTCCTTAGCGCGGCCTTCAATAGTGCATCCTTTCTCCTGCCTGGGAGGTAGTACAGCCTCTCTCCCAAGATCTCCTCTGAGTTTATCAGCCCCTCCCTCTCTAGAACGGAGAGGTGGTAATTTAGAGTGGTTCTAGGGATTTCTAGCGCTTCGCTGAGTTCCGTGGCGTTTGCGGATCCAACGTCCTGCAGTAGCGATAACAGAACTACTCTTACAGGGTGGTCGAGGGTTGATACGCGCGAGATCATCCTCACCTCCTGCGCCTCCTCTAGGAGGCTTGGTCTTCGTGGTCTCGTGCCGAGATACCTTGTTACTATTGCAAGAACGGTCACTGAGGCCAGTGCAAGGAAAATTGGTGTAGTCCACTTTTGCTGAGGCACGAAGTATTCAATGAGAGAGGAGGTCAGCTTAGCAAAGCCTTCCGGGTCCCTCTTCACCCACTGAGCCAAGTCGGCGGCGATTATAACTACTGTTGGAGAGCCCCTAATTGCAAGGACGGCTGGCAGTCCATCCTCAAACACATAAACTACCTCTACGCCAGAGGCGGTGACCACTCTCCTCTCGACCTCAGGAGGAGTTCTTATCGTCGGAAGGACGCCTCTGGCCTCGCCGAACGGGATGAGGGATCCTGCCTCTTCCGGAGAGTACCTCTCGTAGCCCCTCACTGGAGCCTCTACTGGCCAGTAATCCATTGAGACGGAATCCAGTATCAGAAGAGACTTTGGCTCTCGAAGAGAGGTCTGGGGTTGCCCAGCTATGATGAGAACGCTTACTTCGCTTAGCTCCGAGTGATATCTAACCCAGAGCAGTCCCTCCAGCGTCCCGTTTAGGTCGCTGAGAACTTGAATTACAGCTTCAGGCGCGCTTATGTAAACTAGCCTGCCCGTTGAACCCTCCGCCAGGGGGCACTGAAGAGAGAGGAAAAGAATGAGTGTAATGCCTGTCGCAACAAGCGTCTTCAGAGGCAGGGCTCCCCCCAGCGGAGACTTCATGAAGTTATCAGCGGCTGCTGGTAAAGTGCTATGTGATTACTTTTTTGGGGGGCTCAGGATGAGCAGAAAACGGCTCACTCCCAAGTTAGACCCCTTATTCTGACGTATCCTGCCCTCTCTAAACGAAGTAGGGCAGAAGTTATTGCGAACGGCGTGACATTCCACTCGTCTGCCAACTCTGCAGGACGCAGTACTCCGTGCTCTGCAATGTGCGCCAGTAACTTCCTTTCCAACTCATTCAGCCCGGCAGATTCAACGGCCTCAGGCAAGACCTCCACCATAATCCTGTAGCGAGAGGGCACTGCCGGAAGAACCTCTGAATGATAGTAGGCCAGTGAGGTTAGAGCTCCTGCTAGGACTGCAAGCGCGGCAGCCAGCACCTCTTGAAACGTGTTCAGGATGGGCGACAAGACCGTGACCATCAATAGAGACACCGCTGAGATTGCTAAGCCGAGCTCCACGGCGGCGACGGTCCTCCTCCGTCTCCTCCTGCGGACGACTTCTTCAATTCCAATGACAGAGGCGCTCACGTAACTTCACCTCCTGCTGCCGTCGATACGGGTGGAATGAGGATCACATCCAGACCGAGACCACGAGCAACCGAGTCTCCGCGCGGATCAGATAGGGCCACCTCTACAGCACCGCTGGTGACCGCCGATATGATGTCCAGCGCCGTTCTTGGGGTCATTCCCGTTAGCCTCGACAGCAGCAATGCAGAAACGGCATGCCTCTCGTCAGTAGCCACTATATCCAGCACCCCTCTTTCGATCAGGCCCGAGACGACCGGCCCCAACAGGGCATCCTTCAGAGATTCGACTGCTGTCTCATAAGTTATCAACATTCTCCTCCTTCCACCAGTCACAAAATCAAGGTTACCAAATAGCGCAGCAGACCTAATGGATTCTAGGTCCAGTAGGATCGCTCCTCTTCTCAGGAAGCCCCTCTCAAAGAGGGCCAGCATCACCAGTGCTGGGAGGATGGAGACACCTCCTAGAGCGGCTGTGATCAGCGTCGCTGGAATCCTTACCAGGCTGGAAGCCCTCTGATCGTATTCTGGAAGCTCTGCTATGTTCACTATATCCCCTGCAATGCCCAAGGGTACTGTGACTCTGAATGTGATCGTGGCCGGAGCGCCGCCTCTAAGACCCCTCAAGAGCAATCTGAGCGTTTGATCGGAGACGTAGAACTCCCATCCTTCAACTCCAGCAACTCTGAGCGATCCTTCCAGAATCTCTGCAGATTCTGGAGCATAATCAATGACGCTCAGGCTCGTAATATCCTCGGGCGAGAAAACAGACACAAGATATGAGATTGTCTGGTTCCCCAAGTACTCTCCCACCTTGCTTATAGTTGGAGCTGTGGGAGGAGCTATTACGGTCAACCTGAACGTGGCCGTGAGGTTCCTAGCGTACGCCAGGTTGATTAGAGCCTCACCCGAGGGACCTCCTGTCACTACGGCTAGGAAGCTGGCTACGAACTCCTCGCCTGGTGGAAGTTCATTAACCCGCCATGTTAAGCGACCTTCCGAGTAAGACTCGAGTTCAGGAACGGCCGAGCCCTCTACATACTTTAACCCCTCTGGCAGCAGGTCTACTACAGTTAGATTTTCTGCAGTTCCGTTTCCAGAGTTGGCCAGCCTTATTGTGCAGGAGACCGTGGTGCCGATTGCAACAGTCGAGGGGGAGCACGACTTCTCCAGCGAGAGCGACGGAACCGTTACAGCCGGTGTCGGGGTCGGAGGCGTGGGCGGAGGGGCAGGGGGTGACAGCACCCTGAGTACCGCCCATGCAACTTCCTCCCCCTCGTGCACCACAACGTTTCTAGCCAGACCTTCTTCGGGGAATGCGGTCACCTGAGCCGAGAATGAGATTACCCACTGCGAACCCGGCGTCAGGGGTGGTAACACCCACGAGAGCGTCCTGTCGATAACCGCAGGCTCAACAAGAGTCCCGTTTACTGAGGAGGTCCCCTCTACTAGGGCAAGCTCGGCTGGGAGGCGGTCAAAGATCTGTATGACTCCACTCGGAGCGTCGCCGACGTTTCTGACCACGATCGTAAAGGACACGACGTCGCCGACCTCCGCAACTGGCGGAGTTACCGACTTTGAGAAGTCCAAACCAGCCTCGCCAACAGGCGCCGCGGGCGTACAGTTTATCTCGAGCTCTTCAAGCGTAGCTGAGATCTCATACCCTCCTCGGAGCAACTCCCTCAAAGGCACCAAGGAACCCCCTATATGGGGCACCACAGTGAGGTTTGCAGAGGCGTAGTACTTCGGGACGACGCCTGCATCTGGATCCAAGCGCCAGTCACTCGTCCAGACATCGCCCGGTTGCATGAGCACGTTGGGGGTCTCGCAGAAGACTAGTCTCCCAGCAGGAGGCGGAGCACCCTCCCACACGCAGACGCCGGTCAGATTGTACGTAAGGTCCGACGCCAGATTGGTGAAGGATGCTTTGACGCTCCAGCCAGCCGTGGCATTCTTCTCTACTTCAACGGCTGCGGGTCCAACAGCCGTTACGGAAGATATCCTATCTAGTACGGAGGCGCCGTCCCTCTTGAAGACGAGAGAGGCTGATGGTAGTCTGGCCCCCTCGCTGACTGTGGCCTCCCCCCTCAGCATCAGGTGGAGTTCAGAGGGGGCTTGAGTCTCGCCAATCGTCCAGTTGAGATACCCGTTTGTTGCGCTGACGCTGCCTGCGTCGCTTGAGACCGATAGCACCTCTAGCCAGTCTGGTATGGGCTTAATGAGTGTGATTTTGGATAAATTCTGATCCACAACCAGAGTGATCTCCAGCGTTATGTTGGTCGGAGTCCCGCACGCTTGCTGCTCATAGCTCAAAGCTTCAAAGGCTCTAAGGGGTATCTCCGCGAGCGCCGGATCGGCCACGTACCTCCACCTGACATAATCGCCAGGTCTAAGCTCAGGCCACGTTAGGGGAGGTTCTACGGGGGAGTCAGATGGTTTGGGGTAGTCTAAGTAGAATATGTAACCCTCCCCGTCAAGTTCTACCGTTATGTCAGATATCACGTCAGAGGTCGGGTTGCTTACAGTCAAGAAGCCCCAGAACGACAGAACCCTATTCGTGCCATTTGGGTAAAGGATTAGCTCCATGAACTCCGTTGCGGAGACGTTCAGATATCCCTCTGGAGGGTCAACTCCAACTACGAACGCATCTGAGAGGTTATAGTCTGACGCTCCACACGCCAACGCCGTGAGGTTGTAGGAGATCCGGTAGGTGGAGGAGGGGGATCCTGCCGGGCCTAAGACGAGGCTCCACCAGTAGACGTTCCCAGAGTTCCCGCTCGGAGGCGGGTTCGAGTCGGTGAGGGCCATCCCCGACGGGATGATGTCGTAGACGTTGATCTCCGGGGTGGGCAGGGGATCGTAGTTGGAGACCAGCAAAGTGACATTGTAGGTGCATAGATCTCCGGGTATGATGGATTTTCGAACTCCGACGTTTATGAGGCACACAGTAACGTTCTTCCTCTCCTCGTCGTCTGCTCCAGGCACCACCCATGGGTGAGAAGCATTTACCGTGAGTGTGTAGTTCCCGGGAGCGGCGTCGGTGGGTATGGTGACCTGGAACTCAACTACAGCTGTTGAGTTGGGCCACAGCCATCCGAAGATGGTCTTCACCGGCTGATCCACGGTCCACCCCGCCGGGATCTCCAATGCGACCTGAACGTCTCTAAGGCCAACAAAGCCAGAGTTGTTTACAACAACGCTGACGTTGAAAGTCGTTCCAGGGAGCACGCAAGTCTCTGGGACGTTGAACTCGGCTATGGATAGATTGGGGTTCGGATATCCCAGCCACACGCCGGTTGGAAGGTCCACGGCTAGTCTGTACATGTTCCCATAGGTGTCGTAATCGTTGTAGTCGTTGATCTCCTCGATGACGATCTTCCAGACGCCAAACTCAGTGTTAGGATCTACGACTATGTCGAAGGAGTCCCAGGCCTCGTTACTGAGCAGGGGAGATCCGCTGCCGTACAAACTTCCATCAGGCTTGTAAACAGATATGGAGAGAACAGGCCCTAGAGAGTAACATCTGCCAGCCAATATGTCTACAATCCGGCACCTATCGCCGTCATATACAGATAGAGTGAAGCCGGTCGTTCCTTTAGGAACTATCACGTACCACTCCCAGATCGGGCTGAGGCCCGTCTCTGCCCCCACTATTACGCTGTCCCACGTTCCAAAGGAGTCTCCGACTGCTGGTATCGCATAGCTCTCATTATTCAGCGCTGTGGCAAGTTCGGGGATCTGAAAGCCGTAGTAGTTCCCATTGTCGCTCGGCCAGCTGTCCTCGATTAACTCAAAGCTCCAATTGCCTGGGACGCCGTATGTTTGAATTATGAAACTGTCCCATAGCTCATCCGAAGGAGCAATATAAGATCCGTAGAGCGTGCCGTTGGGCCAGTACACATTGACCTGAACGTCATCTCCATCAAATAGGCTGAGAGTGAAGGAAGATAAGCCGTCTGGGACGTGGAGCACGTAGGTGTGCTGGTTGAATGGGGGCGTGGAGATGAGCTCTCTGAAGATCGTCATTCCCCACTGTGATGGTGTAGCTACATCCACGTAGTACGTAGTTCCTGGGTCGTCATAGAAGGCGACTCCCTCGCTTGTGAGGATGGCCTCTCCAACGACGCCAGTGTCATCATACTTGTAGATCAGCTTACCATCCGCCCTCTCGATTGAGATGACCTTCTCGCCTGGCTTCAGATTTGCAAAGAGCC
>CBEVRO010000062.1:0-6993 GCA_965552295.1 uncultured archaeon | reverse complement strand
GCAGGTTCCCACGGAGGTTGAGGCAATGTGGGAGAAGACCTGGACCTGCGTCAACAAGGAGACTGGGCTGAGCGGAACGCAGTCAGACCGCGTGAGTGAGCTCATCTACGTCTCCAGGATATTAGAGCACATCAGCGAGTTCGTCAAGGAGTTTGGCCCTCTAGAGTCGGACAGGCAGGTCGTCATCTCGAAGACCGTAGTCGGTCCGTGGAGCGGCTACGAGAACCTGATGCATGGAAAGCCGTCGGCTGAGGTCGTCTTCCACCTGAGCGGAACCATAGAGTTCTCCTACGGGTCGTAGCGCAGAGGAGCTCTCAGCCACTTCGGGGGCTCGATGTGGACGCACACAAAACTCAGCTTGGATCAAGCGGGTAGACGAGCCGAGTTGCTGCGTGGGAAAAAGGGAGAGTGAGGGTCTACGGCGGTCCCTCCTCAGACACGTTCTCAGGCCCGAATGATCCCCACCTGTCCCAGCAGCTCTCACCCACCTTGCATGGCCTGGGCTCGCCGCTCACGCCGTATCGAGTGAACTCGCCAGCTCCCCAGGCGTCGACATGGATCGTCTCGTTGCCCAAGACGATCTCGCCCACCCACCTGCTGAACGACCTGCCCCAGGAGAACAGGCCGTCCTCGTCCCACCAGGTCCCCTTGCCGACGGCCCACCTCTCGGGCCAGAACTCCACCACGTACCCCGTCAAGTTGAACCAGCCGCCGTCGAACCTCCCGACCACCCTGAATGAGGAGGGCTGGATTGATCCGTCATCCGAGAACTCAAAGTCTGTCGTCGCCACGCTCAGGTTCAGGTCGAAGAAGTTGATCCTCATCTGGTGCTCGAAGCTGAAGCCTACGTTAAGCGGAGACGGGTTCTCGGAGCGCGAGATCAGGATGCAGAGATCCTCCTGGCATATAACCATGCAGCTGAAGGCGAGGGGCGCTCCAGCATTCCCAGCAGGCGGCATTGAGTAGGTCCTGTGGGAGGCCCTGTCGAACACGAAGAACCCAGAGACCTCGTGGCTCTCGCCACCTTGTTTAACCGAGCCCTGCATGAATCCGACGTCCCAGAACCCTCCCCAGAGGTCCAGATCCCTCTGCTTTGGGTAGACCCCGTGGATCAGCATGCTGCCGTTCCACTCCCCGAGCCACATGGGCACCCCGACCGCCTGGACCGTCATCTCCAAGAGCGCCTCTCCGCTCTCGACCGACTCTATCGTGTGTATCCAGACATGCCTCTCCTCGTCATATGAGAGGGTCTGGACGTACCTCCCGCTGACGTCGTACTGGTACACCGTCGGGAGACCGAACTTCTCCCCCTCGTCGAAGTAGAGCGGCCCCGCGAACGTCAGGTTTGGGTAGACCCACTCTCCGTCCAGGTAAATCCTTGGCCTGAAGGGGCCCTCTTCAGGCTTCAGGGGGAGCCTCCCTTGGTAGAAGAACTCGCTCCCGTCTTCGGTCTGCCCGACGGCGATTACTATGAAGCAGCTGAGCTTCCAGTGCTTGTCGTTCCTCGGGTAGGCCAGGTACCCTCCGTCCGTCTCTACGAAGACCGCTCCCAGCGGAACCACGTCCCAGAGTGTGGGGATCTTTTCAATCTCCACGGCGCTCTCCGTAATGGGCCACTCCCTCTCGGGAAGGGTTGCAAGGAGATCCGCGTTCTTGAGGGCTTCCCGAGCCTTCTTGAACAGCTCGAATGCCCTGTCGGTCTCTCCAGCCTTGTGATAGTAGACGGCCGAGAGGAGGTAGTACTCCGCCTCCGTGACGTCGTACCCCTGCCTCCTCTTCTCAGCGATCTCCCTGGCGAGCTCTCGCAGAGCCTGCCTGGAGTACCCCTCTCGCTGATGCTCGAACACGTACAAGGCCAGAAGGCCTATGGAGGCCACCATGCAGATGCAGAGTAGAGCTAGCATTCGCTTGGACAACGCCCCTCACCCTGAGTCCCCGCCTTCTAAGCCGATATACGGAACCTTGTGAAACGACCTGAAACGAAGTTAAACGCCAGGATTTCTTGTGGGCCCTCCCCCTCTCCTCAATTGAGCTTCTTGAGCAGATCCTGCTTATGAGAAGCGCATCCAGCCTATCCGCGATCTCACGCGGAGACGCAACAGACCAAGCTGGTCTCATCGAGGGCTTAGGAGCGCCCGCCGGACGCGGCCGGGCAGAGGGGATCGGGGCCGTCCGGCCCCTGCCCAGCCAGCAGGGATCTTGCGTAGCACCCTCCCAGGCAGTGCTCCCTTATCGGGCAGGAGAGACACGGGCCGCTCAGCCTGGGCCGAGAGACCCTCTGGGACAGCGGGTGTGAGTCCGCCTCCCTCCAAGCCTCCGCCAGGCTCCTGCCTTTGACCGAGGATAGCCTGACGTCGAGCACGTCGCAGAGCAGCAGATTGCCTGAGGGGTCGAGGTCCACCGTGTCAGACCTCCTGCAGGACCACGAGTCCACCGGCAGCACTATGGGCGCAAAGGGAGTGCACCAGAAGCTCACCCTCATCCCGGACTCCCTCGAGAACTCCCAGGCTGTGGTCATGGCGGCGATCCACTCCTTCCTCTCCACAGCCAAGTTAGCCCCCTCTCCGGAGGGCATGACGGGTATCAGCGACGCCGCTCCGACCCCGAACTCATCCAGCGCCTCCAGCCCCTCCCTGACCCTGGACCAGTTGTCTGAGCCCACGGCCGTTATCGTGTGCAGGTGGTACCCAGCACGCCTCAGCGAGTTCACGGCCCTCTCCACGAACCTCCAAGAGCCAGGCCCCCTCCTAGACTCGTGCGTGACCCTGTCTCCGTCGACGCTCAGCGTGACGTAGGCCTCTACTCGGGCCAGTCCCTCCGCCACGCTCTCCGTGAGGAGGGTTCCGTTTGTCACCAAGCCAACCTCCACGCCCAGATCAGATGCCTCCTCCATAAGCTGGAGCAGATCTCGCCTGAGCAGGGGTTCCCCTCCCGCGAAGCCTATGTACGCGACTCCAAGCTCAGCGGCCTCTCTTATCACCCTCAGGCACTCCTCGGTGCTCATCTCTGGGGCCCCGCGGAGACGAGACGCGTAGCAGTGAGGGCAGGCCATGTCGCACCGGCCGGTGATCAGCCATATCAGGCTGGCCATATCGATTTACTGAGGTCGTCTGAGCTAAATAATGGGGCGGGCTCGCTTGCAGTCAGTTCCGCGATCGAAACCCCTAGTCGGTGACACGTTTCACCCCCTCGAGCCTGTCGAAGTCCCTATCGAACGAGTAGATCTCCTCCACGCCAACCCTCCTCATGACCACGTACGCCAGAGCGTCGCTCAGCCCAACCTCTGCCTCCTGAGCCACTCTAAGGGCCTCAATACAGTCTCTCTCCGTTATCCCAAAGAGCTTTACGTTCGGAGCGAGTATTAGGAACTCTTCCACCTTGAGCGCGTCCGCCAGGGGCAGGTAAGCCTCGAGGATGTTGGCCACCTCGGCGAGCTGCACAACAGTGATGCCTACCTCCTCTCCTGCGTTGATCCTCCGAACTATCTCCTTCGCCGCCTCCTTTATCCGGATTTCATGTCTCTTCAACGTTCTCTTGGGCTTAAGGAAGGCGTGCACAAATACGCTGGCGTCAACGAGCCTCAAGGAGCTCCCTCCTCACCGACTTCCATTCTGAGAGATCGGACTTCACGTCTGCCTCAATTCTATCGAAGAACTCGGTGAGATCTGGGGGTTCGTAGGGCCTTATTATGAGGACATCTTCGTCCACTCTTATCAGGACTCTGCCGGACTTGGCGTACCTCTCCCTCCACTCCTTAGGCAGAACCACCCTACCCTGTTTATCCAATTTTTTTATCAATTCCATCATCCCCACCTATTGACATAATGTTCTTAGATGGCAGTATATAATGCTGTACCACAACAGGATTCCAATACTACCTCGCGCGCCTGCTGAGCGGGGCGGCCGAACTCGATCAGGGTGATGGCCCACTCGTAGTCTTGGGCGGATCGCAGGTCATCCCCTACGACTGGGACTCCGTGGGGGTCACGTTTGCCAGGCGCGGCGGTTACTACGTGGCCCTCAGAGCGCTGGGAGTCGAGTTTGCGGCGGACTATGGGGTCAGGGACTACTGCGTAATCGCGCTAACTGAGGGCCAGGTTATCAGGATCGCCGGGATCACGAGGTACGGGACGATGGCTGGCCTCCTCTACCTCCTGAACAACCCTAACATCTTCGACCTGAGCGGCGACGGGATTCTTCTCCTGAGGTGGGTAGACACGAACGGGGACGGCCTCGTCGAGCTGGAGGAGGTGTTCGTCCTGATGTCCTGGTCCTAAAGGCTGAAACCCGCCTTTGAGGTCACTCTCCTACCCACTCTTCTCTCCACCGGGCAGGTTGGAAATTCGGGAGACGCCGTCACTCCAGCGGGTCCGCCCTCTCGAGAGAACCCTGACGCCCGAAGGCTCGCAGCACGATCTCGGGCGCCAGGTCCCCGGGCCCTCTGCCCTCCGCTGAACTCCCTGTTGGAATGATTGATCTTGAGGAGTCGCCGCAAGTTGAGCAGATGAGCCGCGGGGTACTCTCGAGAATTGCGACCACGGTCGGTCAGCGCTCCTCCCAACGCCCTCACCAGAACGGAAAACTCCGCCCTCTTCTGGCCCTGTTCCTCCTCCTGCGCCTCCTCCTCAGGCCCATCCCCCCGAGCCCAACGACCGCGAGAGGGATGGGCGCGGTTTCTGCGCTCGGGGCACTCAGGGAAGCGGTTGTGGGGGCTGCTTGAGCCGCCACGGCGGTTTTCGGAGTGAAGTTCGGGCAGGCCGGGCCGTTTGGGTCCACGCTAACCCCGTACAGCTTGCAGAACCCGTTTGAGAAGTTGGCGCACTCCCGGTGGGTCGGCACTTGCTCACCGAGGGCTGCTTCGGGCAGGGAACTTAACCGTTTTGGGAGGGTCCAAGCTACCTGTTCTTGGACGAGGTGACGAGCCTGAAGGGGTGGTGGACGCGGGCTTCTTCTCCAGGGACGTGTTGGTCCTGACTGGCCCCTCCCTGAGGCTCAGGGGGGAGGCCGAGCTGTTCCCCGGCAGGATGGGGAGGGGTAGGGAGGTGGTGGCCTGGCCCCTCTCCTTCAGGGAGTACCTCCGGGTCCGGGGGTTGGAGGTCAGAACTACGGGAGATCTGAGCGGAGACATCGCGAGGCTCCTCCCAAAGGGCGCAAACCCTCCTGATAGCGGCGTTCGCCTGCTTCCTCGGGCTCATCTTCGGCGTCATGCGGGAGAAGACGGGGAACATCCTGCTACCCACCGTAGCTCACTTCAGCGTCGTGTACTCAACGCTCTCCTTATTCCCGGCAGTCGCGGGGGGATTCGCGGCGATCGTCGCCCCGATGGCGGCGTTGTTCGTCTTCTTCCTCAAGCCCTTCCAGGACTTCCTGAGCGAGGAGTTCTGACGCCCGTTGAGTCAGGCCGCTATAAGGAGCCCAGGGCGTCGTGTGCGGTTGAGAGCCCCAGTTTCAGCTCCGTCAGAATCCGCGCGGCGCCTCGGGGAATGTGGTGGAGGCCCGCCAGCAGCCAGTATGGCCTCAGAGAACTCTGATTGCTTCGGCTGGAGATGTGATCCTCCGGACTTACGTGGTGCGGGGAGACTACGACCTGCTCCTTCCAATTCCGCCGCCAGAGGGCTGACGGTCTCGGGAGTGAGACTCGCGCTCGAGGAGAATATCCCTCTGGGAGACGCCTCAAGCAGGGGTCAGGTAGGCAGGACTGGCTCCACGCAGCTCGAGAGGACACGATGGACGGAGATCGGTTTGATGAAGCGCGACACGTGGACGCTCGCTCTCAGAGCCCGAGATTCTAAGAAAAGGGATCCCTTGAGTACCCGCGACTTTATAGTCGAGTTCAGGCGGCCGCGCGGGGGGCGTGTTGAGCAGCCACGACGTGGCTCAGACGCTAAAGAGGAGGGGGGAGGAGTTTCTGAGGAGCGCCAAGTACAACCTGTCTGTAGGGGCTTTCGACCTCGCCGTGTTCGACGCGCACCAGGCCGCGGAACTCTACCTCAAGGGTGTTCTGCTGTCGCTCCTGGGGACCTACCCGAGGACCCACGACCTGACGGAGTTGGTCGAGGACTGGCTGGCCGAGACCTGCGGGGAAGCCGTGGCAGAGTTCCTCGCCGAGTGGGGGGAGAGGCTGGACCACCTGACCGACGCGTACTTCAGCTCGAGGTACGCGGTGAGGACGTTCAAGAGGCGCCACGCCGAGGTGTTCATTCGGACCGCGGAGGAGGTGATAGAGCTTGCGAAGGGGTGTGAGGGCAAGGCTCCTGAGGGCTGAGATGGTCAGACGGTGGAGAGAGTGGATCCCCCGGCTGGTTCAGGCAGCCAGCGAGATCCTAGGGGAGGGTGTGGAGGTCTACGTCTTTGGGAGCGCCGCGGAGGGGAAGCTCACCGCGGCAAGCGATGTAGACCTTCTGCTGGTGGTCGACGAGGTTCCAGACGACTTCTTCGAGATCGAGAGGTTGAAGAGAGATGTGGAGGAGAGGGCTGACCTGCCGAGGAGGCACCCCTTCGAACTCCACCTGGTTGACAGGGAGGGTGCCAGGTTCTACCTGAGCGGGCTGAGGGTGAGGGCGATCAAGATCGCGTGAGCGCGATTTCTGCACCCTTCCGAGCAAGAGGATCAGCGAACACGGCCGCTAAAGTCGCCCTCTCCACGTAGTCACGACAGCCGAGCCCAGAGCAGAGAGGGCCTTAGGGTAAGGGCCCTAGATCGCCTGTTCTGATTGCTTCCTGGATCTCCGCTGAGCCAGTGCCGCCACGCTGGCAGAGAGTACTGCTCTCAATCCCTGCGCCAGAGGCGCTCTGGTTGCTTCACTCCATCCTACCCTCTCTCCCCAGATTGATAGTCAGAGTGTCAAGCGTACTCGGATTTGCTGCCTCTCCTCCAACCCAGCCGGGAGGAGCATCAAGCGGCCCTTGGAGGGTTAAGGAGACCCTCTGGGTCGCCATGCGCCCCCCAGGGTCTAGCTGTGCCGCGGTCATCAACGGCTCGCTTCATCCCCG